>NZ_JBIWOE010000020.1:0-167295 GCF_044767585.1 Streptomyces sp. NPDC101225
CGACAGAACCAGCTACAAAGCCACCATCAGCATCGACATCCAGACCACCCGCACAACTTGACACCGGACACCCAGCGCTAACTACACGGCGTTGGCTCTAGATCCCCAGCTGTTTCGCCTCGTGCAGCTTGGCCACCGCGTCCTTGTCGCCCTCCAGTTCCACATGCGCGGCGTTCTGGCGGCCGTAGGAGAACAGGAGGAGTTCCGAGGGCTCGCCGGTGACCGTGACCACGGGCGTGCCGCGGTGGGCGACCGCCGTCTGGCCGTCCGGGCGGCGCAGGACGAGGCCGGTGGGGGCGCCGCGGCCCATCAGCCGGGCCGAGCGTTCGAGGCGGGACCACAGGGCGTCCTGGAAGACGGGGTCCAGCTCGCGCGGCGTCCAGTCGGACTGCGCGCGGCGGACGTCCTCGGTGTGGACGTAGAACTCCACCGTGTTCGACATCTCGTCGACCTGCTTGAGCTGGAACGGCGAGAAGCGCGGCGGGCCGGTGCGGATGAGCTGGATCAGCTCCTCGTACGGCTTGGCGGCGAACTCCGCCATCACCCGCTCCAGACGGGAGGCGAGCTGCTTGATCAGGATGCCGCCGGCGGCATCGGGGCGGCGCTCGCGCACCACGACGTGCGCGGCGAGGTCACGGGTCTGCCAGCCCTCGCAGAGGGTCGCGGCGTCCGGGCCCGCGGCCTCCAACAGGTCGGCCAGGAGAAGTCGTTCACGCTTGGCGAAAGTCGACATGGAGTCAGCCTACGGCCCCCTACCGGGTCCGCCCAGTGGACTCGCCACCGTGACGGCCGGTGCCGCGCGGCACAATGGCACCCATGACCAGCAAGCCCCCAGTCAGCAGCCTCGACCCGGAGATCGCCGCGCGCCTGAAGCGCAGTGCCGACGGGCTCGTCCCCGCCATCGCCCAGCAGTACGACACCGGTGAGGTGCTCATGCTCGGCTGGATGGACGACGAGGCACTGCACCGCACCCTGACCACCGGCCGCTGCACCTACTGGTCGCGCAGCCGCCAGGAGTACTGGGTCAAGGGCGACACCTCCGGCCACGTCCAGTGGGTCAGGTCCGTCGCGCTGGACTGCGACGCGGACACCGTGCTGGTCAAGGTCGACCAGGTCGGTGCCGCCTGCCACACCGGGGCACGCACCTGCTTCGAGGCCGACGTCCTGCACAAGGACGCCGATTCCGGTCCGTCCGGCGCGGATCAGTAAGGTCAGCCGCCATGGACCTCGAGACGTTCCGCAAGCTGGCCACCGACCGCCGTGTCATCCCGGTCACCCGCAAGCTCCTCGCCGACGGCGACACCCCGGTCGCGCTCTACCGCAAACTGGCCGCCGAGCGCCCCGGCACCTTCCTGCTGGAGTCCGCGGAGAACGGCCGCTCCTGGTCCCGCTACTCGTTCGTGGGCGTGCGCTCCGCCGCCGCCCTGACGTCGCGCGACGGCCAGGCGCACTGGCTCGGCGTCCCGCCCGTCGGCGTCCCCACGCAGGGCGATCCCCTCGCCGCCCTGCGCGCCACCATCGAGGCCCTGCACACCCCGCACCAGGAGGGCCTGCCGCCCTTCACCGGCGGCATGGTCGGCTATCTCGGCTACGACATCGTGCGCCGCCTGGAGAAGATCGGCCCCGGCGAGCGGGACGACCTCGAACTGCCCGAGCTGACCATGCTCCTCACCAGCGACCTCGCCGTCATGGACCACTGGGAGGGCTCGGTCCTGCTGATCGCCAACGCGATCAACCACAACGACCTCGACACGGGGGTCGACGAGGCCCACGCCGACGCCGTCGCCCGCCTCGACGCCATGGAGGCGGACCTCACGCGCGCGGTCGCCCAGCCGCCCGCCGTGCTCCCGCCCTCCGAACTGCCGGAGTACACCGCCCTGTGGGGCGGCCCCGACTTCCGGGCGGCCGTCGAGGACGTCAAGGAGCGCATCCGCGCGGGCGAGGCCTTCCAGGTCGTCCCCTCGCAGCGCTTCGAGACGCCGTGCACGGCGAGCGCGCTGGACGTCTACCGGGTGCTGCGGGCCACCAACCCTTCGCCGTACATGTACCTCTTCCGGTTCGACGGCTTCGACGTCGTGGGCTCCAGCCCCGAGGCGCTGGTGAAGGTCGAGGACGGGCAGGCCATGGTGCACCCCATCGCCGGCACCCGGCCGCGCGGGGCGACCCCGCAGGAGGACCAGGCCCTCGCCGACGAGCTGATGGCCGACCCCAAGGAGCGCGCCGAGCACCTGATGCTGGTCGACCTCGGCCGCAACGACCTGGGACGGGTCTGCGAGCCGGGTTCGGTCGAGGTCGTCGACTTCATGTCGGTCGAGCGGTACTCGCACGTGATGCACATCGTCTCGACCGTCACCGGCACGGTCGCCCGGGGCCGCACCGCCTTCGACGTCCTCACGGCCTGCTTCCCGGCCGGCACCCTCTCCGGCGCGCCCAAGCCGCGGGCGATGCAGATCATCGACGAACTCGAGCCGTCCCGGCGGGGGTTGTACGGCGGCTGCGTCGGCTACCTCGACTTCGCGGGCGACTCCGACACCGCCATCGCCATCCGCACGGCCCTGCTGCGCGGCGGCACGGCGTACGTCCAGGCGGGCGCAGGCATCGTCGCCGACTCCGACCCGGTCGCCGAGGACCAGGAGTGCCGCAACAAGGCGGCCGCCGTGCTCCGGGCCGTCCACACGGCGAACAGGCTCGGCGGATAGGACGTCCGGGGGCGGTGGGGCGCTTCTCACGTGAACCCCGGGTGACGGTTCGCACGGGGTTCGGGTGATAGTGGAGTACGTGACTGCTGCTCCTCACCCCCGTTCCGAAGCCGACGGACCCGCACGGGCCGGCCGCCGGAGTCTCGCCATTGCCCTGCTGTGCGGTGCGCTCGGCGCGGCCGTCGCGCTGCTGTCCACCCGCCAGCGCTGGTCGGAGGGCACCACGACGGTGGCCGGCGGCGCCTTCTCCCTGACCGCCAAGGGCAGCGACGTCACCGGCGTCCCCGCGGCGCTCGCCATAGTGGGCCTCGCCGCGCTCGTCGCCGTCTTCGCCGTCCGCAGCGGCGGCCGCCTGCTGGTCTCGGCCCTGCTCGCGCTCTCCGGCGCCGGCACCGTCGCCGCGGCCCTGCTCGGCGTCTCCGACACCTCCGCGCTCGACGAGAAGGCCGCCCAGGCCGCCGGAGACACCTCGGCCACGGTGGGCGCCCTCACCCACACCGCCTGGCCCTACGTCGCGGCGGCCGGCGGCGCCCTGCTCCTCGTGGCCGGACTGCTCGCCCTGCGCTACGGCCGCCAGTGGCCCACGATGTCCGGACGCTACGAACGCACCGGCGCCCCCAAGCCCCGCCGCAGGCCCGCGGCCGTCGACCCCGACCGCCCCGAGGACATCTGGAAGGCCCTGGACCGGGGCGAGGACCCCACCGGCGCGTAGCCTCCCGCGAGGCGCACCGCGTCCGGTCCACCACCGGAGCCGACGCACGATGGCCACCCCCGAGCGGCGGGCCCGCGCGCGTGCGGGACAATGTTCCACGAGCGTCCGGCTCAGACACGAATACAGCAATGAGGAGCAAGCAATGGCGGGCAGCAGCCACGGTCACACCCCGGCCGCCTGGACCGGTGTCATGATCGCCTTCGTCGGTTTCTGCGTCGCGGGTGCCTTCATGGTGATGGCTCAGCCCGCGGGCTTCTGGGCCGGTATGGGCATCGTGGTCGTCGGCGGTGTCGTCGGCTGGGTCATGAGCGCGATGGGCATGGGACAGCCGAAGGACGCGCACCAGGACTTCCAGACGGCGCTGGCGCAGAGCCAGGCCGCCGCGAGCCCGACGAAGGGCTGACCCCGTACGGCGTCCGCGTCCACCGCTGAGGGGCGATCCGGCACCGGATCGCCCCTCACGCGCGCGTGGCGGCCCCGCCGGGGGGAGAATGCTGGACGTGAACGCCGAGAGCCCGATTCCCCTCCAGGCGACCGCCGGCCGTACGGCGGTGTCCCGGCTCGCCGTGCCCGCCGGACTGCTCGCGGCCGTCGCCGGGGCCTTCGCCTACGTCGGCACGGTGGACCCGAACCGGCCCGGCCACTACCCCGTCTGCCCGCTCTACGGGTTCACCGGCATCTACTGCCCCGGCTGCGGTGGCCTGCGCAGCGCGTACTCCTTCATCCACGGCGACTTCCTGGCGGCCCTCCAGGACAACGCTCCCGCGGTCGTCGGCTATCTGGGCTTCGCCGTGCTGTGGACCGTATGGGTGGTGCGTGCGGCCCGCGGCCGGCCGCTGCGCCTCGACCTCGGGCCGGTCCACCTGTGGACCGTGGGAACGTTGCTGCTGGTCTTCACGGTTGTCCGGAACCTGCCGTTCGGTGGCTGGCTCCATCCTTGATCAACAGGGGAACGTCCAGGTAGTGGGACCGGCGTCAACCGGATGCGAGGCCTACGCCCTCCTGCGGATACCATCGCAGTGACCACCGGTTTTCCCCCTGGGTCAACCTCTGAACAGTCAACCGTCTGGAAGGGGGCCGCTCGCGTGAGTGTGCTCGACGAGATCATCGACGGAGTCCGTGCCGACCTCGCGGAGCGGCAGGCGCGCGTCAGCCTCGACGAGCTCAAGGAACGCGCGGCGAAGGCCCCCGCGGCCAAGGACGGGCTGGCCGCGCTGCGCGGCGACGGTGTCAAGGTCATCTGTGAGGTCAAGCGCTCCAGCCCCTCCAAGGGCGCGCTGGCCGCGATCGCCGACCCGGCGGGACTCGCCGCGGACTACGAGGCGGGCGGCGCGGCCGTCATCTCCGTCCTGACCGAGCAGCGCCGCTTCGGCGGCTCGCTGGCCGACCTGGAGGCCGTGCGGGCCCGGGTCGACATCCCGGTGCTGCGCAAGGACTTCATCGTCACCTCGTACCAGCTGTGGGAGGCCCGCGCGTACGGTGCCGACCTCGCGCTGCTGATCGTCGCCGCCCTGGAGCAGCCGGCCCTGGAGTCGCTGATCGAGCGCGCGGAGTCCATCGGCCTCACCGCGCTCGTCGAGGTCCACGACGAGGACGAGGTCGAGCGGGCCGTCGACGCGGGCGCGAAGGTGATCGGCGTCAACGCGCGCAACCTCAGGACCCTCGAGGTCGACCGGGGCACGTTCGAGCGCGTCGCGCCCGAGATCCCGGCCCATCTCGTCCGCGTGGCCGAGTCCGGCGTCCGCGGTCCGCACGACCTCATCGCGTACGCCAACGCCGGGGCCGACGCGGTCCTCGTCGGCGAGTCCCTGGTCACCGGCAAGGACCCGAAGTCCGCGGTCTCCGACCTGGTCGCGGCGGGCGAACACCCCGCCCTGCGGCACGGCCGGGGCTGACGCCCGGCTAGGCTTGTCCCGATGACTCTCACCGTGACCACCATGGACCGGCACGCCCGCCTCGCGCGTGGCTGCCGCCCTCGCGGCTGCCGTGCTCCGGCCCGCCGCGTGCACGGCCGCAGGGTCAGGTACGTCATCGGAGACGAACCCGGGCAGGTCAACGGCCGACGATGGCAGCGCGCCCCACGGGGGCGCGGGGAACCGCGCGGCCGGCCCGCCACGGCCTGAGGCCGCACGACAGGCTCCGCCCCCACGGCGATCAGTGTCCTTCCACGCACTCACCGTGAGGTATCCGCATGCCCAGCGACTTCTTCATCCCCGACCCCTCGGGTCAGGTCCCCACGCCCGAGGGCTACTTCGGCGCGTTCGGCGGCAAGTTCATCCCGGAGGCCCTGGTCGCCGCCGTGGACGAGGTGGCCGTCGAGTACGACAAGGCCAAGCACGACCCCGAGTTCGCCCGTGAACTCGACGACCTGCTGGTCGACTACACCGGCCGGCCCAGCGCCCTGACCGAGGTGCCCCGGTTCGCCGAGCACGCCGGCGGTGCCCGGATCTTCCTGAAGCGGGAGGACCTCAACCACACCGGCTCCCACAAGATCAACAACGTCCTCGGCCAGGCCCTGCTCACCCGGCGCATGGGCAAGACCCGCGTCATCGCCGAGACCGGCGCCGGCCAGCACGGCGTGGCGACCGCCACGGCCTGCGCGCTGTTCGGCCTCGACTGCACCATCTACATGGGCGAGATCGACACCGAGCGCCAGGCCCTGAACGTGGCCCGCATGCGCATGCTCGGCGCCGAGGTCGTCGCGGTGAAGTCCGGCAGCCGTACCCTCAAGGACGCCATCAACGAGGCCTTCCGCGACTGGGTCGCCAACGTCGACCACACCCACTACCTCTTCGGCACGGTCGCCGGCCCGCACCCGTTCCCGGCCATGGTCCGCGACTTCCACCGCGTCATCGGCGTGGAGACCAGGCGCCAGCTGCTGGAACGCGCCGGCCGTCTCCCGGACGCCGCCGTCGCCTGCGTGGGCGGCGGCTCCAACGCCATCGGCCTCTTCCACGCCTTCATCCCGGACGCCTCCGTCCGCCTGATCGGCTGCGAGCCGGCCGGGCACGGCGTGGAGACGGGCGAGCACGCGGCCACGCTGACCGCGGGCGAGCCCGGCATCCTGCACGGCTCCCGCTCCTACGTCCTGCAGGACGACGAGGGCCAGATCACCGAGCCGTACTCCATCTCGGCCGGTCTGGACTACCCGGGCATCGGCCCGGAGCACTCCTACCTCAAGGACAGCGGCCGCGGCGAGTACCGCGCGGTCACCGACGACGCGGCGATGCAGGCCCTGCGCCTGCTGTCGCGCACCGAGGGCATCATCCCGGCGATCGAGAGCGCGCACGCCCTCGCGGGCGCCCTGGACGTCGGCAGGGAGCTGGGCGGGGACGGCCTGATCGTCATCAACCTGTCCGGCCGCGGCGACAAGGACATGGACACGGCCGCCCGCTACTTCGGCCTGTACGACACCGACGCGGAGGTCGCCGCCGACCGGGCCGACACCGCCGAGATCGAGGGGGACGCCAAGTGAGCGGCACCATCCAGCTGTTGACGGACACCCTCGCCCGCGCCAAGGCCGAGGGGCGCTCCGCGCTCATCGCCTACCTCCCGGCCGGCTTCCCGACCGTGGACGGCGGCATCGAGGCGGTCAAGGCGGCCCTGGACGGCGGCGCGGACGTCGTCGAGGTCGGCCTGCCGCACAGCGACCCGGTCCTCGACGGGCCCGTCATCCAGACCGCCGACGACATCGCCCTGCGCGGCGGCGTCAAGATCGCGCACGTCATGCGGACGGTCAAGGAGGCCTACGAGGCCACCGGCAAGCCGATCCTCGTCATGACGTACTGGAACCCGATCGACCGCTACGGCGTCGAGCGCTTCACCGCCGAGCTCGCCGAGGCGGGCGGCGCGGGCTGCATCCTGCCCGACCTGCCGGTGCAGGAGTCGGCGCTGTGGCGGGAGCACGCCGACAAGCACGGGCTGGCCACCGTCTTCGTGGTCGCGCCCAGCAGCAAGGACGAACGGCTGGCGCAGATCACCGGCGCGGGCAGCGGCTTCGTCTACGCGGCCTCGCTGATGGGCGTCACGGGCACCCGCGAGTCGGTCGGCGCGCAGGCGCAGGACCTGGTCGGGCGCACCCGGGCCACCGGCACGGGCCTGCCCGTCTGCGTCGGTCTCGGCGTCTCCGACGCCGGGCAGGCCGCCCAGGTCGCCGGCTTCGCCGACGGCGTGATCGTCGGCTCGGCCTTCGTCAAGCGGATGCTGGACGCGCCGGACCACGCGGCCGGCGTCGAGGCCGTCCGCTCGCTCGCCGCCGACCTCGCGAAGGGCGTGCGCGGCCAGGCGTAGACGTCGCGTGTCACCCTCGTCCCCCTTACGGGTGGATCTGGCACCGGGGAGGCGCAATGCGCCTCCCCGGTTCGTTCTGGGGGTGTGAGCGAGAAGAACCGTGAGGAAAAGCGCACCGCCCGGGAGCGGCTGGCGGACGAGCGCGCGAAGCAGAAGGCCGCCGACAAGCGACGGCGGGCGCTGATCGTGGGCGCGAGCGTCGTCTGCGTCCTGGGCCTTGCCGCCGTGATCGGCGTGGTCGCCGCGAACTCGGGCAAGGACAAGACGAAGGCGTCCGGCCCGGCCGTGGCGCCCTCCGGGGCACAGGGCAAGGACAGCCTGGCCATCCCGGTGGGCAAGGACGGCGCCAAGTCGACGCTCACGATCTGGGAGGACTTCCGCTGCCCGGCCTGCATGGCCTTCGAGACGGCGTACCGCCCCACGCTGCACGAGCTGACCGACTCCGGGCAGATGCGGATCGAGTACCACCTGGTCAGGCTGATCGACGGCAACCTCGGAGGCACCGGCTCGCTGCGCGCGGGCAACGCCGCGGCGTGCGCCCAGGACGCCGGGAAGTTCCGCGACTACCACGACGTGCTGTACGCGAACCAGCCGAAGGAGACCGACGACGCCTTCGGCGACAACAGCAAGCTGATCGGTCTGGCGGGCAAGGTGAAGGGCCTCGACACGCCCGCCTTCCGCTCCTGCGTCGACGGCGGCACGCACGACAGCTGGGTGAACAAGTCCAACGACGCCTTCAAGGCCGGCGGCTTCGGCGGGACGCCGACGGTTCTGCTCAACGGCAAGAACATCTACCAGGACCAGACGATGACGCCCGCGAAGCTGAAGCAACTGGTGCAGCAGGCGAACAAGGGGTAAGAGATTCACGTCCGCCCGTTATGGAGCCGTAGCCGGTCCGCCTGCCGTCCGGCCCGCCCGGCACGGTAGCGTCGACCTTGCCATGGAAGAACTTGCCTACATTCCGAGCCCGTCGCGTGGGGTGCTGTACCTCGGCCCCATCCCGCTGCGCGGCTACGCGTTCTGCATCATCATCGGCGTCTTCGTCGCGGTCTGGCTCGGCAACAAGCGCTGGATCGCCCGCGGCGGACGGGCCGGCACGGTGGCCGACATCGCTGTCTGGGCGGTGCCCTTCGGTCTCGTCGGCGGCCGGCTCTACCACGTCATCACGGACTACGAGCTGTACTTCAGCGAGGGCCGTGACTGGGTGGACGCCTTCAAGGTGTGGGAGGGCGGGCTCGGCATCTGGGGCGCCATCGCTCTCGGTGCCCTGGGCGCCTGGATCGGCTGCCGCCGCCGCGGCATCCCGATGCCCGCGTACGCCGACGCCGTCGCGCCCGGCATCGTCCTCGCCCAGGCGCTCGGCCGCTGGGGCAACTGGTTCAACCAGGAGCTGTACGGCAGAGAGACGCACGTCCCCTGGGCGCTGCACATCACGTCCTCGACCGACGGACGTGTGCCCGGGTACTACCACCCGACGTTCCTCTACGAGTCCCTGTGGTGCGTCGGCGTCGCCTTCCTGGTCATCTGGGCCGACCGCCGCTTCAAGCTCGGGCACGGACGGGCGTTCGCGCTCTACGTCGCCGCCTACTGCGTGGGCCGGGCCTGGATCGAGTACATGCGCGTCGACGACGCCCACCACATCCTGGGCCTGCGGCTGAACGACTGGACCGCGCTGCTCGTGTTCCTGCTCGCGGTGGCGTACATCGTCGTCTCGTCGAGGATCCGGCCGGGGCGGGAGGCCGTGGTCGAGCCGGGTGTCTCCGACGGGGAGGCCGACGGTGACGGCCCGGCCGGTGACGCTCCGGCCGGGGACGAAGGCACCGTTGAGGACGCCGGTGCGAAGGACGAGGACGGGGACGCGGACGCGGACACCGGCGTCAAGGACGAGGCGACGGACGGCGCCGGGTCGGCCAAGAAGAGCTGACCCTCTCAGAGGAATGCCTGCCGGCGGCCGGCCGGCGACAGCGTGCGGTGCGCCGTCGCCACCACCGCCGCGTCGACGAACCGGCCGTTCGGCAGGGCCTGGGCGCCCTGCCGGGTCGTCGCCGCCTTGACGACCGTCTCGGCCTCCTCGATCTCCCACGCCGTGGGCAGGCAGGCCCGTTCGATGATGGGCAGCTGGCGCGGGTGCATGGCGGCCCGGCCGAGGAGGCCCAGGGTGCGGCCGCGGGCGCACGAGGCCGCGAGCCCCTCCAGGTCGCGGATGTCCGGGTGGACCGACTGCGGGGGCGGAGGCCACGACGGCGATGGGCGGGGCGCCCGCCATCGCCGCGGCGACGCCCGCCGCCACCGCCTGGCCGCCGTAGATGCCCTCGCCGTCATGGCTGGCCGAGCCGTCGATGGCGGCCAGCCGGGCCGCCTCGGCGGGGCGCCCCGCGGCGAAGACGCCGAAGGGGGCCGCGCGCATGGCCAGGCCGTCGCTCCAGGCGTGCCGGTGCTGGGCCGAGATGGGCGCGGCGAGACCGCGGCGGAGGTTCTCCAGGGTGCCGCGTTCGCTGAAGCCCGCGCCGCGGAACGGCCCCTCCTCCCGGTCCGCGATCCACTCGTGCCAGGCCGCCTCCACATGGGCCGGGGTGAGGGCCGCGCCGTGCCGGGCGAGCAGCAGACCGGAGAAGATCGCGTACTCGGTGTCGTCGGTGCCGCAGGGGCGGTCGGTGACATAGCCGGTGATACGGCCCCGGCGGGCGCGGATCTCCGAGGGCCTCATGTTCTCCGCCGGGGCCCCGAGGGCGTCACCGACGGCGAGGCCGAGCAGCGCGCCGCGCGCCCGTTCGCGGATTCCGGCGGCGTCGCCGGGCGGCGGGACGGAGGGAGTGCAGGCGACCGATGTCATACGCGCGCGGCCTCTCCCGCGGGACTCCGGTACTCCGGGAGCCGTTTGCGGATGTGTCCCACCGGAGCGGTTCCGCCGAGCCCGGCGGGCGCCGGCGTCACCCGGTCGGCATGTGCGCGCAGGCCGTGGCGGATGACCGGCCGCGGGCGAAACCGCAGGTTAGCCGAGCCTTTCCTTGGTGGCGGGGAGGGAATGCGAGGCGTACATTCTGGGTTGTCGAAACATAGAACGTGTCCAAAGTTAGCTTTGGCTTAGCTTTCCTGGGGGAGACCCGTGGCCATCATCGAGACCGAAGCCGCGCTGCACGAAGCGCACCGCGACAACCACACGCACCGGGATGTGAACGGCGGCTGGCTGCGCCCCGCCGTCTTCGGCGCGATGGACGGCCTGGTCTCGAACCTCGCGCTGATGACCGGTGTCGCCGGTGGCGCCGTCGGCCGGCAGGCCATCGTGCTGACCGGGCTGGCGGGCCTCGCGGCCGGAGCCTTCTCGATGGCCGCCGGTGAGTACACGTCCGTCGCCTCGCAGCGCGAGCTCGTGGAGGCGGAGCTGGACGTGGAGCGCAGGGAGCTGCGCAAGCACCCCAAGGACGAGGAGGCGGAGCTCGCGGCACTCTACGAGGCCCGCGGGGTCGAGCCCGAGCTGGCGCGGGAAGTGGCCCGGCAGCTGTCGAAGGACCCCGAGCAGGCGCTGGAGATCCACGCCCGCGAGGAGCTCGGCATCGACCCCGGCGACCTGCCGTCCCCGCTGGTCGCGGCCGTGTCGTCGTTCGGGTCCTTCGCGCTGGGCGCCCTGCTGCCCGTGCTGCCGTATCTGCTCGGTGCGACCGTGCTGTGGCCGGCCGTGCTGCTCGCGCTCTTCGGGCTGTTCGGCTGCGGTGCGGTGGTGGCCCGGGTGACGGCACGCAGCTGGTGGTACAGCGGACTCAGGCAGCTCGCCCTCGGCGGTGCGGCGGCCGGTGTGACGTACGCCCTGGGCATCCTCTTCGGGACGGCCGTAGGATAAAGGCCGTTGCAGACTATGCGTTGGGCCGCATAAGTAGCCGTTACTCGCTGGTTTCGGATGCATGACCACGGGGCATGAGCCGTAAGCGCTGTGGGCAATGACGCCTGTCGCGCACCCGCGGGGCGGGCGACGACGCCCCTCCCGCCTTGGACCGACGGACATCGATCTGTCCCGTTCGGTCCCCATGGCTTCCACCGCAGGCGCGGTACC
The DNA here is from genome assembly GCF_044767585.1 of Streptomyces sp. NPDC101225. Taxonomy (NCBI): domain Bacteria; kingdom Bacillati; phylum Actinomycetota; class Actinomycetes; order Kitasatosporales; family Streptomycetaceae; genus Streptomyces; species Streptomyces sp. NPDC101225. The sequence continues at coordinate 11,750 of NZ_JBIWOE010000020.1, forward strand.
CCCGCCGCCCCGCGGTGTCCGCATGTTGGAACGAAGCATCCGCTTCCCGAGAACCGCTCCATCATGTAACCTGCACGAAATTTTGCACCGAGCAGAGGGCCAACGTCGTCCCTCGGCACCTTGAACATGCCACCTGAGACGACGACGGGAGAGCCGATGCGTACGCCGCGCCAGCCGTCCCAGCATTCCGCGAATGGCCAGAACTGGTCCTTCATGGATGCTCGCCCTGCTGCGCAGGGTATGTACGACCCCCGCAACGAACGCGACGCGTGCGGCGTCGGCTTCGTGGCCACCCTCACCGGCGAGGCGTCCCACACCCTGGTCGAACAGGCCCTGACGGTGCTGCGCAACCTCGAACACCGCGGCGCCACCGGCTCCGAGCCGGACTCCGGCGACGGCGCCGGCCTGCTCGCGCAGGTGCCCGACGCCTTCTTCCGCGAGGTGGCCGGTTTCGAGCTGCCCGAGGCGGGCGCCTACGCGGTCGGCATCGCCTTCCTCCCCGAGGAGGGCACCGACGACGCCGTCTCGCGCATCGAGACGATCGCCGCCGAGGAGGGCCTCACGGTGCTCGGCTGGCGCGAGGTCCCGGTCGCCCCGGAACTCCTCGGCGCCACCGCCCGTTCGACCATGCCCGCCTTCCGGCAGATCTTCGTGACGGACGGTGCGAGCAAGGGCATCGCGCTCGACCGCAGGGCCTTCGCGCTGCGCAAGCGCGCCGAGCGCGAGGCGGCCGTCTACTTCCCCTCGCTCTCCGCCCGCACCATCGTCTACAAGGGCATGCTGACCACCGGCCAGCTGGAGCCGTTCTTCCCGGACCTCTCCGACCGCCGCTTCGCGTCGGCCATCGCGCTGGTCCACTCGCGCTTCTCCACGAACACCTTCCCGTCGTGGCCGCTCGCGCACCCCTACCGCTTCGTCGCGCACAACGGTGAGATCAACACCGTCAAGGGCAACCGCAACTGGATGCGCGCCCGCGAGTCGCAGCTGGTCTCCGACCTGTTCGGCGAGCAGAGCCTGGAGCGTCTGTTCCCGGTGTGCACGCCGGACGCCTCCGACTCGGCGTCCTTCGACGAGGTGCTCGAACTGCTGCACCTGGGCGGCCGTTCGCTGCCGCACTCCGTGCTGATGATGATTCCGGAGGCGTGGGAGAACCACGACTCCATGGACCCGGCCCGGCGTGCCTTCTACCAGTTCCACTCCACGATGATGGAGCCCTGGGACGGCCCGGCCTGTGTCACCTTCACCGACGGCAGGCAGGTCGGCGCGGTCCTCGACCGCAACGGACTGCGCCCCGGCCGCTACTGGGTCACCGACGACGGCCTGGTCGTCCTCGGCTCCGAGGTCGGCGTCCTCGACATCGACCCGGCCAAGGTCGTGCGCAAGGGCCGGCTGCAGCCCGGCCGCATGTTCCTCGTGGACACGGCCGAGCACCGCATCATCGAGGACGACGAGATCAAGGCGACGCTGGCCGCCGAGCAGCCGTACGCCGAGTGGATCGAGGCCGGCGAGATCGAGCTGGGCGACCTGCCCGAGCGCGAGCACATCGTCCACACCCACGCCTCGGTCACCCGCCGCCAGCAGACCTTCGGTTACACCGAGGAGGAGCTGCGCGTCATCCTCGCGCCGATGGCCAAGGCCGCCGCCGAGCCGATCGGTTCGATGGGTACGGACAGCCCGATCGCGGCCCTGTCCGAGCGTCCGCGGCTGCTCTTCGACTACTTCACCCAGCTGTTCGCGCAGGTCACCAACCCGCCGCTGGACGCCATCCGCGAGGAGCTCGTCACCTCGCTGCGCTCCTCGCTGGGCCCCTCGGGCAACCTGCTCGAACCGACGGCGGCCTCCTGCCGCTCGGTCCTGCTGCCCTTCCCGGTGATCGACAACGACGAGCTGGCCAAGCTCATCCACATCAACGCCGACGGCGACATGCCCGGCTTCAAGGCGGCGACCCTCTCCGGCCTGTACCGGGTCTCCGGCGGCGGCGACTCGCTGGCCGCGCGCATCGACGAGATCTGCGCCGAGGCCGACGCCGCCATCGAGAACGGCGCCCGGCTGATCGTCCTGTCGGACCGCCACTCGGACGCCGAGCACGCGCCGATCCCGTCGCTGCTGCTCACCGCGGCCGTCCACCACCACCTCATCCGCACCAAGCAGCGCACCCAGGTGGGCCTGCTGGTCGAGGCCGGCGACGTCCGCGAGGTCCACCACGTCGCCCTGCTCATCGGCTTCGGCGCCGCGGCGGTCAACCCGTACCTGGCCATGGAGTCGGTCGAGGACCTGGTCCGCGCCGGCACCTTCCTGACGGACATAGAGGCCGAGCAGGCCATCCGCAACCTGATCCACGCCCTCGGCAAGGGCGTGCTGAAGGTCATGTCCAAGATGGGCATCTCGACCGTCGCCTCCTACCGCGGCGCCCAGGTCTTCGAGGCCGTCGGTCTCGACGAGACCTTCGTCGAGAAGTACTTCAACGGCACGGCCACCAAGATCGGCGGCGTCGGCATCGACGTCATCGCCAAGGAGGTCGCCGCCCGCCACGCGAAGGCGTACCCGGCCTCCGGCATCGCGCCGGCCCACCGCGCCCTCGAGATCGGCGGCGAGTACCAGTGGCGCCGCGAGGGCGAGCCGCACCTGTTCGACCCGGAGACCGTCTTCCGCCTCCAGCACTCCACGCGCACCGGCCGCTACGACGTCTTCAAGAAGTACACCGAGCGGGTCAACGAGCAGTCCGAGCGCCTGATGACGCTGCGCGGCCTGTTCGGCTTCAGGTCCGGCCGCGAGCCGATCTCCGTCGACGAGGTCGAGCCGGCCTCCGAGATCGTCAAGCGCTTCTCCACCGGCGCCATGTCCTACGGCTCCATCTCGCGCGAGGCGCACGAGACGCTCGCCATCGCCATGAACCAGCTGGGCGGCAAGTCCAACACCGGCGAGGGCGGCGAGGACCCGGACCGCCTGTACGACCCGGCCCGCCGGTCCGCCATCAAGCAGGTCGCCTCCGGCCGCTTCGGCGTGACCTCCGAGTACCTGGTCAACGCGGACGACATCCAGATCAAGATGGCCCAGGGCGCCAAGCCCGGCGAGGGCGGGCAGCTGCCCGGCCACAAGGTCTACCCGTGGGTCGCCAGGACCCGTCACTCCACCCCGGGTGTCGGTCTGATCTCCCCGCCGCCGCACCACGACATCTACTCCATCGAGGACCTGGCCCAGCTCATCCACGACCTGAAGAACGCGAACCCGCAGGCGCGGATCCACGTGAAGCTGGTCTCGGAGGTCGGCGTCGGCACGGTCGCCGCGGGTGTGTCGAAGGCGCACGCGGACGTGGTGCTCATCTCCGGCCACGACGGCGGCACGGGCGCCTCCCCGCTCACCTCGCTGAAGCACGCGGGCGGCCCCTGGGAGCTCGGCCTCGCCGAGACCCAGCAGACCCTGCTGCTCAACGGCCTGCGCGACCGCATCGTGGTCCAGACGGACGGCCAGCTCAAGACGGGCCGTGACGTGGTCATCGCCGCGCTGCTCGGCGCCGAGGAGTTCGGTTTCGCGACCGCGCCGCTCGTCGTCTCCGGCTGCGTGATGATGCGCGTCTGCCACCTGGACACCTGCCCGGTCGGCATCGCCACCCAGAACCCGACCCTGCGGGACCGGTTCACCGGCAAGGCCGAGTACATCGTCAACTTCTTCCGGTACATCGCCGAAGAGGTCCGCGAGATCCTCGCCGAGCTCGGCTTCCGCTCCATCGAGGAGGCCGTCGGCCACGCCGAGGCGCTCGACGTGACCCGCGCGGTCGACCACTGGAAGGCGCAGGGCCTGGACCTCGAGCCGCTGTTCCACGTGCCCGAGCTGCCCGAGGGCGCGGTGCGCCACCGGCTGATCGAGCAGGACCACGGCCTGACCAAGGCGCTCGACAACGAGCTGATCAAGCTCGCCGCCGATGCCCTGGCCGCGGACTCCGCCACCGACGCCCAGCCGGTGCGCGCCCAGGTCGCCATCCGCAACATCAACCGCACGGTCGGCACCATGCTCGGCCACGAGGTGACGAAGAAGTTCGGTGGCGCGGGCCTGCCCGACGACACCGTCGACATCACCTTCACCGGCTCGGCGGGCCAGTCCTTCGGCGCCTTCCTGCCGCGCGGTGTCACGCTGCGCCTGGAGGGCGACGCCAACGACTACGTCGGCAAGGGCCTGTCCGGCGGCCGCGTGATCGTCCGCCCGGACCGGGGCGCGGACCACCTCGCCGAGTACTCGACGATCGCGGGCAACACCATCGCCTACGGCGCCACCGGCGGCGAGCTGTACCTGCGCGGCCGTACGGGCGAGCGGTTCTGCGTCCGCAACTCCGGCGCGCTGGTCGTCTCCGAGGGCGTGGGCGACCACGGCTGCGAGTACATGACCGGCGGTCACGCGGTGGTGCTCGGCGAGACGGGCCGCAACTTCGCGGCCGGCATGTCGGGCGGTGTCGCGTACGTGATCGACCTGGACGTCGACAACGTCAACGTCGGCAACGCCAGCGCCGTGGAGGCCCTCGACGACTCCGACAAGCAGTGGCTGCACGACGTCGTGCGCCGGCACCAGGAGGAGACGGGCTCCACGGTCGCCGGGAAGCTGCTCGCCGAGTGGGACACCGCCGTGGAGCGCTTCAGCAAGATCATCCCCAGCACGTACAAGGCAGTGCTCGCCGCCAAGGACGCCGCCGAGCGAGCCGGTCTCACCGAGACCGAGATCACCGAGAAGATGATGGAGGCGGCGATCAATGGCTGACCCGAAGGGCTTCCTGAACCACGGCCGTGAGGTCGCCAAGACCCGCCCCGTCACCGAGCGCGTCAAGGACTGGAACGAGGTCTACGTCCCCGGCTCCCTGCTGCCGATCATCAGCAAGCAGGCCAGCCGCTGCATGGACTGCGGCATCCCGTTCTGCCACAACGGCTGTCCGCTGGGGAACCTGATCCCCGAGTGGAACGACTACGCCTACCGCGAGGACTGGGCGGCCGCCTCCGAGCGCCTGCACGCGACCAACAACTTCCCGGAGTTCACCGGCCGTCTCTGCCCGGCGCCCTGCGAGTCGGCGTGCGTGCTCGGCATCAACCAGGCACCGGTCACCATCAAGAACGTCGAGGTCTCGATCATCGACAAGGCGTGGGAGACCGGGGACGTCGCCCCGCAGATCCCCGAGCGCCTGTCCGGCAAGACCGTCGCCGTCATCGGCTCGGGCCCGGCGGGCCTGGCCGCCGCCCAGCAGCTGACCCGGGCCGGCCACACCGTCGCCGTCTACGAGCGTGCCGACCGCGTCGGCGGCCTGCTGCGCTACGGCATCCCCGAGTTCAAGATGGAGAAGCGGCACATCAACCGCCGTATCGAGCAGATGCGCGCGGAGGGCACCCGCTTCCGTACCGGCATCGAGATCGGCCGCGACCTCAAGGCGACCGACCTGAAGAAGCGGTACGACGCGGTCGTCGTCGCCGCCGGCGCGACGACCGCCCGTGACCTCCCGGTCCCCGGCCGCGAGCTCCAGGGCATCCACCAGGCGATGGAGTACCTGCCCCTGTCCAACAAGGTCCAGGAGGGCGACTACGTCACCGCCCCGATCTCGGCCGAGGGCAAGCACGTCGTGGTCATCGGCGGCGGCGACACCGGCGCCGACTGCGTGGGCACCGCCCACCGCCAGGGCGCGGCCTCCGTCACGCAGCTGGAGATCATGCCCCGCCCGAACGACGAGCGGCACCCGACCAGCCAGCCCTGGCCGACCTTCCCCATGCTCTACAAGGTCACCTCGGCGCACGAGGAGGGCGGCGAGCGGGTCTACTCCGTCTCCACGACCCACTTCGAGGGCGACGAGGACGGCAACGTCCAGTGGCTGCACCTGACCGAGGTCGAGTTCGTCGACGGCAAGCTGACCTCGAAGCCGGGCACGGAGCGCAAGATCCCCGCCCAGCTGGTCACCCTCGCCATGGGCTTCACCGGCACCGACCGCGACAACGGCCTGGTCGACCAGTTCGGCCTGGAGCTCGACGAGCGCGGCAACATCGCCCGCGACGCCGACTTCCAGACCAACGTCCCCGGTGTCTTCGTCGCCGGTGACGCGGGCCGTGGCCAGTCGCTCATCGTGTGGGCGATCGCCGAGGGCCGCTCCGCCGCCAAGGGAGCGGACCGCTTCCTGACCGGCGCCAGCGACCTGCCGGCCCCGATCCGCCCGACGGACCGCTCCCTGATGGCCTGACGGCCCCTCGGGAAGCACCACAGGACGTCCCGTACAAAGGCGTACGGAACACCGACGGCGCCCGTCCCCCTGAGTCCCCGACCGGACTGTGGGCGGGCGCCGTCGCATGTCCGCCGTCGGCTACGGCACCCTGTACGTCTCCCCGTACACCTTCCACGTCAGCGGTGTCTTCAGGTTCAGGTTGCCGTCGTAGAGGAACTGGCGCTGGGCCGTGTCGATGCGGGAGGTGTCGATGCCGGCCTTCTTGGCCCGCATCGCCTTGCGGCGGACGTCCAGGAAGATGTCCAGGTAGTGCTTCTCGGAGCCGCCCTGGGACGGGGTGTCCGCCTCGCGCATGGCGCGCTCGCGCAGCCCGTAGAAGCTGTTCGGGCCGGTGCCGGGGCCGTGGAAGACCAGGGCGTCGTAGTAGATGAACTGGCCCAGCGTGCCGAGGCCGTCGAGCTTGGCGAGGCGGACGGCCGGGTTGAAGTAGACGCGGTCGCGCTCCTCGTCCTGGGCCCGGCGGAAGGCCGGCAGCCGGGCCTCGGCCTTCCACGCGGCGGTGAAGCCCGGGTCCAGGCCCTTGTGGGAGTCCGTGCCGTCGACGGCGCGCAGGGCCGGGAGGTACCCGGCGAGGCCGTTGCCGGGGTGCGCCTTGGTGTAGCGCTCCACCAGGGTGAGCAGGTCGTGCGTGCCGGTGCAGAAGCCGATGACGCCGGCCGTGTAGCCCTGGCCGTCGCCGATGTCCTCGATGTAGCCGTACGCGCTGCGCCAGTCCAGGGTCGAGTTCTCGGCGCTCGCGACCAGCTTCTGGGCCAGCTCCTTCTTGGCCGGGGCGGCGAGGCCGGGCGGCAGGTCGGCGATCACCTCGTCGTCCTCCGCCCGCTCCTTCTCGGCCCGGTTCTTGGCGTCCGCGGCGCCGTGCTGCGCCGCGGACACGGTGGTCTTCGGGGTGCCGTCGTCGGAGTGCGCGGGCGTGAGGACGTAGACGCCCGCCGTGATGACCACGGGGAGGGCCGCGAACAGCAGACAGCCGGCACGTTTCATGGGGCACACATTACGTGCACATGTTCCATGATCGGATCACACGGTCAGCTCCGCGACCTTCGCCATGCTGAGGACCACCAGCAGCGCCAGCACGGCGACGCAGGTACCGGCCTGGACGAGGTCGCGGCGCTGGTCCCGCGGCGCGTAGGCGTACGCCAGCGTCACCAGGCCGCCCGCGAGCAGCCCGCCGAGGTGGCCCTGCCAGGAGGTGAGGCCGGCGGAGATCAGCAGCCACAGCAGCAGGCCCGCCATGAAGCGGTTGACGGTGCTCATCTCGGCGCCGAGGCGGCGGGCCATCACGTAGTACGCCGCCCCGAGCCCGAAGATCGCACCGGAGGCGCCGAGCGTGGGGGTGCCGGGCGCGAGCAGCAGGACCAGGACCGAGCCGCCGAGCGCGGACAGCAGGTACAGCGTGACGTAGCGGACCCGGCCCAGCTGGTACTCCACCACCCGGCCGATGTTCCACAGCGCCACCATGTTCATCACGATGTGCAGGATCCCGAACGTCCCCCCGGTGACCGGGAGATGGAGGAACGCGCCGGTCAGCAGGCGGTACCACTCGCCGTCCACGACACCTTCCGCGTGGTAGCCCGAGGGGTGGGCGGCCTGCCAGACGTAGTGGCCGCCGTCCGGTCCCGCGAGGCCGCGGCCCAGCATCTCGAAGCGGTCCACGAACGCCGGGCGCACCAACTCGGCCAGGTACGCGAGCACGTTGACGCCGATCAGCACGTACGTCACCACGGGCACGGCCGCGATCCGGCCGCCGAACACCGTGCGCGCCTGCCGCACCGACCGCGCGCCCTCCTTCACGCACTCCACGCACTGGTGGCCGACGGCCGCCTCCCGCATGCAGTCCGGGCAGATGTAGCGGTCGCAGCGGGTGCAGCGGACATGGGACTCCACCTTGGGGTGGCGGTAGCAGGTGGTGACGGCGGACTCGGGTTCCACAGCCGGCTCCTCGGAAGGGGTGGGACGGACGGTGAGCCGGTGGGGACGGCGCCGAACAAAATAACGAACACCGGTGGCGGATGGGAGAGTAGGGGTCATGGTTGCGATCAGTCTCAAGAAGGTCGAGGAGACCGCGCCCGCGCTGGTCAGCCTGTACAAGAGCGCGGGGGTCTCGCTGCACCGGCACGGCCTGGCGGGAACGCGTGCCGCCGTGTACCTGGTGGTCGACCACTCCGGCTCCATGAAGCCGTACTACAAGGACGGCAGTGTGCAGGCGCTCGCCGACCGGGTGCTCGGCCTGTCCGCACACCTCGACGACGACGGACGCGTGCCGGTGGTCTTCTTCTCGACGGACGTCGACGCCGAGACCGACATCGAGCTGGCCCGTCACGAGGGCCGCATCGAGCGGATCGTGGCCGGCCTCGGGCACATGGGGCGGACCAGTTACCACCTGGCGATGGACGCCGTGATCGACCACTACCTCGACAGCGGTTCCACCGCCCCCGCGCTCGTCGTCTTCCAGACCGACGGCGGCCCGATCAGCAGGCTCGCCGCCGAACGGTATCTGTGCAAGGCCGCGAAGCTGCCCCTGTTCTGGCAGTTCGTGGGCTTCGGGGACCCGGACAGCAAGCAGTTCGACTTCCTGCGCAGGCTCGACGAACTGGCGGTGCCGGACCGGCGGGTGGTGGACAACGCCGGGTTCTTCCACGCCGGTGCGGACCCCGCGGCGGTGTCCGACGAGGAGCTGTACGACCGGCTGGTCGGGGAGTTCCCGACGTGGCTGGTGGCGGCGCGGGCCCAGGGGATCCTGCCGCCGTCCTGACCGGACCGTTGGCCCGGGCCGGGCCCCCGTGCCACCCTGAGGATGATCCGACGGGGAGGCGACGAACGTATGGACGGCGCACGATCGGGGAACGAAACGGCGAGCTCCGCACGGAGGGAGCCGGCCGGCCCGGGCGAGCGGATCGCCGACTGGGCCGACGGGCGGCTGGGGCTCTACGGGCTGGCCAGGGCCAACATGCGCAAGGTCTTCCCGGACCACTGGTCCTTCATGCTCGGGGAGATCTGCCTCTACAGCTTCCTCATCCTGATCCTCACCGGCATCTACCTCACCCTCTTCTTCGAGCCGAGCGGCGTCGAGGTGATCTACCACGGCTCGTACACCCCGCTCAACGGCATCTCGATGACGCGGGCCTACGAGTCCACCCTCGACATCAGCTTCGACGTGCGCGGCGGGCTGCTGATCCGGCAGATCCACCACTGGGCCGCGCTGGTCTTCGTCACCGGCATGCTCGTGCACATGATGCGGGTGTTCTTCACCGGCGCCTTCCGCAAGCCGCGCGAGCTCAACTGGCTGTTCGGCTGGACCCTGCTGCTGCTCGGCATCATCACCGGGCTGACCGGCTACTCGCTCCCCGACGACCTGCTCTCCGGCACCGGCATCCGCTTCGCCGACGGCGCGATCCTGTCGATCCCGATCGTCGGGACGTATCTGTCGATGTTCCTGTTCGGCGGGGAGTTCCCGGGGCACGACATCATCTCGCGGCTGTTCCCGGTCCACGTCCTGCTGCTGCCCGGGATCATGCTGGGCCTGGTGGTCGCCCATCTGATCCTGGTCTTCTACCACAAGCACACGCAGTACCCGGGGCCCGGGCGGGACCAGAAGAGCGTGGTCGGCATGCCCTTCCTGCCGGTCTACATGGCGAAGGCGGGCGGCTTCTTCTTCCTCGTCTTCGGTGTGCTGGCGATCATGGGCGGCATCGCGAGCATCAACCCCGTGTGGGCCTTCGGCCCGTACCGGCCCGACCTCGTCACCACCGGCGCCCAGCCCGACTGGTACCTCGGCTTCTCCGAGGGCCTGATCCGGGTGATGCCGGGATGGGAGATCAACGTCTGGGGCCACACGCTGGTGCCCGGTGTCCTCATCCCCTTCTCGCTCTTCCCGCTGATCCTGCTCGCCCTCGGGCTCTACCCCTTCGTCGAGGCATGGATCACCGGCGACCGGCGTGAGCAGCACATCCTGGACCGGCCGCGCAACGTGCCCGTCCGCACCGGCCTGGGCGTGGCCTGGCTGACGCTGTACGCGGTCCTGCTGATCGGCGGCGGCAACGACATCGTGGCCACGCATCTGCATCTGTCCATCAACGCGATCACCTGGTTCGTGCGGATCGCGTTCTTCGTGGCGCCGGTGGCCGCGTTCGTGATCACCAAGCGGGTCTGCATGGGCCTGCAGCGCCGGGACCGGGACAAGGTGCTGCACGGCAGGGAGAGCGGCACCATCAAGCGGCTGCCGACCGGCGAGTTCGTCGAGGTCCACGAACCCCTCGCGCAGGACCAGCTGTTCACACTCACCCAGCACGAGCAGAATCCGCCCTACGAGATCGGTCCGACGGTCGACGCCAACGGTGTGCGGCGGCCGGTCACGGTCTCCCAGCGGGTGCGCGCGCAGCTGGCCCGCGCCATGTTCGGGTCCGACTCGCGCATCCCGAAGCCGACGGTGGAGGAGTACCGCGAACTCACCGGCGGCGATCACCACCACTGAGCACCACGTCCCGGCACTCCTGGGGCCCGCCCCAGGCGGAGCGCAGCGCACGGGCCTTGGTCAGCCACAGGAACAGGTCGTACTCGGCGGTGTACCCGATCGCGCCGTGCAGCTGCAGCGCGGCACGGGCGGTGGCGTACGCAGCCTCGCACGCGGTGACCTTGGCGGCCGCGACGTCGGCGGGCGCGAGGGTCGAGGCGGCGCCGAGGAGAACCGGCCGCGCGAACTCCAGGGCGATCTTCGCGTCGGCGAGACGGTGCTTGACGGCCTGGAACGAGCCGATGGGGACGCCGAACTGGGTGCGCTGCCCGGTGTACGCGACGGTGCGGTCCAGGAGGGCGAGGCCGACGCCCAGGGCCTGGGCGGCGGTGGTGAGGCGGGCGCAGGCCAGTGCGCGCTCGACGGACCGCGGCCCGCTGAGCAGCTCCCCGCCCGGCGCCAGGAGCGCGAGCCGGCGGGCCGGGTCGAGCGACGTCCGCAGCGGGCCGTGGCCGGGGGCGAGCCGCACACCGCCGGGCGTCACCGAGAGCCGGACGGTGGCCACGTCCGCATCCAGCGCGCGCCCCTTCGGGAGCCAGCGTGGCCATCGCCGCGCCCGACGCCAGCGGCGGGAGCAGCCGCTCGGCGTCCCGGCCCGGCCCGGTGAACAGCGCGGCCGCGGCGACCGTCTCCACCAGCGGCCCCGGCACCGCGTGCCGTCCCAACTCGACGAAGGCGAGAGCGAGTTCGACCGGGCGCAGGCCCACGCCGCCGTACTTCTCCGGCACCGCGAGCGAGAAGACGCCCGCCTCGGCGACACGGGACCACAGCGCACGTCCGCGCGCAGGGTCGCCCTGGCTCCAGTCCCGGACGGCCGACGGAGTGTCCGCCGCCGTGAGCATGGCGTCCAGGGAGGCGGCGAGGGCGCGGCGGCCATCCTTCCCTAACAAGTGTTTGGTAGGTTGGCGTGGAGCCGTGACAGCCGTCGAGAGCCCTGTGTACGAACCGGGACACGGGCTGCTGAAGGGACGCACCGCCGTCATCACCGCCGCCGCCGGCGCGGGCATCGGCGGTGCGACCGCACGGCGCTTCCTGGAGGAGGGCGCACGCGTGCTGATCAGCGACGCGCACGCTCGGCGGCTGAAGGAGCACGAGGCCGAGCTGGCGGGCGAGTTCGGGGCGTCGTCGGTGGCGGCGCTGCCCTGCGACGTCACCGACGAGCGCCAGGTCCAGGCCCTGTTCGAGGCGGCCCTGGGGGAGCACGGCCGGCTGGACGTCGTGGTCAACAACGCCGGTCTGGGCGGCACTTCGGCCCTCGCCGACATGACCGACGAGCAGTGGACCCGCGTCCTCGACGTGACGCTGAACGGCACCTTCCGGTGCACCCGGGCGGCGCTGCGGCGGATGCGGGCGGACGGCCGCGGCGGCGTGATCGTCAACAACGCCTCCGTCGTCGGCTGGCGCGCCCAGGCCGGGCAGGCGCACTACGCCGCCGCGAAGGCGGGCGTGATGGCGCTGACCCGGTGCGCCGCGATGGAGGCCGCCGGGTTCGGCGTGCGGGTCAACGCCGTCTCGCCGAGCCTCGCCATGCACCCGCACCTGGCGAAGGTGACGACGCCCGAGCTGCTCGAGGAGCTCACCGCGCGCGAGGCGTTCGGGCGGTACGCCGAGCCCTGGGAGGTGGCCAACGTGATCGTGTTCCTGGCGTCCGGGTATGCCTCGTACCTCACCGGGGAGGCCGTCTCCGTCAGCAGCCAGCACCCCTGAGGACCGGAGCAGCTCACAATGGAACCGTGCCGACCCAGAAGAAGCCCCAGGTGACCGCCGCCCCCGCCAGGCGCCGTGAACTCCTCGACACCGCCGCCGAGGTCTTCGCCGAGCAGGGCTACAACGCCACCACCGTACGCAAGATCGCGGACCACGCGGGCATGCTCGCGGGCAGCCTCTACTACCACTTCGACTCCAAGGAATCGATGCTGGAGGAGATCCTGCGCACCTTCCTCGACGAGCTCTGGAGCGGCTACGACGCCGTCCTGCGGGCCGAGTCGGGACCGCGGGAGACCCTGGAGGCCCTGGTCACCGAGTCGTTCCGGGAGATCGACCGGCACCGCGCCGCCGTCGCGATCTACCAGAAGGAGAGCAAGCAGCTGGTCGCGCAGGAGCGGTTCGCGTTCCTCGCGGAGTCGCAGCGGAGCTTCGAGAAGGCGTGGCTGTCCACGCTGGAGCGCGGGGTCGCCGCCCAGGTCTTCCGGGCCGATCTCGACGTCCGGCTCACCTACCGGTTCGTGCGCGACACCGTGTGGGTGGCCGCGTCCTGGTACCGGCCGGGCGGACAGCACAGCCCCGAAGAGATCGCCCGGCAGTACCTGTCGATGGTGCTGGACGGGATCGCCGTACGCACATAGCCCTTTCTGCCGAGGGAGTCGCCATGGCCGAGGCCTACATCGTCGAAGCGGTACGCACGCCCGTCGGACGGCGGGGAGGCGGGCTGAGCGGGGTCCACCCGGCCGACCTCGGCGCCCACGTGCTGAAGGAACTGGTGGCGCGCGCGGGAGTGGACCCGGCCGCCGTCGAGGACGTCGTCTTCGGCTGTCTGGACGCGGTGGGGCCGCAGGCCGGGGACATCGCGCGGACCTGCTGGCTGGCGGCCGGGCTGCCCGAGGAGGTGCCGGGGGTGACGGTCGACCGGCAGTGCGGCTCCTCGCAGCAGGCCGTGCACTTCGCGGCGCAGGGCGTGCTGTCGGGCACACAGGACCTGGTGGTCGCGGGCGGCGTGCAGAACATGTCGCAGATCCCGATCGCCTTCGCCTCCCGCCGGGCCGCCGAGCCTCTGGGCCTCACACAGGGCCCGTTCGCGGGCAGCGAGGGCTGGCGCGCGCGGTACGGCGACCGGCCCGTGAACCAGTTCGCCGGGGCCGAGATGATCGCCGCGACGTGGGGAATCACCCGGCGGGACCAGGAGGAGTTCGCGCTGCGCTCCCACCGGCGGGCGCTGAGGGCCGTCGACGAGGGCCGCTTCGAGCGGGAGATCGTGGCGTACGGCGAGGTCGGCGCCGACGAGGGGCCGCGCCGGGACACCTCCCTGGAGAAGATGGCCGGGCTCAAGCCGGTCCTCGACGGCGGCACCATCACCGCCGCCTGCTCCTCGCAGGTCTCCGACGGGGCGGCGGCGATGCTGCTCGCCTCGAAGCGGGCGGTGCGCGAGCACGGGCTCACGCCACGCGCACGCGTGCACCACCTCTCCGTACGGGGCGAGGACCCGATCCGGATGCTCTCGGCGCCGATACCGGCCACCGCCCACGCCCTGAAGAAGACCGGCCTGAGCATCGACGACATCGACCTCGTCGAGATCAACGAGGCCTTCGCGCCGGTCGTCCTCGCCTGGCTGAAGGAGACCGGCGCCGACCCGGAGAAGGTCAACGTCAACGGCGGTGCGATCGCCCTCGGCCATCCTCTCGGCGCGACCGGCACCAGGCTGATGACGACCTTGCTGCACGAACTGGAGCGCACCGGGGGCCGGTTCGGGCTGCAGACGATGTGCGAGGGCGGCGGGCAGGCCAATGTGACGATCATCCAGCGGCTCTGAGGGGCTCCGGGCTGCGTCATGCGCGCGGGGAAGCCCCGCCCGCCGGCAGCGCGCCGACGATCTGCGCGGCCTGCGACATCACCCGCTCCACCAGCTCGGCGCACGACGGCAGATCGTCGATCACCCCGGCGACCTGCCCCGACGCCATCACCCCGAGGTCCGCGCGGCCGTCCACCATCGCCGACCTGAGCAGCATCGGGGTGTTCGCGGCGAGCAGGACCTGACTCCAGGACAGCTCCTTGCCGTGCCGGAGCGCGAGCCCGTCGCGCACCATCTGCCGCCAGGTGAGGCCCGAGAGCTTCCGGAACCCGGCCGCCCGGCGCACGGCGCGCACCAGGGCCGTCGTACGGCCGGCGTCCTCCAGCGAGTTCACCAGGTCCGTGCGGAGCATCCGGTGCGGCAGGCCGTCCACCGCCGTCGTCACGGTGACGTCCTTGACGGTCGCCGCCAGATACCTGCGCCGTGACCGCCGGCGGCACCGTCGAGTCCGAGGTGAGCAGGAACCGCGTGCCCATCGCGACGCCCGCCGCCCCGTAGGCCAGGGCCGCGACCAGGCCGACGGGCGGGTGGTCGTCGTCACCGGTGCCGGGCGCGGCCTCGGACGGGCGCACGCGCTCGCGTTCGCCGCCGAGGGAGCGCGGGTCGTGGTGAACGACCTGGGCGTGGGCCTGGACGGCGCGCCCGGCGCCGGTAGCCCGGCCGGGCAGGTCGTGGCCGAGATCCGCGCGGCGGGCGGCGAGGCGGTCGCGCACGGCGGCGACATCGCGACCACCGAGGGGGCCGCGTCCCCGGTGTGCGTCGCGCCCCGGCCGCCTATGTGTCGCACTCCAGTACCGTGCGGCACAGCCCGCAGCGTGCGCGGACGCGTCCCCGTACGGGCACCCGAATGCGCTGATGGCACGTGGGACACGGGAACGACACCCGCAGCGGACCACGGCCGTCCGGGCTGAACGAGTACGGCGCACCGGGGTGCGACGCCGGGGCGTGGTGGTCCTGGGCGTGCCGGCGGTCGCGGGCGTAGCGCCGCCGCCCCGCCCAGCCGGCCGCCGTCAGCGGGGGCTGCTGCTCGTCGTGGCGGGCCTTGGCCATGCCGCGGTTGTAGGCCTCGTAGGCCTGCGGGCTGGTGAACCAGATCGACGGGTCCTCGTCGAAGACCAGCGCCCGTTTCGCCAGGACGTAGCCGAACTCCTCCGGTGTCAGATAGCCGAGCTTCTGGGAGGAGGCCGCGTCCTCGCGGTAGGCGTCCAGCAGCAGCCAGCCCGCTCCCAGATAGGTCGTCGCGGTGTCCGTCAGGATCTCGTTGTCGCGGGTGCCGGGGAAGGACAGGTCCAGCCGGTGCAGATAGACGTGCATGATCTCGTGGGAGAGCGCGGCACCGATGTCCCGGCGGTGGGTGCGGAAGCGGTCGTTCAGCTCGACGAAGTACTCCGGGCCCGCCGCGAGTTCGATGTTCGCCGCGTGCTCCATCTCCCGGAAGCCGACGATCAGGCGGGCGTCCGGGAGGCGGTAGTGCCGCACGAGTTCGCGGGCCACCCGCTGGGCGCCCAGATAGAGGTCGTCCGTGTCCACGAAGGCCACGTCGGCGGGGGCGACGCTGCTGGAGAACGTCCGGATCGTGTCGTACGACAACCGCCGGTAGAGCGCGGTGATGGCGTCCCGCACCTTCTCCAGGTGTGGGAAGCCGTGCTCGACCGGTCCGCCGTTCGCCACGCCTGACCCCCAGGACGACCTGCACCCTGTTCCACTCTACGGGGAGGCGGACCCCTGGAGGGTCCGCAGGAGGACGCTCCCCGTTCCGGCCGGGTCCGAACCGTCCAGCTCCAGCAGCCACACCTCGTTCTCGCCCTCGCGCAGCACCGGCCCGGGCACGTACAGCGAGCGCTGCGGGCCGACCGACCAGTAGCGGCCCAGGCCGAACCCGTTGACCCAGACGAAGCCGCGGGTCCGGCCCGGCAGCTCGAGCCGTGCGTCACCGGCGCCGCGCACCGTGACGGTGCCCCGGTACAGCCCTGGGCCCTCGTCCTCGGGCAGCGGCCCGAAGGGGACGCCCCCGATGTCGTCGAGTGCGTCCAGACGCAGTCCACGCGCGCGTACGTCGTGCAGATACTGCCGTTCGTGCAGCAGGCCACCGGTGATGCCCTTGGGCTCGCCGCCGCGCGGCCCGTAGTTGACCCGCCCCAGGGACTCCACCCACAGCTCCACGCGCGCGGGCCCCGCGACGGGCTCCTTGAGCTGCTCGTCGCCCTCGCCGAGCACACCCGCCCGCTCACCGTCGACGTACACCACGGCCAGGTCCCGCAGCCCGCGGGCGGTCAGCGGATACGGCCGGCGCGGGCCGGGCACCGCGACCGTGTACCGCACGAGCCCCCGGTCCACGTCCAGTTCCTCGAAGGTGGGCGGCACCGGAGCCGCCCTCTCCGGGCCGCCACGCGCCTCCAGCACCACGTCCAGGGGCGCCCAGCCCTCCAGCCGCACCTCGGCCGGCGCCCCCAGCGGCGCGGGCGGGGGCGGCGGCTCGGGCAGCGGGCCCCCGGCGTACTCGGCGAGGACCTCGCGCATCCGCCAGAACTTCTCCGTGGGACGTCCCGTCTCGTCGATCGGGGCGTCGTAGTCGTACGACGTCACGTCGGGCTCCAGGGGGCCCTCGTGCAGGTCGCCGCCGCCCCGGTTGGCGCCCGCCCAGCCGGCGAAGCTGGTGCCGCCGTGCGCCATGTACAGGTTGACCGACGCCCCGCACTCCAGGATCTCCCGCAGCGCGTCCGCGGCGTCCCCCGCGTCACGGGCGGTGTGCTCGCCGCCCCAGCGGTCGAACCAGCCGCACCAGAACTCCATGCACATCAGCGGACCCCCGGGGCGGTGCCGGCGCAGTGCCCCGAACGCCTCGCGCGCGTGGGAGCCGAAGTTCACCGTCGCGAGCACACCGGGGATCGAGCCGCCGCTCAGCATGTGGTCCTCCGGGCCGTCGGAGGTGACCAGCGGGACCGTGACGCCCCGCTCCCGCAGCAGGTCGGCGAGGCCGCGCAGATACGCGGCGTCCGAGCCGTAGCTGCCGTACTCGTTCTCGACCTGCACCATGATCACGGGGCCGCCGCGGTCGATCTGCCGCGGCACGATCTCGTGCAGCAGTTGCCCGAACCAGCCCCGCACGTACCGCAGGTACGTCTCGTCGCGGGTACGCACGCGCGTGCCCAGCTCGCCCGTCAGCCAGTGCGGCAGGCCGCCGTTCTCCCACTCGGCGCAGATGTACGGCCCCGGGCGCACGATCGCCCACAGCCCCGCCGCCCGGGCCGCGTCCAGGAAGCGGCCGAGCGCCCGCACGTCCCGGTACCGGCCCGGCCGCGGCTCGTGCAGGTTCCACGGGACGTACGTCTCCACGCAGTTGAGACCCATCGCCCGCAGCATCCCCAGCCGGTGCTCCCAGTGCGCCTCGTGCACCCGGAAGTAGTGCAGCGCGCCGGACAGCAGCCGCACCGGGCGGCCGTCCAGCAGGAAATCAGCGTCCCCCACCCCGAACTCGCTCATGCCTCCCACCCTGACCCCCTGGCGGCGGCCCCGTCCATGGACAAAGATCACCGTTGCTTGGACCGAAACACGCGCACAGGGAGCGCGGATGTATCACACCTGGATGCGGTTCTTCACGCCCGGACCGGCCCACCACCGCACGGGCCTGGTCTGCCTCGGCGTCGGCCTGCAGTACGGCGCGCTGCCCACCGTCGGCCCCCGCACCCTCGACCACCACGTCGCCGTCGTCGTCAGCGCGGGCGGCGGCTGGTTCCTCGCCCCCGACGGCCGCCGCGTGGCCGTCACCGCGCCCGCGCTGCTGTGGCTCACCCCCGGAGTGCCGCACCACTACGGCGCCGGGCCCGACGGCGGCTGGGACGAGGGCTTCGTCGTCTTCACCGGGCCCGCCGTCGCCCCGTACACCGAACTCGGCTACATCGAGCCGGACCGCCCCGTGGTGCCGCTCTCGGACGCCGCGGACGCGCGCGGGGTGATCGGCCGCATCGCGCGGGCCGCCCGCCGGGGCAACCCGCTGCTGGAGGTCGAGACCGGCGCCGCCGTCCACGAGCTCCTCGTCGCGCTGCGCCGTGCCCGGGCCGACCTCGCCCCCGACGGCGACCCCGTTCTCAAGGCCCTGGCCCGCGACGCCTGTCTGCCCATGACGGTCGCGGAGCACGCCGCCCGGCACGGCATGAGCCCGGCCGAACTGCGCGCCGCCGTCCGCCGCGGCGCCGGCTGCAGCCCCAAGGACTTCCTGCTCGGCATCCGCCTCGGCCGGGCCAAGGAGCTCCTCGCCGCCACCGAACTGCCCGTCGCCGCCGTCGCCCGCCGCGTCGGCTACGACGATCCGGCCTACTTCTCCCGCCTGTTCACCCGCCGCGTCGGCATGCCCCCGGTCCGCTTCCGCGCCCAGCAGTACCGCGCCGTGCCCGGCGGCTGGAGCGACCGCGTGCCGGATCCCGACGACCCGCCGAGGATCGGCCCCTCGCCCGGTCCGCGGGGATGATCGCACCCCGGCCCGCCCCGTAGGGTGGACGCCCATGACCACCAGCAACACCGGCACTCAGGACGTCGACCCCGCCGTCCGCGCGGAACTCGCCAGGCTGCGCGACAGCATCGACAACATCGACGCGGCCGTCATCCACATGCTCGCCGAGCGCTTCAAGGCCACCCAGCAGGTCGGACATCTGAAGGCCGCCCACCGGCTGCCGCCCGCCGACCCGGCCCGCGAGGCGCGCCAGATCGCGCGCCTGCGCGCCCTCGCGGAGAGCGCGAAGCTGGACCCGGCGTTCGCTGAGAAGTTCCTGAATTTCATCGTCGCGGAAGTGATCCGTCACCACGAGCGCATCGCCGAGGACACCGTGAACGGCTCCGCGTAGACGGCCAATTGACCTCGGCAGATGCCACAGGGGGAGTGACAGCACGGCCGGCAGGGGGCATGCTGCGCTGTGCACTCCTTGTCAGCTGACGAGCACGCCACGTCAGTATTCCGGTCATAAGCTGGTTGTCCACGCGGGAGGGACGTCGGGCCATGCCGGATGCCAAGATCCTCATCGTCGACGACCACGAGGACACCCTGTACGCCCTGGAGAGCGCCCTGGCGCCGCTGGGCTACCGGCTGGGACGGGCCACGAACGGCGACGACGCCCTCAAGCAGGTGCTCCGCGGGCAGGTCGGCCTCCTGCTGCTCGACGTCCGCATGCCCGGCGTCAGCGGCCTGGACGTGGTCCGCTACATGCGCCGGGTCGAACAGACCCAGCACATACCGGTGGTCCTGCTCACCGGCTTCGGCCTCGACCACCTCCTGACCTCCGCGGCCTTCGGACTCGGCGTCGCCGACCTGGTCGTCAAGCCCATCGACCCCTGGGCCCTGCGCACCAAGGTCCGCTACCTCTACGACGCCCATCAGCGCTTCCTCGACCTGGAGCAGGAACTGCGCGACCTGCGCGCCCTGGTCAAGGGCCGCACCGACGCCGACGGCCCCGCGCCCCGCGCCCCCGCCCTGCCCCACCCGGACTCCCGCCCGCCCGTCCGGCGCACCGGCAGGGCGCACGAGGCAGAGCTCGAACAGGAGCGGACGTAGCACGAGGGGGGAGCGGGCAGGGCCCGCGTACCGATTCCCCCTGTGCCTTGTCAGTGCCATCAGGCAGCATTGCCTGCATGTCCGTACTGACGCGCAACGAAGCGCAGACCCGTGCCACGCTCCTCGACGTCCACCGCTACACGATCGACCTCGATCTGACCACCGGCGACGAGACCTTCGACTCCCGTACCGTCATCCGGTTCAGCGCGCACGCGGACGCCGACACCTTCGTGGAGGTCAAGCCCGCCGAGCTGCGCTCGGTCACGCTCGACGGACAGCCCCTCGACCCCGAGACCCTGCGCGAGAACCGCCTGCCGCTGAAGGGACTCACGGCCGGCGAGCACGAGCTGCGCGTCGACGCGAGCATGCGCTACTCCCGCACCGGCGAGGGCATGCACCGCTTCACCGACCCCACGGACAGCGAGACCTACCTCTACACCCAGCTGTTCATGGAGGACGTGCAGCGCGTCTTCGCCGCCTTCGACCAGCCCGACCTCAAGTCCGTCTTCGAACTGACCGTCAAGGCCCCCGAAGGCTCGACCGTCCTCGCCAACGGCGTCACCGAACACCTCGGCGAGGGCCGCTGGCAGGCCGCGCCCACCCCGCCGATGTCGACCTACCTCGTCGCCGTCGCCGCCGGGCCCTGGCACTCGGTGCGCACCGAGCACCGCGGCCTGCCCTTCGGCATCCACTGCCGCCGCTCGCTCGCCGCCCACCTGGACGCGGACGCCGAGGAGCTCTTCGAGGTCACCCGGCAGTGCTACGACCGCTACCACGAGAAGTTCCAGGAGCCGTACCCCTTCGACTCCTACGACCAGGCGTTCGTCCCCGAGTTCAACGCCGGCGCCATGGAGAACCCGGGCCTGGTCACCTTCCGCGACGAGTTCGTCTACCGCTCCGCGGTCACCGACGCCGAGCGGCAGACCCGCGCCATGGTCATCGCCCACGAGATGGCCCACATGTGGTTCGGCGACCTCGTCACCCTCCGGTGGTGGGACGACATCTGGCTGAACGAGTCCTTCGCCGAATACATGGGCTACCAGACCCTCACCGAGGCGACCCGGTTCACCGACACCTGGACCGACTTCGGCGTCGCCCGCAAGTCCTGGGGCTACGACGCAGACCAGCGCCCGTCCACCCACCCCGTGGCCCCGGAGAACGTCGACGACACGGCCTCCGCCCTCCTCAACTTCGACGGCATCTCCTACGCCAAGGGCGCCTCCGCGCTGCGTCAGCTCGTGGCCTGGCTCGGCGAGAAGGACTTCCTCGCGGGCATCAACACCCACTTCGCGCGCCACAAGTTCGCCAACGCCACACTCGCCGACTTCATCGACTCCCTCGCCTCCGCCACCGAGCGCGACGTGCACGCCTGGGCCGACGCCTGGCTGCGCACCACCGGGGTCGACACGCTCAGCCCGGAGGTGACCCGCGGCGACCCGGGCACGTACACGCTCCAGGTCGACCGCGCCGGCAGCCGCCCGCACCGCATCGCCGTCGGTCTCTACGACCAGGACGTCTCCGACGAGGACGGGCAGCTCGTCCTGCGCGAGCGCCTCGACCTCGACATCCCGCAGACCGGGCCGCAGGCGCTCGGCAAGCGCCCCGCCCTGCTCCTGCTGAACGACGGCGACTTCACCTACGCCAAGATCCGCTTCGACGCGGAGTCCTTCGAGACGGTCCGCACCAGCCTGTCCGGCCTGCCCGACCCGCTCACCCGCGCGGTCGTGTGGAACGCCCTGCGCGACGCCGTCCGGGACGGCCGGCTCCCACCCGCCGCCTACCTGGAGGTGGCCCGCACGCACCTCCCGCACGAGACGGACCTCGCCCTCGTGCAGGGCGTCCTGGCCTTCGCCTCCGCCCAGGTGGCCGGCCGCTACGTCACCCCCGAGGAGCGTCCGGCGGCCCTGAGCACGCTCTCCTCCCTGTGCCGCGACCTCATCCGCCGCACCGAGGACGGCGACCACCCCGGACTGCGCCTGATCGCCGTACGCCACTTCATCGCCGTGGCCGCGCAGCCCGACACCATCGCCGCCTGGCTCGCCGAGGGCACCGTCCCCGGCGGCCCCGAGCTCGACCCCGACCTGCGCTGGCGCGTCCTCGCCCGCCTCGCCGTGCTCGGCGCCACCGACGAGGCCGCCATCGCCGCCGAACTGGACCGCGACCCCTCCGCCACCGGCCGGGAGGGTGCCGCCCGCTGCCGCGCCTCCCTGCCCGACGAGCAGGCCAAGGCACGCGCCTGGGAGGCGATGTTCGGCGGCGACGAGCGCACCGACCTCTCCAACTACCTCTTCATCGCGACCGCCCAGGGCTTCTGGCAGCCCGAGCAGGCCGACCTCGTCCGCGACTACGTCCCGCGCTACTACGAGGACGCGGTGGCGGTGGCCGCCCGTCGCGGCCCTGCCATCGCCGACGCCGCCGGCCGCTGGGCCTTCCCGCTCCACGCCGTCGACCAGGAGACCCTCGCCCTGGGCCAGACCTGCCTGGCGGACGCGAAGCCGATCCCGGCGCTGCGGAGGAAGCTGATCGACCAACTGGACGACCTGGCGAGGGCGTTGCGGGTCGTTTCAGCCCGTCCGGCGCTCGGGGACAAGGCTCCTTGAGGGCCGAGGGCGTGTTTCGGACGTAGCGTCGTCCGCCCGCCGGGCAGGCGGGACCGTCGAAACACGCCCTGGGCCGCGGCCCCGGACCCCGGCGCCGCGGCGTCCCTCCCCGCCGCAGCGCCGCAGGCGTACCCACTTTCGGGTTCCGATCGTTGACTCCTCGGGCACGCGCACGCATCCGCGTCCAAGCTGGAACTCCCTCAGCCCGCGCGCCCGGGAGGAACCCATGAGCACGTCCAGCCTCGCCTCGGGCCCCGAAGGCCGCGGCGCCCTGCGCCCCCTGCTCGACACCGTGCTCGACGCGCTGGAGGCGGGCGCCCGGGCGCGCGGAGGTCCCCTGCCCGCCGGCGGACCGGACGCCGTCACCGCACGCGTGCACGCCGCGGTCGGGGACGTACTGCCGCAGGACGGCGACCCCGACGCCCTGCGCGTCCTCGTGCACGCGCTCGCGGAGGGCGCGGCCGACCCGGCCGATCCGCACTGCGTCGCCCATCTGCACTGCCCGCCGCTGGCCGTCGCCGCCGCGGCCGACCTGGCGGCGAGCGTCCTCAACCCGTCCCTGGACTCCTGGGACCAGGCACCGGCCGCCTCCGCCCTGGAGGCCCTCGTCACCCGCGCGCTGGCGCGGGAGGCCGGTGTCGCCGACGCCGTCGTCACCACCGGCGGCACCGAGTCCAACCACCTCGCGCTGCTGCTGGCCCGCGAGCGGCACGGCGCCGGCATCCGCCTGGTCTGCGGTGCGAACGCCCATCACTCGCTGCCCCGTGCCGCCTGGCTCCTCGGCCTGCCCGACCCGGTGATCGTCCCCGCCCCCGCCGGCACCCTCGACCCCGCCGCCCTGGACGAGGCTCTGACCGCCCTGCCCGGTCCCCACCTCGTCGCGGCCACCGCCGGGACCACCGACGCGGGCCTCATCGACCCCCTCCCCGAGATCACCGCCCTGTGCACGGCCCACCGCGCCCGGTTGCACATCGACGCCTCCTACGGCGGGGGCCTGCTGTTCAGCGAGCGCCGCCGTGAGCAGCTCGCCGGTCTGGAGCGCGCCCACAGCATCGCCCTCGACCTGCACAAACTGGGCTGGCAGCCGGTCGCCGCGGGGCTCCTCGCGGTCCGCCACCCCCGCGATCTGGCCGCCCTCCGGCACCACGCCGACTACCTGAACGCCGACGACGACACCGCGGCCGGTCTCCCCGACCTCCTGGGCCGTTCCCTGCGCACCAGCCGGCGCCCCGACATCCTCAAGATCGCCATCACGCTGAAGAGCCTCGGCCGCAGCGGCCTGGGTGCGCTCGTCGACCAAGTCTGCGGCCACGCCCGTGAGTTCGCGGGCCTCGTCCAGCACCATCCGGCCTTCGAACTCCACGACCGGCCCACCATCAGCACGGTCCTGTTCCGGCCCGCGCACACCACCGACGCCACGGTGGCCGCCGTCCGCCGAAGCCTCCTCCAGCAGGGCCGTGCCGTCCTCGGCCGGGCCCGCCTCGACGGGCGGCTCTGGCTCAAGGCCACCCTGCTCAACCCCGACACCCGCCCCGCCGACCTGGCCACGCTCCTCGCCCTCGTCGAAGAGGCCGCGAAAAAGGCCGCCGAGGAAGCCGAGAAGGCCGCGGCAGCCGCAGATCAAGCCGACGCACTCGTGGAAGGATCCACCCCCCGATGAGCACCACCCCCCGCCCCCACCCCGCTCCCCACGAGCCCGACGCCCCCCGCGACCTGGTCGGCATCGGCATCGGCCCCTGCAACCTCTCCCTCGCCGCCCTGGCCCAGCCGCTGGCCGGCCTGGACGGCGTCTTCTACGACCAGCGCCCCTCCTTCGCCTGGCACCCGGGCCTGCTCATCGAGGGCTCCCGCATCCAGGTCCCCTTCCTGGCCGACCTGGTGACCCTCGCCGACCCCGCCAGTGAATGGAGCTTCCTCAACCACCTCAAGGCCCGCGACCGGCTCTTCCCCTTCTACTTCGCCGAGCGCTTCCACATCCAGCGCGCCGAGTACGACGCCTACTGCCGCTGGGTCGCCGACAGCCTCCCCGGACTCCACTTCGGCCACCAGGTCGACGCCGTCCGCTGGAACCCCGAACGCAACCTCTTCGAGGTCGACTTCACCCAGCTCGACGCCGACGGGGAGGCCGAGGCGCTCGGCCGCACCTACACCAGGAACATCGTCCTCGGCATCGGCACCGAGCCCTACGTGCCCGACCCGCTCAAGCCGCTCGCCGACGCGCCGAGCGTGCCCGTGGTGCACGCGGCCGACTACCTCGCCCACCGCGAGGCCCTGCTCGGCGCCGAGCACGTCACCGTCATCGGCTCGGGGCAGTCGGGCGCGGAGATCTTCCTCGACCTGCTCCGCGCCCGCCCCGCCGCCCGCGAGAAGCTCCACTGGCTGGGCCGCACCGAGGCGTTCGCGCCCATGGAGTACTCCAAGCTCGGACTGGAGCACTTCACACCCGACTACACCCGCTACTTCCACGCCCTGCCCGAAGGCGTGCGCGACCGGCTCCTCGCCGGGCAGTGGCAGCTGCACAAGGGCATCGACGCCGGCACCGTCGCCGCCATCCACGACGAGCTCTACCGCCGCTCCCTGCACGGCGGCTGGCCCGACGTCGTCCTCACCCCCGGCGTCCGCGTGCGCACCGCGGGCCGTGTCGCCACCACCAAGGTCGAACTCCATCTGGAGCACGTGCAGCAGGACACCCGCAGCCGGCTCACCACCGACGCCGTCGTCCTCGCCACCGGCTACCGCGAGCGCCCGCTCGACCGCCTCCTCGCCGGCCTCGACCCCTGTCTGCGCCGCGACAACCGCGAACGCCCGCGTGTGGACGAGCGGTTCCGCCTCGCCCTGGACCCCAGCGTCAGCGGCTCCGGCTGCCACATCTACGTCCAGAACGCCGAACGGCACAGCCATGGCGTCGGCGCGCCCGATCTCGGCCTCGCCGCCTGGCGCAGTGCCACCATCATCAACTCCCTCACGGGCAGGGAGACGTACCCGCTTCCCACCCGGACGGCCTTCACCACCTTCGGGCTCGACCAGTCGCAGCAGCCGCCGCGGATCCCGCAGGCACGGCAGGCCCAGGTGCTCACCCCGCTCGCCGACGGAAGGTGACAGAGTGGGTCGTATGACCCTCCCTGCAGCGGACGACCCCGGCCCCGCCGTCCCCTACGGCACCCCCGACGCGCCCCGCATCGCCGTCCGAGGCGAGGCGCGTCTCGAGGTGGACCCGGAGATCGCCCGCATCGGCGTCACGGTCGCCTCCCGCGGCAAGGACCGCCGCGCCGCCCTCGACGACCTCACCCGGCGCAACGCCACCGCCCTGGATCTGGTCAAGTCCTACGGGGAGGCGGTGGAGCACCTGGAGACGGGCGCCTTCTCGATCAGCCCGGAGCTCAGGGAGAAGGGCCGTGGCGAGCGGGTCCACGCCTACCACGGCCGGGTCCACCTCACCGCCGAGCTGACCGACTTCACCGCCCTCGGCGAGCTCACCACCCGCCTCGCCGACCTGGAGCTGACGCGGGTGGACGGCCCCTGGTGGGCACTGCGCCCGGACTCGCCGGCCCACCGCGAGGCCCGGCAGCAGGCGGTGCGGGAGGCGGTCCAGCGCGCCCGGGAGTACGCGGAGGCGCTCGGCACCTCGCTGGCGGCCCTGGTGGAGCTGGCCGACATCGGCGCCGAGGATGCCCAGCCCTACCCCCAGCCCTCCGGCCGCATGCGCTCGATGGCGTACGGCGCTGCCGAGGACGCCGCACCGGCCCTCGACCTCGAACCCCAGCGCCAGAAGGTCCATGCCGCGGTCAACGCCCGGTTCACCATGCATCCGCCGCGCGTATAGCCGGGGACACGGCCCTGACCGGGGAAATGCTCATCAGAGCGTCCCACCGCACAATTCAATACTTGTCAACACCCCTTCACCCAAAGGTTGTTGAGTGGTCATGCCCGGCCAATTCTCTACCCGCCGGTAAGGCCTAGGCTCGAATCATGCGCCGAGCAAAGATCGTTTGTACCCTGGGACCCGCCACCGACTCGTACGACCAGATCAAAGCGCTGGTCGACGCCGGAATGGACGTGGCCCGGTTCAATCTCAGCCACGGCCATCACGCCGAGCACGAGGAGCGGTACCGGCGGGTGCGGAAGGCCGCCGACGAGACCGGCCGCAGCGTCGGGCTCCTCGCGGATCTTCAGGGCCCGAAGATCCGGCTCGGCGGTTTCGCGGAAGGGCCCGTACTCCTTGAACGCGGTGACACCTTCACCATCACGGTCGAGGAGGGCGTGCAGGGGAACGGCCACACCTGCGGCACCACCTACCCGGGTCTCGCCGGTGACGTCACTCCCGGTGAGCGCATCCTGGTCGACGACGGCAAGGTCTGCCTGGAGGTCGCGTCCGTGGACGGCCCCCGGATCCGCACCACCGTCGTCGAGGGCGGCATGGTCTCCGACCACAAGGGCCTGAACCTCCCCGGCGTCGCGGTCTCCGTCCCCGCGCTCTCCGCGAAGGACGAGGCCGACCTGCGCTGGGCGCTGCGCACCGGCTTCGACGTCGTCGCGCTCTCCTTCGTCCGCAGCGGCCGGGACGTCGAGGACGTCCACCGCATCATGGCCGAGGAGGGCCGCCGCCTCCCCGTCATCGCCAAGGTGGAGAAGCCGCAGGCGGTCGAGGCGATCGACGACATCGTCGCCGCCTTCGACGGGATCATGGTCGCCCGCGGGGACCTGGGCGTGGAGATGCCGCTGGAGCAGGTCCCGATCGTCCAGAAGCGCGCGATCAAGCTGGCGAAGCGCAACGCCAAGCCGGTGATCGTGGCGACCCAGATGCTCGACTCGATGGTCGACAGCGCACGGCCGACGCGCGCCGAGGCGAGCGACGTGGCCAACGCCGTCATCGACGGCACGGACGCGGTGATGCTGTCCGGCGAGACGAGCGTCGGCAAGTACCCGGTCGAGACGGTGGGGACGATGGCGAGGATCGTCGAGGCGGCGGAGGAGGATCTGCTCGCCAAGGGCCTGGCGCCGCTGACCGAACGGAACAAGCCGCGCACGCAAGGAGGCGCGGTGGCCCGTGCGGCGGCGGAGATGGGCGACTTCCTCGGCGCGAGGTTCCTGGTCGCGTTCACCCAGTCGGGCGACACCGCCCGCCGGCTGTCCCGCTACCGCTCGCCGATCCCGCTGCTCGCCTTCTCGCCCGAGGCGGCCACCCGCTCCCAGCTCAGCCTGACCTGGGGCGTGGAGACGTTCCTCGGGCCGCACGCGGGTTCCACGGACGCGATGGTCGAGCAGGTCGACGATCTGCTGCTGAAGTACGGCCGCTGCGAGAAGGGCGACATCGTGGTGATCACGGCCGGTTCACCGCCCGGGGTGTCCGGCTCGACCAACATGGTCCGGGTGCATCACGTCGGCGAGGACGACAGCCCGGCCTGAGCAGCTCATCGGGGCGACCTTGGAATCGAAGTAAAAGTGCCCCGGGTCGGACTCGAACCGACACTGTACGGGTTTTGAATCCGTTGCCTGCTGCCAATTGGGCTACCGGGGCTCGCAGAATCAAAGGTTTCCCCCGACCCTCCGCGCACCTACTTTACCGCAGCTGGGTAGGCTCTTGTCAGCAGCACCCCTGCCCTGCAACAAGGAGCTCAAGTGACCGCCCCCGAGTCGCCCCAGCCCGTGGACACGCCCGACGAGGACAAGTCGCACGTGCCTCCGATGACGACCCGTGTCGTCATCGCGGAGGACGAGGCCCTGATTCGGCTCGACCTCAAAGAGATGCTCGAGGAAGAGGGTTATTCCGTCGTCGGCGAGGCCGGTGACGGCGAGCAGGCCATCGAACTCGCCCGTGAGCACCAGCCGGACCTGGTCATCCTCGACGTCAAGATGCCCAAGCTGGACGGCATCTCGGCGGCCGAGAAGATCGCCGAGGAGAGCATCGCCCCGGTGCTGATGCTCACCGCCTTCTCCCAGCGCGACCTCGTCGAGCGCGCCCGGGACGCCGGCGCGATGGCGTACCTCGTGAAGCCGTTCAGCAAGTCCGACGTCGTACCGGCGATCGAGATGGCCGTCTCCCGCTTCACCGAGCTGAAGGAGCTGGAGAAGGAGGTCGCCGACCTGACGCTGCGTCTGGAGACCCGCAAGCTGGTCGACCGCGCGAAGTCGATCCTCCAGACCGAGTACGGCCTGAGCGAGCCGGCCGCCTTCCGCTGGATCCAGAAGACCTCCATGGACCGCCGCATGTCGATGCAGCAGGTCGCCGAGGCGGTCATCCAGGACGCGGACGAGAAGAAGGCGTCCAAGAGCTGACCGCGCACGTCACGAGGCCCGCGTCCCCCGGTCGTCCGGGGAGCGCGGGCCTCGTCGTGGCGGGCGGGAGGTGCTCAGTCCTCGCCGAGGTACGCCTTGCGCACCGACTCGTCGCGCAGCAGGTCCTGTCCGGTGCCGGACAGGACGATGTTGCCGACCTCCATCACATGGCCGTGGTCGGCCAGCGACAGCGCCGCCTGGGCGTTCTGCTCGACCAGCAGGATCGTCGTCCCCTGCGACTTGAGCTCGGCGATCGTCGACATGATCTTCTGCATCATGATCGGCGACAGGCCCATGGAGGGCTCGTCGAGCATCAGCAGCTTGGGCTGCGACATGAGGGCGCGGCCCATGGCGAGCATCTGCTGCTCACCGCCGGACAGGGTGCCCGCGGCCTGCTTGCGCCGCTCTCCCAGGATCGGGAAGAGGTCGTAGGCCCGCTGGATGTCCTTCTCGATGCCCGGCTTGTCGGTGCGGAGGAAGGCGCCCAGCCGCAGGTTGTCCTCGATCGCCATCCTGGGGAAGATGTGCCGCCCCTCGGGCGAGTGGGCGAGCCCCAGGGCGACGATCTGGTGGGCCGGGGTCTTCTTCAGCGACTTGCCGTTGAACTTGATCTGGCCGCCGACCGCCTTGAGCAGACCCGACAGGGTGCGCAGCGTGGTGGTCTTGCCGGCGCCGTTGGTCCCGATCAGGGTGACGACCTCGCCCGCCTCCACCTTGAACGAGATGCCCTTGACGGCCTCGATCTTGCCGTAGGCGACGCGGAGGTCCTCGACCTCGAGCAGTGCGGTCATCGGTCGGTCTCCTTGCCGGGCGCGGCGTCCGTCGGGGTGTCGGCCTGGGCCTCGGCGCCTTCGGCCCGGGCGGCCTCCTCGTCGGTGCGCGAGTCCTCGAAGGGCTCTCCGAGGTAGGCGGCGACGACGCGCTCGTCGCCCTGGACGGTGGCGCTGTCGCCCTCGACGAGCTTCTCGCCCTGGACGAGCACGGCCACCCGGTCGCAGAGGTTGAAGATGAACCGCATGTCGTGCTCGATGACGAGGACGGCGATGCCCCGGTCGCGGATCGCGAAGACCAGCTCCTCGGTGGCCCTGGTCTCCTGCGGGTTCATGCCGGCGGTCGGCTCGTCGAGCAGCAGCAGACCCGGCTCGCTCGCCAGGGCCCGGGCGATCTCCAGCTTGCGCTGTTCGCCGTAGGGCAGGTTGCGGGCGAGGTGGTCGGCCTTGGCCGCGAGGCCCACGAACTCCAGGAGCTCCATGCCGCGTGCGCGCGACTTCGCTTCGGCCCGGTGGAAGCTGGGCAGGCGCAGCACCGCGGACCAGAAGCCCTCCTTGGTGCGGGTGTGGCGGCCGACGAGCACGTTCTCCAGGACCGTCATGTTGGCGAACAGACGGATGTTCTGGAAGGTCCTCGCGATGCCGGCCGCGGTCACCTTGAAGGACTTGGCCGGCAGCACCTCGTCCTTGTAGCGGACCTCGCCCTCGGTGGGGATGTAGAGGCCGGTGAGGCAGTTGAAGAAGGTCGTCTTGCCGGCGCCGTTGGGCCCGATGAGGCCGACGATCTCGCCGCTGTTGACGGTGAGGTCGACGTTGCGCACCGCGGTCAGGCCGCCGAAGCGCATGGTCACGCCGCGGGCGTCGAGTACGACCTGTCCGGGGGCGGTGGCGTCCGGGGTGGTGCCCTGGGTGGAGGTGTCGGTGGTCATGTGTGGTCAGACCCCTGTCTTGCCGAGGACTGTGGGCGCTTCGGCCTCTTCGTGGAACTCCAGCTGGCGGCGCCGGTTGGGAACGAGGCCCTCCGGGCGGAAGCGCATCAGCAGGATGAGCGCGACACCGAACGCGAAGAGCTGGTAGTCGCCGAGGAACTGGAGCTTGTTGGGGATGAGGAAAAGCAGCGCGGCGCCGATGAGGGGGCCGCCGATGGTGCCCATGCCGCCGAGGACGACCGCGGCGAGCAGGAACGCGGAGTTCGGCGGGATCGGGCCGGCGAACTGGTACTGCTCGGGTGTCACGGTGTAGGTCACGTGCGCCTGCACGGTGCCGGCGAGACCCGCGAGGGAGGCGCCGACGGCGAAGGCGATGAGCTTGACCCGGAAGCCGTTGATGCCCATGGCCAGGGCGGCGGTCTCGTCCTCACGGATGGCGACCCAGGCACGGCCGATGCGGGAGTCGCCGCTGCGCCGGAAGACGAGCACGACGACGGCCGTGATGATCAGCATCAGCAGGAAGTAGTTGGCGAACCGGCCGATGGTGAAACCGAGGATGTCGTGCGGGGCACCGAGGTCCCAGCCGAGGATCTTCAGGTTCGGGATCGACGAGATGCCGTTGGACCCGTTGGTGATGTCGGGACCGGAGGTGCCGTCCAGGTTGTTGGCCGTGATGCGGAAGATCTCACCGAAGCCGAGGGTGACGATGGCCAGGTAGTCGCCGCGCAGCCGCAGGGTCGGCGCACCGATGAGGATGCCGAAGGTGAGCGAGGCCGCGGCGCCGACGAGGACGGCCGCCCAGAACGGGAAGTGCACGTCGAACGGCGAGCTGGGCGAGCCGGAGACCAGGGCCGCGGCATAGGCGCCGACACCGAGGAAGGCGACGTATCCGAGGTCGAGGAGGCCGGCGAGGCCGACGACGATGTTCAGGCCGAGGGCGACGGTGGCGAAGATCAGGATGTAGACGCCGAGGGTCGCGTACTGGTCGTCGGTCTGGGTGAAGGGGAACAGCGCCGCCGCGATGAAGGCGCCCCAGACGGTGATGGTCTGGTGCCGGGCGGTGATCTGGGAGGCCTGGGCGACCAGGCCGGCCTTGTTGAGGGCGGCGAAGCCGAAGCCGGCGGTGATCAGGAAGCCGACGAAGAGCTCGTCGTACTCGGTGCCGATGCCGTAGGTGAAGACCAGCAGGCCGACGGCCATGATGCCCGCGATGATCAGGATCTCGACGAAGGCCGGGAGCTTGCCGACGGGCCGCGCGGGGTTGGCGGCGAAGGCCTTCTTGACGGTCTCCCACCGGTGGGACGACGTGTTCTTGAAGTGCTCCCAGGCGGAGTCGTCGGGGTCGATCGGGTCGGGCTCGGGGTGCTGGAAGGGCAGTGCCAGGGCACCGACGAAGGCGGCGAGGCTGGCGATCGCGACGAGGTAGCCGCCCGGGTCGAGATTGACGACGCCGCCGAGTTCGTCGCTGATCGCGATGACCGTGTACCAGGCGGTGGCGAACGCGGCGAGCGCGGCCATCTTCAGGGCGGCGTCGCCGCCGGCGGGCACGAGCCCGCGCAGCCACCCGACGCCGTAACCGGCCAGGGCGAAGAGCGTGGTGAAGATGCCGCCGATCAGGACGAGGACCTGCAGGCCGCCCGGGTAGCCGTAGACGGTGAGGTCGCCGGGGAACGCGGACGTCCAGGTCCAGGACATGAACGTCGAGATGATCGTGAGTACGCCGCCGCCGAGGGCGAGGGCGCGGCCGAGTTGCGGCGGGAGGGCGATCAGGCCGGACGGGGCGGCCGCGGCCGGGGTCTCAGGGGTCTCTGGAGCGGTGGTCTGTGTGGTCATCGGTGTCACGCCCTGTCCGCGACGCGCTCGCCGAGCAGACCCTGAGGCCTGAAGAGGAGCACAAGGATGAGGAGTACGAAGGCCCAGACATCCGCCCAGGACTGGCTGCCGAACTTTTCCATGCCCGGGATGTCGGAGATGTAGGCGGAGGCCAGGGTCTCGGCGACACCGAGCACGACGCCACCGATCATGGCTCCGTAGATGTTGCCGATACCGCCGAGGACGGCCGCGGTGAACGCCTTGAGGCCGAGGATGAAGCCCATACGGAAGTTGATCTCGCCGTACTTGAGGCCGTAGGCGACACCTCCGATGGCGGCGAAGACGGCGCCCAGGGCGAACGCGATGACGATGATGCGGTCGGTGTTGACGCCCATGAGCTTGGCCGTGTCCGGGTCCTGCGCGGTGGCCTGCATACCGCGTCCGGTTCGGGTCTTCATGACGAAGTAGCCGAGGACGGCCATGCTGACCGGGGCGGCGATGAGCAGGAAGACGTCGCCGGTCTGGATGGTGACGTTTCCGATGTGGAAGGGCCCGCCGTCGATCTGCGGGAAGGTCCGCGAGGACTTGGCCTCCGGGTACCAGGCCCACACCGCTTGCTGGAGGGCGAGGGAGAGGCCGATGGCGGTGATGAGGGGGGCGAGGCGGGGGGCGCCTCGCAGGGGGCGGTAGGCGAACCGTTCCGCTCCCACGGCGACGGTCGTGGCCACGATGATGGCGCCGATCAGCATCAGCGGCAGCGCGATCCACATCGAGGTGCCGTTGGGCAGAATGTATGCGTAGACCGTCAGAGCACCGAAGGCTCCGGTCATGAAGATCTCGCCGTGGGCGAAGTTGATGAGCTGGACGATGCCATAGACCATCGTGTAGCCGATGGCGATCAGCCCGTACATGGATCCCAGTAGCAGGCCGTTGACCAGCTGCTGCGGCAGTTCGTTCACCGCATGTCCTCCGAGACTTTCGGATGATTTCGACGGATGAGGCCGGATGCGAGAACGCGCGGGGCGCCTGTGGAACAGCGCCCCGCGCGGCTCGTGAGTGGTGCGGGTGAGGTCAGCCGGTGAACGTACCGGACTTGACGGCCGCCCAGGCACCGTTCTTCACGGCGTAGACGGTGAGCTGCTTGTTGGTGGCGTCACCGTACTGGTCGAACGAGACCTTGCCGGTGACTCCGTCGAAGGACACGTCCTGCATGGCGGCGGTGACCTTCGCGCGGGCGTCGGAGGGCAGCTTGCCGTTGTTGTCGTCGACAACCTTCTTCACGGCCTCGATGATGGCCCAGGCGGAGTCGTAGGAGTAGCCGCCGTAGGCGCCGTAGTCGCCCGAGTAGCCGGCCGCCTTGTAGTCGGCGACGAACTTCTTGGCGGAGTCAAGGGTCTCCACCGGGGCGCCGACGGAGGTGGCGAGGTCACCGGCGCTGCTGGCGCCGCCCAGCTTGATGAAGGTCGGGTCGAAGATGCCGTCGCCGCCGACGAGCGGGATCTTGGCGCCGGCGGCCTTGATCTGCTTGCTGAGCGGGCCGGCCTGCGGGTACTCGCCGCCGTAGTAGACGGCCTGGGCGCCGGAGTTCTTCACCTGGGTGGCGACCGAGGAGAAGTCCTTGGTGTCCGGGTTGATGTGCTGGGTGCCCACGACCGTGCCGCCGAGCTTCTTGAACTCGTTGGTGAAGGTCGCGGCGAGGCCGGCGCCGTAGGTCTTCTTGTCGTCGATGACGAAGACCTTCTTCGCCTTCGCCGTGTTGTAGACGTACTCGGCGGCGAACGGGCCCTGGATGGCGTCCGTGGTCGCGGTGCGGAAGTACGACTTGAACGGGCGGGACTTCGTGGTCTGCCAGTTCGTGCCCTGGGTCAGGGCCGGGTTGGTGTTGGCCGGGGAGACCTCGACCAGCTTGGCGTCGTCGAAGACCTTCTGCATCGACTCGGCGACGTTGGAGTTCAGCGGGCCGACGACGCCGAGGACGCTCTTGTCGGCGACCAGAGAGGTGGCGTTCTGCTGGCCCGAGGAGGCCTGAGCCTGGTCGTCCTTGGCCACGACCTTGAACGTGACGCCGTCGACGAACTTCTGCTTGTTGGCCGTCTTGGCGGCGAGGTCCACGGAGTTCTTGATGCCCTGGCCCAGCGCGGACAGGTCGCCGGTCAGCGGGGCGTCGATTCCGATGGTGACGGTGGTGCCGCCGCTCCCGGAGTTGCCCTTGTCGCCGCTGTCGCGCGAGCCGCAGGCGGTGAGGGTGAGTGCTCCCGCCGCCAGGGCGGCGGTGATGGCGATGAGCGAACGTTGACGCACGATCAGTCCTTTCCCTGTCACCGGCCCCTTCCCCGTGGAAGTGGCCGAGTCGCTGCGCCGGGCCGAAGGGGTTTTTCGGCAGCACGGTGACTGGCGGTGACTCTAAGCGTGTGGAGGAAGCCTGGAGGAGGGTCTGACTGAGGCTGTGACTGTCTTGTTATGACACCAGGTTATGCAGAGCGGTACACGGTGGGTGGAACAGCGGAATTCCAGCCGATTCGCCCCGTCCGCATGCTGAGAACCTGCAGGACCCACGCCGGGCTGTCAGGTGCTTCAGGGGTTTTGCCAATTACCTCGAAGCGGTGCCGCAGACGGCTTGCAGGGCGCTGGAGAGGTGCTGTGCATAGCGCTGCCCCAGGATGAAACTGTGGACCTCTATTGCGCGCGTATTACGCAGAGTTACGTCCAGGAAAGGGAGTCCGGCGCTTTCCGGCGCTTTCCGGCATTGCGTGACGTGCATGGTGATCACGACCTTGCGGCGTTCGCCCGCCCGTGTCCGGAAAGGAGTGCGCGGCTGCGAGGTCAGGCTCAGGCCGGCGTACGGCTGGGCGATGTCCCGGACCGTGACGGGCGGTCCGGACGCCACGCTCAGGTCCACCGCGAAGCTGAAGCTGCCGGGTCTGTCCTGCTTCGAGGTGGTCACCGGGTCGAGGTAGGTGATGTCCACCACCTGAGACGGGTACGGCGGCGGAGGGGGCGGCGGCCTGTGCGGCCGGGTGAGGTACAGGTAGCCGCCGGCGGTGAGGACGGCCGCGGCCGTGGCGCCGGCGACGGCGGCGCGCCGGTGCCGGTCGTACCACTGCCGCAGCGGGCCGCGCGGGCGGCGGGGCAGGGCGGCGGTGCCGCCCTCCTGCGTGTCCCAGGCCCGGGTGCCCTCGCCCGGCTCCAGCGGGCCGACGCCGCTCACTGCCACGGCCCGTTGCTCGGACCGCCCGTGCGGTACCAGTCCCGGCAGCCCTGGCGGACCTGACGAACGATCAACTCGTCGGCCGCCGCGGCGCCCTGGCGCTTCTTGGCGGCCCGCGCGGCGTCCACGACCTTGCGCAGGATGTCGTACTGGCCGTTGGACAGGCCCATCGTCTGGTAGTCCCCGTAGGTGTGGCTGTCCAGGACCTTGCGCGACCAGTACGTGACGACCCGCGCGCACAGCGCCTCGGGCGTGGTCGCGGACGGTGTGGCCGAGACGCCGCGTGCGGCGGTCGCGCGGCTCCCGGAGTCCGGCGAGCCGCACCCGGCGCACGCACCGCCCGCCACCAGCACCAGTGCCGGCCCGCAGCCGACCACCGTCGTCGGCCGGGCGGCTCCTCCCGTTCTCATGTCATGACGTTATGGCCTGATCGGCCGGTCGGACCAGAGGCGGGACGCGGGACCGGCGGGCAGGCCGGGGCGGTCAGCCCGCGTCGGCGCCCACCGGCGCCCCGTCGCCGGGCCGTACGTCACGGAGCAGGCAGGTCAGGCGGGCGGTGCACACACGGCGCTCCTCCTCGTCGCTGATCACGACCTCGTACGTCGCCGTCGACCGGCCCCGGTGCACGGGCGTGGCCACCCCGGTGACCAGGCCGGAGCGGACGCCGCGGTGGTGGGTGCAGTTGAGGTCGACGCCGACCGCGATCTTGGAGCTGCCGCCGTGCAGCATCGAGCCGACGGAGCCGAGGGTCTCGGCCAGCACGGCGGAGGCGCCGCCGTGCAGCAGGCCGTAGGGCTGGGTGTTGCCCTCGACCGGCATCGTGCCGACGACGCGGTCCGCCGAGGCCTCCCGGATCTCCACGCCCATCCGGGTGCCGAGGTGGCCGGCTGAGAACAGGGCCGGGAGGTCGACGCCGAGTGCGGCGTACTCGTCGACGACCTCCTGCGGGAACGTCACGTTGTTCTGCTCGCCCATCGGTCCTGCTCCGTTCGTCCTGAACCATCGTCCACGTCGGCTGAGCAAACGCTCAGTCGGCTGCCGATTGTTCCAGACGCACGACGACCGACTTGCTGGCCGGGGTGTTGCTGGTGTCCGCGGTGGCGTCCAGCGGGACGAGGACGTTGGTCTCGGGGTAGTACGCGGCCGCGCAGCCGCGGGCCGTCGGGTAGTGCACGACCCGGAAGCCGCTCGCCCTGCGCTCGACGCCGTCCTTCCACTCGCTCACCAGGTCCACGTACGACCCCTCGGCGGCCCCGAGCGCCCGCGCGTCGTCGGGGTTGACCAGCACGACCCGGCGGCCGTTCCTGATCCCGCGGTAGCGGTCGTCCAGGCCGTAGATCGTGGTGTTGTACTGGTCGTGCGAGCGCAGCGTCTGCAGCAGCAGCCGGCCCGCCGGCAGCTCCGGGTACTCGACGGGCGCGGCGGTGAAGTTGGCCTTGCCCGTCGCCGTCGGGAAGCGGCGCTCGTCGCGCGGGGCGTGCGGCAGGGCGAAGCCGCCGCCGGGGCGACCGGCGGAACCGGTCACGCGCGCGTTGAAGTCCTCGAAGCCGGGGACCACGCGGGCGATGCGGTCGCGGACCGTCGCGTAGTCCTTCTCGAACTCCTCCCACGGCAGCGGGTCCTGAGCGCCCAGCACGCGGCGTGCCAGCCGGCAGACGATGGCCGGCTCCGACAGCAGGTGCCTGCTCGCGGGGTCCAGGCGGCCGCGGGAGGCGTGCACCATGCCCATGGAGTCCTCGACGGTGACGAACTGCTCGCCGCTGCCCTGCAGATCGCGCTCGGTGCGCCCGAGGGTGGGCAGGATCAGGGCGCGCGCGCCCGTGACCGCGTGCGAGCGGTTGAGCTTCGTCGACACGTGCACGGTCAGCCGGGCGCGGCGCATGGCCGCCTCGGTGACGTCCGTGTCGGGGGAGGCCGAGACGAAGTTGCCGCCCATGGCGAAGAAGACCTTCGCCGCGCCGTCGCGCAGGGCGCGGATCGCCTGGACGACGTCGTAGCCGTGCTCGCGCGGCGGCGCGAAGCCGAACTCCCGCTCCAGGGCGTCCAGGAAGGCGGGCGCGGGGCGCTCGAAGATGCCCATCGTGCGGTCGCCCTGCACGTTGCTGTGGCCGCGCACCGGGCACACGCCCGCGCCCGGGCGGCCGATGTTTCCGCGCAGCAGAAGGAAGTTGACGATCTCGCGGATGGTCGGCACGGAGTGCTTGTGCTGAGTGAGGCCCATCGCCCAGCAGACGATGGTGCGCTTCGAGGCGAGCACCATGCCGAGGGCCCGCTCGATCTCCTCGCGCGTGAGGCCGGTCGCGGCGAGCGTCCCGTCCCAGTCGGCGTCCCCGGCGGCGGCCGCGAACTCCTCGTAGCCGTGGGTGTGCTCGCGTACGAACTCCTCGTCGACCGCGCCGTCGGCGTCGAGGATCAGCTGGTTGAGGAGGCGGAAGAGGGCCTGGTCGCCGCCGATGCGGATCTGCAGGAACAGATCGGTGAGCGCGGCGCCCTTGAGCATGCCCTGCGCGGTCTGCGGGTTCTTGAAGCGCTCCAGGCCCGCCTCGGGCAGCGGGTTGACACTGATGATCTTCGCGCCGCCCGCCTTCGCCTTCTCCAGGGCGGTGAGCATGCGCGGGTGGTTGGTGCCGGGGTTCTGGCCGGCGACGATGATCAGGTCGGCCTTGTACAGGTCCTCCAGCAGGACGCTGCCCTTGCCGACGCCGATGGTCTCCGTGAGTGCCGAGCCGGACGACTCGTGGCACATGTTGGAGCAGTCGGGGAGGTTGTTGGTGCCCAGCCGGCGGGCGAACAGCTGGTAGAGGAAGGCCGCTTCGTTGCTGGTGCGGCCCGAGGTGTAGAAGACCGCCTCGTCCGGGGAGCCGAGCGCGGCGATCTCCTCGGCGACGATGTCGAAGGCGCGCTCCCAGGTCACCGGCTCGTAGTGATCTCCGCCTTCGGGGAGGTACATGGGGTGCGTGAGCCGCCCCTGCTGGCCGAGCCAGTAGCCGCTGCGGGTCGCGAGGTCGGCGACCGGGTGCGCGGCGAAGAACTCCGGGGTGACCCGGCGCAGGGTGGCCTCCTCGGCCACCGCCTTCGCGCCGTTCTCACAGAACTCCGCCGTGTGCCGGTGCTCCGGCTCCGGCCAGGCGCAGCCCGGGCAGTCGAAGCCGTCCTTCTGATTGACGCGCAGCAGCGTCAGAGCGGTGCGCCGCACGCCCATCTGCTGCTGGGCGACGCGCAGGGTGTGACCGATCGCGGGCAGCCCCGCCGCCGCGTGCTGCGGCTCCGCGACCTGCGGCGCGTCCTGGACGGGATCGCTCTGGGGTGGCTTCGTCGCCATCGCGCACTCTCCTTCACCTGCACCTGCGAACTACCCCTCCGATCCTCGCACGCGCGGGTGACACCGGGGGAGCCAAGCGGGCCGCCGGGCGTGCGGAGGTCCGGCTGTCAGTGGTACGTGGCAGGATCGGGGGCGTGGCAGAGACAGCATCGAAGAAGACCGAGCAGACCACCGACGGCACGCGGCCCCGCCTCATGCTCATGGACGGGCACTCACTGGCCTACCGCGCGTTCTTCGCGCTGCCCGCGGAGAACTTCACGACCGCGACGGGCCAGCCGACGAACGCGATCTACGGCTTCGCGTCGATGCTGGCCAACACCCTGCGCGACGAGGCGCCCACGCACTTCGCGGTGGCCTTCGACGTCTCCCGCAAGACCTGGCGCTCGCAGGAGTTCACGGAGTACAAGGCGAACCGCTCCAAGACGCCGGACGAGTTCAAGGGCCAGGTGGAGCTGATCGGCGAGCTCCTGGACGCCATGCACGCCTCCCGCTTCGCGGTCGACGGCTTCGAGGCGGACGACATCATCGCCACCCTCGCCACCCGGGCCGAGGCCGAGGGCTTCGAGGTCCTGATCGTCACCGGTGACCGCGACTCCTTCCAGCTGGTCAGCGAGAACACGACCGTGCTGTACCCGACCAAGGGCGTCTCCGAGCTGACCCGGTTCACCCCGGAGAAGGTCTTCGAGAAGTACGGGCTGACGCCCGCGCAGTACCCCGACTTCGCCGCCCTGCGCGGCGACCCGTCCGACAACCTGCCGGGCATCCCCGGTGTCGGCGAGAAGACCGCCGCGAAGTGGATCAACCAGTTCGGTTCCTTCGCCGAGCTGGTCGAGCGCGTCGAGGAGGTCAAGGGCAAGGCCGGGCAGAATCTGCGCGACCACCTGGAGTCGGTCAAGCTCAACCGCCGTCTCACCGAGCTGGAGCGCGGTGTCGAGCTGCCCAAGGCCGTCACCGACCTGGCCCGCGAGCCGTACGACCGCAAGGCCGTCTCGATGGTCCTGGACACCCTGGAGATCAGGAACCCCTCCCTGCGCGAGCGGCTCTTCGGCGTGGACCCCGGCGCCGAGGAGGCCGAGGCCACGCCGGTCACGGCCGAGGGCGTGGAGCTGGACGGCGCCGTGCTCGGCACGGGCGAGCTGGCGCCCTGGCTGGCCGAGCACGGCGGTGACACCCTGGGCGTCGCCACCGTCGACACCTGGGCGCTCGGCACCGGCTCGGTCGCCGAGGTCGCCCTCGCCGCGGCCGGGGGAGCGGCCGGCTGGTTCGACCCCGCGCAGCTGGACGAGACCGACGAG
Source organism: Streptomyces sp. NPDC101225 (assembly GCF_044767585.1). Classification (NCBI taxonomy): domain Bacteria; kingdom Bacillati; phylum Actinomycetota; class Actinomycetes; order Kitasatosporales; family Streptomycetaceae; genus Streptomyces; species Streptomyces sp. NPDC101225. The sequence goes on from NZ_JBIWOE010000020.1 coordinate 51,832, forward strand.
CAGGCGTTCGCGGCCTGGCTCGCCGACGCCGGCCGGCCGAAGGTCTTCCACAACGCGAAGGGCGCGATGCGGGTCTTCGCCGAGCACGGCTGGAGCATCGCCGGCGTCCGCATGGACACCGCGCTCGCCGCCTACCTGGTCAAGCCGGGCCGCCGCTCCTTCGACCTGGACGCGCTGTCCCTCGAGTACCTGCACCGGGAGCTGGCCCCCGCCGCCGCGGCCGACGGCCAGCTCGCCTTCGGCGCGGACGACGGGGCCGAGGCCGAGGCCCTGATGGTCCAGGCCCGCGCCGTCCTCGACCTGGGCGAGGCGTTCGAAAGCCGCCTGGAGGAGGTCGGCGCCGCGGACCTCCTGCGGGACATGGAGCTGCCGACGTCCGCGCTGCTGGCCCGGATGGAGCGGCACGGCATCGCGGCGGACCGGGCCCACCTGGAGGCCATGGAGCAGATGTTCGCGGGCGCCGTCCAGCAGGCGGTGAAGGAGGCGCACGCGGCCGCCGGGCACGAGTTCAACCTGGGCTCGCCCAAGCAGCTGCAGGAGGTCCTCTTCGGCGAGCTGGCGCTGCCGAAGACGAAGAAGACGAAGACCGGCTACACCACGGACGCCGACGCCCTGGCCTGGCTCGCCACGCAGACGGACAACGAGCTGCCGGTGATCATGCTCCGCCACCGCGAGCAGGCGAAGCTGCGGGTCACGGTCGAGGGCCTGATCAAGACGATCGCCACGGACGGCCGCATCCACACCACCTTCAACCAGACGGTCGCCGCGACCGGCCGGCTGTCCTCCACGGACCCGAACCTGCAGAACATCCCGGTCCGCACCGACGAGGGCCGGGCCATCCGCCGCGGCTTCGTCGTCGGCGAGGGCTTCGAGTCCCTGATGACCGCCGACTACAGCCAGATCGAGCTGCGGGTGATGGCCCACCTCTCCGAGGACGAGGGCCTGATCGAGGCGTTCACCTCCGGAGAGGACCTGCACACCACGGCGGCCTCCCAGGTGTTCGCCGTCGAGCCGACCGCGGTGGACGCGGAGATGCGCCGCAAGATCAAGGCGATGTCGTACGGCCTGGCCTACGGTCTGTCCGCGTTCGGCCTGTCCCAGCAGCTGAACATCGAGGCGGCGGAGGCGCGCGGTCTGATGGACGCGTACTTCGAGCGCTTCGGCGGCGTCCGGGACTATCTGCGCCGGGCCGTCGACGAGGCGCGGGCGACGGGCTACACGGCGACGCTGTTCGGGCGCCGCCGCTACCTCCCCGACCTCAACAGCGACAACCGCCAGCGCCGTGAGGCCGCCGAGCGCATGGCTCTCAACGCGCCCATCCAGGGCACCGCGGCGGACATCGTCAAGATCGCCATGCTCAAGGTCGACGGCGCGCTCCAGGAGGCGGGGCTCACCTCCCGCATGCTCCTCCAGGTCCACGACGAGATCGTCCTCGAGATCGCTCCCGGCGAGCGCGCGGCGGCGGAGGAGATCGTCCGCCGCGAAATGGCCGACGCCGTCCGGCTGAGGGTCCCCCTCGGCGTCTCGGTCGGCGACGGCACGGACTGGGAGTCCGCGGCGCACTAGGGGGTGTCCGACCATGCCCGTCGTCCGCCCGGAGGGCGGGCACCGCGGCGTCTGGTGCGTGCGATCGCAAGGCGCCGGAGCGCCCTCGTCGCGGAGCCACGACGGCCGGCATCGTGCCGGCCGGGGTGCACAGGGGGTCCGTGGCGGCGAGCGATGACAGCGGTGCGCCGGTGGTGCTGGATCCGTTGCCGCCCGTGTCCTGTCGTGCCGGGGCCGCAGCCGGCCGTCTCCTGTCGCGCCGGGTGCTGGGCGGGGGTGCGGGAGACGTCCCGCGGCGGCGAGCAGGGACGGCGGCCCGTGCGGACCCGGCACGGGCCGCCGGCGCCCCCGGCCCCACCCGTGCCCTCCCGGCCGGAGCCCCACGGGGCCCGTCACTCACGTGGCCCCCGCAAAGGCGCCGCCCGTCCGTCGCCTGTACAGGATGCGGGCATGGGTATACGCATGCTCAACCGCCGGCCGGCGAGAGCGCAGGCGAGTGCCGAGGCGGCGCCCGTGGTGCCGCTCGCGCCCGTACCGGCTTCCGCAGCCCGCGCAAGCACCGCCCGCATCCCCACCGACCTCAGGGTCGTCCTGCGCCGCACGGCGGCGGACCTCCGGCGCCGGCTGCGCCGTATCGCGACGGGCGGCACGGAGCCACCCACCTGGCGGCTGTGGGCCGGCCTGGGCCGCAGCTACGTGACCAACCTCGTCGGCCGCGTCCGCCGCAGCCGCTCCGCGCGCCGCGTCACGGTGTTCGTCGTGACCGCCCGTACCCTCAGCGACCGGCCGGACGGCCGCCCCCGGCGCTGACCCGCTCCGGTTGCGCGGCCGCTCGCGCCGGGTGCCGCACCCGGGTCCCGGCCCCGTGGAGCACCAGCCCCAGCACCAGCCCCGCGCCCGCTCCGAAGCAGACGGCCGGAATCAGTTCCCAGGGCCGGGCCGTCGACCCCCAGTACGCCCACCACCGGGTCGCGCGCTGCACGGCGCCCACGGCACCGCACCCACCGATCACGGCACCGGCCCACCACCGGTCCCGCACAGACAACAAGGGGACACCCACCGCTCCCGGCACGACGGCTCCCGGCATGACCGCTCCCGGCGCGACCGCCTCCGGCACGACGGCTCCCGGCGCGACCGCCTCCGGCACCGCCGCTCCCGGCACGACGGCTCCCGGCGTCACCGCTCCCGGCACGACCGCCTCCGGCACCGTCGCTCCCGGCACGACGGCTCCCGGCGTCACCGCCCCCTGCACCACCGCCCCCGGCCCCACCGGCACCCGCCGCAGCGCACGCATCACCCACACGGCGATCACGACCGCGGCCACCGCCGAGCCGCCGTACTGGAGGTACCAGTACAGCGGGAAGCCCGCGAACTCCCGATCCAGCACGGGAAACAGCCGCACGCCCCACCGGTCGTGGTGCGTGAACGCGTCCCAGACGACGTGCGTGAGCGCGCCGAGCGCGGCGGACACGTACCATCGCGCGACCAGCGCGGGACGGACACGCGCCCGCGGCGCCCCGCACCGCAGCAGCGCGGCCGGCCGCGGCTGCCAGGACCGCGGCAGCAGCGCCACCAGCGGCTCGCGCACCAGCAGCCACAGCCACACCAGCGCCCAGGCCACCAGCACGTCGACCGTGAAGACACCGGGGAAGGAGTGGGTGACGTCCCCGAACCCCATCGCCCCGGACACCGCGCCGCCGCGTAATACGTCATATCGGGCGCGAAGGAACCGGCCACGAGGACGGCCGGGACCAGCCGGCCCCGGCCGCTGCCGTCGCCGCGTACGCCGGGCAGCACCGCTGCCGCATGGCTCAGGGTGAACGGCAACGGGGCTCCTCACGCCGGACGTTGCCCGGACGGCCGGCCCGGGTGATCGCCTCGCTCCAGTATGCGGATGTGGCCGCCGGGTCGATCGCACATGGCCAAGCGGTGAAAACCGGGCACGAACGGCTCCCGGCGCAAAGGAAGTTGTCGTAGGGTCGCCTGGGTCGCCGTGCCAGGTGCGCGGTCGAACAGGAGAGCCAACAGAAAAAGACACGACTCGGCAGCCCGCGAAGGCAACCCGATCGCCCGGTCGCTCGTCACACCTGGGGCGAGCGGACACGCTCGGCAGACGAAGACGGACGCGCGCGCGTCCCTGGGAGGGGTTCACTCTATGGCGGCGCAATTCGGCAGGAGGCTGTGCAAGGGGGCGGCGACGACCGCCGTCGCGGCGGCCGCGGTCGCGGCCCTGTCCGCGTCCCAGGCCCCGGGGGTCACTGTCGACGACCACGGCAGACGGACCGCCTCCGACGCGCAGCCCTCTCCCGAAGCGACCGCCACCGGTGAGGGCGGCGCGACCGGCGACTCGCCGTACTACACCGACCTGCCGCCGCTCAACAGCCCGAGCCCCTCGCCGTCCCCGACCGCCACCCCCGTGACCCAGGGCCCCTCCGAGTCCGGCATCCCCGCGACGGTGCTCGCCGCCTACAAGAAGGCCGCGGCCGAGCTGAGCTCCTCCAAGCCGGGCTGCCACCTGCCCTGGCAGCTGCTCGCGGCGATCGGCAAGGTCGAGTCCGGCCAGGCCCGCGGCGGCCGGGTCGACGCGAACGGCACCACCCTCTCCCCGATCCTCGGTCCGCAGCTCGACGGCAACGGCTTCGCGCTGATCAAGGACACCGACGGCGGCAGGTACGACGGCAACAGCTCCTACGACCAGGCCGTCGGGCCCATGCAGTTCATCCCGTCCACCTGGGCGTGGGCGGGCCGCGACGGCAACGGCGACGGGGTCAAGGACCCCAACAACGTCTACGACGCCGCCCTCGCCGCCGGCCACTACCTGTGCCGCAACAACTGGAACATGGCCGAGCAGGCGGGCCTCAACCGCGCGATCCTCAGCTACAACAACTCGCAGGACTACCTGAACCTCGTCCTGTCGTGGCTGGAGTACTACCGCAACGGCACCCACGAGATCCCGGACGGCACCGGCACGATCCCGTCCCACCGCAGCGACAGCGGCAAGAAGTCCGGGAAGAAGCCGTCGGCCCCGCCCTCGTCGAAGCCTCCGAAGACCCCGTCCGGCCACGGCCCGTCGACCCCCGCCACGCCGCCGCCGAGCACGCCCGGCACACCGGACACGCCCGGGAGCACACCCAGCACGCCGGGCAGTCCGTCACCGTCGCCCACGCCGCCGCCGGCCGACACCGTCGACCACCTGGCGGACTCGGGCACCGGCACGCTCACCGCGATGGCGGGCGACGCCTTCACGCAGAAGGTGGGCGTCAAGGCCGTGACCAAGGCCGGCAAGGCCGTGGCCAAGGTCGAGATCCGCTTCACCGTCACCGGTGACACCGACGCCGCCTTCACCGGCGGCGAGAAGGCCGCCACGGTCGTCACCGACAGCACCGGCGTGGCCCTCGCCCCCGCGCTCCAGGCGGGCGAGAAGACCGGCGACTTCACCGTCCGTGCCGCGGTGGTGGGGCGTGTGGCCACGGTCCTCGATCACCGGGCCACCGTCACCGAGCGCGTCGCCGACGCCGTCGTCCGCACCAGCGACACCGCGCTCACCTGCACCCCGGGCGGCGAGTTCGCCGACCAGGTCGAGGTGAAGGCCACGTACGAGGGCGCCGTCGCGGACAAGGTCGCGGCCACCGCCACCTTGATCAAGTCCAAGCTCGACGCGACCGCGAACGACAAGGGCCCCTACTTCAAGGACGCGGACGGCAAGCCCGTACGCACCCTGACGGACCTGGCGACGGACGACAAGGGCCTGCTGGAGCTGCCGAAGCTGTACTCCGACGACACCACCGGCACCTTCATCCTCCGCATCACCACCGCGGGCGGCGCGAGCCTCGACGTCGAGCTGACCGTGGCCCCGGCGGACACCTCGGCGACCCCGTCGCCCACCACGTCGGCGAGCCCCTCCGCGTAACGCCTCACCACGAGGGCGCCCCTCCGCTTCGGCGGACGGGGCGCCCTCGTCCGTGTGCGACGTGTTCTCATCTCGGCCACCCGTTGCTACGGTGCCGGACCTGACGATGTATCAGTTCCGTCCCGCCCCAGCCCGTTCCAGTCCGTCGGGAGGCAGGAATGCGCGCCCTGATCGCCGCCGCGACCGGACTCGCCGTCGCTCTCGCGCTGATCCTCACGATCACCGCGACGGGGTCGCCGACGGGAAAGACGTCTCCGAAACCGCTGCTGACGACGGTGCCGTCGCACCCGTAGCCCGCACGTCAGCCGTCCGCCCGGGAGGCCGAGATGCGCCGCAAGGCCAGTCTGGTCCTGCTCGCCTTCGCCGTGTTCTTCGCGGCCCTTTCCCCGCTGCTGCGCTGGTACGCCTTCCCGCGCCTGGCCAAGATCCCGGCCGACCAGTACCAGGACATGGTCCTGGAGGCGAAGGGCGCGACGCTCCTCGACTACGGCACGATGAAGGCGCGCAAGGTCTCCAAGGTCACCATCGTGCAGACCCTCAAGGGCAACGTGGAGGCCGGGAAGAAGATCGAGCGGACGGCGGGCCGGGACGTCGTCGTCTGGGACGGCCTCTCCTACGTCCAGGGCCCCGACGGCCGGATGGTCTCCGAGATCCCCGAGCGCTACATCTTCGACGCCCACAGCCAGGACCCGGTGCACGCCACCGGCGAGATGGTCGACGGCGACCCGGTGAAGCGGGACGGCATCGAGTTCAAGTGGCCGTTCCTGACGCAGAAGCGTGACTACGAGTACTTCGACGCCCAGACCCGCACCACGAACCCCATCCACTACCGGGGCACGCGGGACTTCCGCGGCCTGACGGTCTACTACTTCGAGCAGACCGTCCCCTGGACCAAGGTCCCCTTCCCCAAGGTCATGCCCGTCAAGGGGATCACCCCCGAGTCGGTCGCCGGGACCGGCACCACCCGCTGGTACACGACCGTCCGCCGGTTCTGGGTCGAGCCCGTCACCGGGGCCCCCGTCTACGGCGAGGAGATCCACAAGGAGGAGCTGCGCGGTGGCACCCTCCTCGGCGGACGCGACAAGGTGACGGCCTTCGCCGGCCACGTGAAGATGCGCGAGGACTACATCGAGCACACCGTCGCCCTGGTCAAGTCCAACCGCACCCTCGTCCTGCTGCTGACGTCCTACCTGCCCTGGGGCTTCCTGGTCCTCGGCGCCCTGCTGCTCGCCCTGTCGCTGTGGCTGGAGGCCCGCGGCCGCCGCCGGGCCGATCCGGAACCCGCCGAGTCCCCGGCGCCGGAACCGGTCGGTGCCTGAGCCGGCCCGCCCGAACCGTCAGCGCCCGAGGCGCGCGTTGGTGTGCCGCGTCGGCTCGGCCGAGGCGGGGTCCTCGGGCCACGGGTGCTTCGGATACCGGCCCCGCAGCTCCGCCCGTACGCCCTTGTAGCCGTCCTTCCAGAACGACGCGAGGTCGGCGGTGACGGCGGCCGGGCGGCCGGCGGGCGAGAGCAGGTGCACGAGCAGCGGCACGCCCGCGACGGCGGGCGACGCGTGCAGCCCGAACATCTCCTGCAGCTTCACGGCGAGCACGGGCTGTTCCGGATCGCCGTAGTCGATCCGGATCCTGGACCCGCTCGGCACGGCGATCCGCTCCGGCGCCAGCTCGTCCAGCCGGGCCGCCTCCCCGCCGGCCCACGGCAGCAGCCGGCCCAGCGCCCGCCCGGCGTCGATCCGCGCGAGGTCGGCGCGCCGCCGCGCGCGGCCCAGCTCGGGTTCCAGCCACTCGTCCACGCGCGCGTGGAGCGCCTCGTCGGACACGTCGGGCCAGGGCTCCCCGAGGTGCAGCCGCAGAAAGGCGAGCCGCTGCCGCAGCACGGCCGCGTCGGGCGTCCACCGCAGCAGACCGAGCCCCTCCCGCCGCAGCCCGTCCACCAGCGCCTCGCGTACGAGCACGGGGTCGGCGTCCGCCAGGGGCCGCGCCGCCAGCTCGATCGCGCCCAGCCGCTCCACCCGCCGCGCCACGACGTCCCCGCCGGCCCAGCGCACCTCCTCGTCCGCGCGGTACAGCGAGGCCGCCGCCGAGCGGGCCGTGTCCTCGTCCACCGCGGCGGCGAGCTGCACGCGCGCGTGCCCCGTGCCGACGGGACGGTCCGCGACGGCCACCGCGATCCAGGACGCGCCGCGCAGGGGACTGCCGGCGCGCAGCTCGGCGCGCGTCCCGGAGGCCATGAGATAGGAACCCCCGTCGGCCCTGGCCACCCGCTCGGGGAAGGCCAGCGCCGCGACGAGGCCCACGGTGCGGTCGTCCGCCGCCGCCGTGCGCCCGCCCTCCCGCGTCAGCCGGCGCACCTCCGCCCGCCACCGTCCCGCGTACGCGTCACCGCCGCGCCGGGCCGTGCGCAGCGCGGCCGCCAGGTCGTCCCCGTACTCCCGCGGCGCCTCCTCGGACAGCAGCGCGACCACGTCGGCCCCCTCGCCGGACGTGTCCAGCAGCGCCCGCCCGAGCCGTGGGTGCAGCCCCAGCCGGGCCAGCCGCAGGCCCCGCTGCGTGGCCCGCCCGGCCGGGTCCACCGCGCCGACGGCCGTCAGCACGTCGCGCGCCGCCGCCATCGCCCCGGCCGGCGGCGGATCGAGCAGCGCCAGCCCGGCGGCGCCCGGATCGCCCCAGCAGGCGGCCCGGAGGGCGAACGCCGTCAGGTCGGCCACCTTGATCTCCGGCGCCGGGAACCGCGGCAGCCGGGCGTCCTCGGCCTCCGCCCAGCACCGGTACACCGCTCCGGGCGCCTCCCGCCCGGCCCGCCCCGCCCGCTGCCGGCCGGCCGCCCGCGAGGCCCGTACCGTCGTCAGCGCGCTCAGCCCGCGCGCGTGGTCGACCCGCGGCTCGCGCGCGAGCCCCGAGTCGACGACCATCCGGACGCCCGGAACCGTCAGCGACGACTCGGCCACCGACGTGGCGAGCACGACCCGGCGCCGCGCGCCCGGCGCCAGCACCGCGTCCTGGACGGCGGCCGGCGCCCGCCCGTGCACCTGGAGCACGTCGACCCCGCCGAGCTCCCCCAGCTGCCCTGCCACGCGCGCGATCTCACCGACGCCCGGCAGGAAGCACAGCACGTCCCCGTCCCGCTCGGCCAGCGCCCGCCGTACCGTCGACGCCACGTGCGTCAGGAGCGCCGGGTCCACCCGCATCCCGTGCGGCGGCCGCACCGGCCGCGCCGGCGGCGCCCACACGACCTCGACCGGGTGCGAGACCCCGGCCGCCTCGACGACCGGCGCCCCGCCCAGCAGCCGCGCCCAGCCCTCGGCGTCCGTCGTCGCCGACGCGGCCACCAGCCGCAGCTCCGGCCGCAGCGTCTCCCGTACGTCCCACAGGAAGGCCGCCGCGGTGTCCGCGTCCAGATGCCGCTCGTGGCACTCGTCGAGCACCACCACGTCGACGCCCGTCAGCTCCTGGTCGCGCTGGAGCCGCTGGAGCAGCACACCGGTCGTGACGACCTCCACGCGCGTGTGCCGCCCGACGACCCGCTCGCCGCGCACGGTGTACCCGATGCTCGCGCCGGCCTGCTCGCCCAGCAGCCACGCCATCCGGCGCGCCGCCGCCCGCGCCGCGATCCGCCGCGGTTCGGCCACCAGCACGCGCCGTGCGGGCCCGTCCCTCAGCAGCCCCGCCAGCTCCAGCGGCACCAGCGTCGTCTTGCCGGTGCCGGGCGGCGCGACCAGGACGGCCGTGCCGCGCTCCTCCAGCGCCTCGTCCAGAGCGGGCAGCGCGCCGCGTACCGGCAGCGGTTGCAGAGCGTCGTGGCGGATCACCCGCTCAGTCTCTCCCGCGGCCTCCGGCCGGGGGTGCCCCCCTGTCGCCTCGCTCGCACACGAAGACGGCCGTGCCCGGGATCAGGTTTCCGCGCAGCGGCGACCATCCGCCCCACTCCGAGGTGTTCCAGGCCGGCCACTCCGGCTCGACCAGGTCCACCAGCCTCAGGCCCGCCGCGACGACGTCCCGGACCCGGTCGCCGATCGTGCGGTGGTGCTCGACGTAGACGGCACGACCCTCCTCGTCCTGCTCGACGTAGGGAGTGCGGTCGAAGTACGAGGACGAGACGGTCAGCCCCTCCGGTCCGGGCTCGTCCGGGAAGGCCCAGCGGATCGGGTGGGTGACCGAGAAGACCAGGCGGCCGCCCGGACGGAGCACCCGGTGCACCTCCTTCAGCACCAGGACCGGGTCGGCGACGAACGGCAGCGCGCCGTACGCCGAGCACACCAGGTCGAAGGAGCCGTCGGCGAACGGCAGCGCACCCGCGTCGGCGCACACCAGGGGGAACGAGCCGCCGATGCGCAGCGCGTGCTGGAGCTGGCGGTGCGAGATGTCCAGCGCGACCGGGCGGGCGCCGTGGCCGGCCAGCCAGCGCGAGCACTGGGCGGCCCCGGCGCCGATCTCCAGGACGTCCTTGCCGTTCAGCTCCTCCGGCGGGCCGAGCAGCTCCGCCTCCACCTCGTCGAGGCCCTCGGGGCCCCACACGAAGCGGTCGTCGCCGAGGAACGTGCCGTGCTCGACCTGATACTCGTCCGCGTTCCTGTCCCACCAGCCCCGGTTGGCCCGGGAGCTCTCCACGGCGCCGGCCGTGCGGCGGGTCGCCTCGGGTTCGAACGCTTCGGCCTCTTGGATGATCGGCTCCCTCGTCGTACTCTTCCGTCACCTTCGCGGTGGCGCCGGCCCCTCCGGCCGTGTCACGGAAGGGGTCTGCCGGACCCTGCGTGGCCTCCGGAGACGGTTCTTGTGCCGGGTATGGGGCGATCCGCCCCGGGTGTGCGCGTTCGTGCGTTGACCCTGTCCGGCTGCCCCCGTATGCTACAAGTTGCGCTGCGGGCCTGCGCACCTCAGACGTAGCAGGCTGCGCTCGCATCTGTTGTATGTCCCCTCGGTTGTCGAGGCGTCGCCATCAGAATCTGATGGGGCGCTTCCTTGGCTGTCCGGCTTCTGCAGAGCGAAACGGGCTCCCGGCGTAAGCAGTACCTACGACTCAATGTCCGTACCGGAGCCCTTTCCCACATGACGAGCAGCACCGAGACCACCGCCACCACCCCGCAGGTTGCGGTCAACGACATCGGTAACGAGGAAGCCTTCCTCGCCGCGATCGACGAGACGATCAAGTACTTCAACGACGGCGACATCGTCGACGGCGTCATCGTGAAGGTCGACCGGGACGAGGTCCTGCTCGACATCGGTTACAAGACCGAAGGTGTCATCCCGAGCCGCGAGCTCTCGATCAAGCACGACGTCGACCCGAACGAGGTCGTCGCCGTCGGAGACGAGATCGAGGCCCTGGTCCTCCAGAAGGAGGACAAGGAAGGCCGCCTGATCCTCTCGAAGAAGCGCGCCCAGTACGAGCGTGCCTGGGGCACCATCGAGAAGATCAAGGAAGAGGACGGCATCGTCACCGGTACCGTCATCGAGGTCGTCAAGGGTGGTCTCATCCTCGACATCGGCCTCCGCGGCTTCCTCCCGGCCTCCCTGGTCGAGATGCGCCGCGTCCGCGACCTCCAGCCCTACGTGGGCAAGGAGCTCGAGGCCAAGATCATCGAGCTGGACAAGAACCGCAACAACGTGGTCCTGTCCCGCCGTGCCTGGCTGGAGCAGACCCAGTCCGAGGTCCGCCAGACGTTCCTCACGACCCTGCAGAAGGGTCAGGTCCGCTCCGGTGTGGTCTCCTCGATCGTCAACTTCGGTGCCTTCGTGGACCTGGGCGGCGTCGACGGTCTGGTCCACGTCTCCGAGCTGTCCTGGAAGCACATCGACCACCCCTCCGAGGTCGTCGAGGTCGGCCAGGAGGTCACGGTCGAGGTCCTGGACGTCGACATGGACCGCGAGCGCGTCTCCCTGTCGCTGAAGGCGACCCAGGAAGACCCGTGGCAGCAGTTCGCCCGCACCCACCAGATCGGCCAGGTCGTGCCCGGCAAGGTCACGAAGCTGGTTCCGTTCGGTGCGTTCGTCCGCGTGGACGAGGGCATCGAGGGTCTGGTCCACATCTCCGAGCTGGCCGAGCGTCACGTGGAGATCCCGGAGCAGGTCGTCCAGGTCAACGACGAGATCTTCGTCAAGGTCATCGACATCGACCTCGAGCGCCGTCGCATCAGCCTCTCGCTGAAGCAGGCCAACGAGTCCTTCGGTGCCGACCCGGCCTCGGTCGAGTTCGACCCGACCCTGTACGGCATGGCCGCGTCCTACGACGACCAGGGCAACTACATCTACCCCGAGGGCTTCGACCCCGAGACCAACGACTGGCTCGAGGGCTACGAGAAGCAGCGCGAGGAGTGGGAGCGCCAGTACGCCGAGGCGCAGACCCGCTTCGAGCAGCACCAGCAGCAGGTCATCAAGAGCCGCGAGGCCGACGCCGCTGCTGCCGCCGAGGGCGGCGACAACGCGGGTGCGGCTCCGGCCGCGTCCGGTGGCGGTTCGTACTCCTCCGAGGGCCCGGACAACTCCGGCGCGCTGGCCTCGGACGAGGCGCTCGCCGCCCTGCGCGAGAAGCTCGCCGGCGGCCAGAGCTGACCGCTCGCCGCTGAGGCACGGCCGAGACGGCTGAGGGGCCGCACCTTTCGGGGTGCGGCCCCTCGGTGCTGCCCGGAAGGAGCGCGGCGGGAATGCCCCTGCTCCAGGGCGCGTTGAGACGTACGAACACGAGGAGGAGCGGTCACAGTGCTTGATCCGCAGGGTTTGTACGCATGGGAGCCGAAGGGCCTGGCCGTGGTCGACATGGCGCTCGCCCAGGAGTCGGCCGGTCTGGTCATGCTCTACCACTTCGACGGATACATCGACGCGGGCGAGACCGGCGACCAGATCGTCGACCGGGTCCTCGACTCGCTGCCCCACCAGGTCGTCGCACGCTTCGACCACGACCGGCTCGTGGACTACCGCGCCCGCCGGCCGCTGCTCACCTTCCAGCAGGACCGGTGGACCGGCTACGAGGACCCCACCATCGAGGTCCGGCTCGTCCAGGACGCCACCGGAGCGCCCTTCCTGCTGCTGTCCGGCCCCGAGCCGGACGTGGAGTGGGAGCGTTTCGCCGCCGCCGTCCAGCAGATCGTGGAGCGGCTCGGCGTGCGCCTGTCCGTGAACTTCCACGGCATCCCCATGGGCGTCCCGCACACCCGCCCCGTGGGCCTGACCCCGCACGGCAACCGCACCGACCTGGTCCCGGGCCACACCAGCCCCTTCGACGAGGCGCAGGTTCCCGGCAGCGCCGAGTCGCTGGTCGAGTTCCGCCTGATGGAGGCCGGGCACGACGTCCTCGGGGTCGCCGCGCACGTGCCGCACTACATCGCGCGGTCCACGTACCCGGACGCGGCCCTGACCGTCCTGGAGGCCATCACGGCGGCCACCGGGCTGGTGCTTCCCGGCCTCGCGCACTCCCTGCGCACGGACGCGCATCGCACCCAGACGGAGATCGACCGGCAGATCCAGGAGGGCGACGAGGAGCTGACCGCGCTCGTCTCGGGCCTGGAGAACCAGTACGACGCCGTCGCGGGTGCCGAGAGCCGCGGCAACATGCTCGCCGAGCCCGTCGAGATCCCCTCGGCGGACGAGATCGGCCTCGAGTTCGAGCGCTTCCTGGCGGAGCGCGAGGGGGACAACTGACCTCCGGCGATCCCGCGGCCGGAGCCAGGCCCTAGGCTTCCGCTCATGCTGAAGGTGGGTCTGACCGGCGGAATCGGTGCCGGCAAGAGCGAAGTGTCGCGGCTGCTCGTGGAGTGCGGTGCCGTGCTGATCGACGCCGACCGCATCGCGCGGGAGGTGGTCGCGCCCGGAACGCCCGGCCTGGCCGCGGTGGTGGACGCCTTCGGGCAGGAGGTGCTCGCCCCCGACGGCGGCCTGGACCGGCCGAAGCTCGGCTCGATCGTCTTCGCCGACCGGGAGAAGCTGGCCGTCCTGAACTCGGTCGTGCACCCTCTGGTGGGCGAGCGTTCCCGCGAACTGGAGACGGCGGCCGCCGAGGACGCGGTCGTCGTCCACGACGTGCCGCTCCTGACGGAGAACGGCCTGGCTCCGCTGTACGACGTCGTGATCGTCGTCGACGCCCGCCCCGAGACCCAGCTCGACCGCCTCGTACGCCTGCGCGGCATGACCGAGGAGGACGCCCGCGCGCGGATGGCCGCCCAGGCGACCCGCGAGAAGCGCCGCGAGATCGCGGACATCGTGATCGACAACGACGTGCCGCTGGGGGAGCTCCGGGACAGGGTGCGGGAGGTCTGGGCGGAGCTGGTGCGCCGGGCGCGGACGTAGGGTGCGCCGCCGCGACCACAGGAATAGCGGCCCTGGCAGGGGCGTTGAACGCTGTCAGTGAGGGAAGGACTGAGCCGTGCCCGACACCAGCGGTTCGACCGGACGTACTCCGGAGACGCATGTCATCGACTTCCGTGCCGCCGAGCAGCTGCTCAACGCACGGGACCCGCGGGGCGCGGTGAAGTTGCTCGACGGAGTCATCGCCGCACACCCGGAGAACACCGCCGCCCGGCTGCTGCGCGCGCGTGCCTTCTTCGCCGCCGCGCAACTGCGGCCCGCCGAGCTGGAGTTCACGATCGTGCTGGAGCGCGAGCCGGACAACGCCTTCGCGCACTTCGCCCTCGCCCGCACCTTCGAGCGCCGCGGCGAGAGCGGCCAGGCCAGGCGCCACTTCAGGCTGGCGGCCGCGCTGGACCCCAATCCCCAGTACCTGAAGGCGGCGCGCTTCGAGTCGTGAGGCGGACGCCCGTCAGGACCTGCCGCGAGACCCGCCCTCCGGCGGCCGGTACGGCGGGACGTCGCGGCCGGGCTGGTAGTGCGGGCCCTGGCGGATGTGCCGCAGCACGACGGTCAGGTCGACGGTGATCACCAGCCACAGCACCCCGCAGGCGGCCGCCCACCCGGGGTGCCCCGACAGCGCGAAGGCCGCCGTGCCGACGACCGCCCAGAGCAGTCCCCACACACTCAGCCAGAACCGCGCGCGCAGTGCACTGCGCGCGGTCGTCGGCTCACTGCCCGTACGCATCGCGGTCGTCGCTCCTGCTGGCAACGTACTCTTCGGGACGGACCTTCACCAAGGGCAACGGGACCAGGGGGTGGCCGCATGCTGCCGGATGCCGACGAGCTCGCCGAGGTGCTGCTGGACCTCGCCGTACCGCACGAGGACATCAACGCGCTCGTCCGGATGGGCCGGCGCGTGACCGACGACCCGGAGCTGCTGCGGTTCCTGGAGGGGTCGGTGGACGAGCTCGTCCGCGGCATGGGGGAGGTCGGCGGCGCCGTGGACCTGCCCCAGCTCGACTGGGCGTCGGGGCCGCTCCAGCGCTGCTTCCCCGTGTACGTGTTCGTCGCCGCCCTGCCGTTCACGCGCGCGTACCACCGCGCGCGGGGCGTCCCGGACGACGTCTCCCGGCGCACCCTCGCCGACCTGGGGCGGAACATGGCCGTGCACCGGCGGCGGCACGGCCGGGCGGGCGTGCAGGCACCGTGGTGGCTCACCCGCCACTTCCGGGGTGAGCTGTACCAGCTGGGGCGGCTGCAGTTCGAGCGGACGCGGCCCGGGCAGCGCACCGCGCGGACGCTCACGGCGGCCGGCCTGGACCTGGCGGACGGGGCGCTCTGCCTCAACCTCCACATCCCGGACCATCTGGGCCCGCTGTCGCCGGCGGCCTGCGAGCGTTCGCTGGCGCTGGCGGCGGAGTTCTTCGCACGGCACCATCCCGAGGAGAAGTTCCGGGCCGCGCTCTGCCACTCCTGGCTGCTGGACCCGCAGTTGAAGCAGTACCTGCCCGCCGGCTCCAACATCCTGCGCTTCCAGGACCGCTTCCGCCTCGCCCGCGAGGACCGGGAGCAGGCCGACACGGAACCCGTCCAGTTCGTCTTCGGGGACCCGGAGTTGCCCGTCGCGACCCTGCCGCGTCGCACGGCGGTGGAACGGGCGGTCGGCGACCATCTCAGGGCGGGCGGGCACTGGTACATCGGGCACGGCTGGTTCCCGCTCTAGGTCCAGGGACGGCGTCCGCGGAAATCCCTCCGGCGGCGATGAGTTGCGCGGCGATCGACGGTCTACCCCCGTGACAGCAGCACGCACCGCTTCCACCGCTTCCACAGGAGAACCCCATGTCCGAGACCACCGCCCGCGTCGCCTCCGCCCCCGTCGTCGCCGAGTCCTCGAGCGCCCGCGGCCGCCGCGCCAGGATCGCCCTGCGCACCGTGCAGGTGCTGATCGCCCTCTTCTACGTGATCGCGAGCGCCCTGCCCAAGCTGATCGGCAACCAGTACGCCGTCGACGCCTTCGACAAGATCGGCTGGGGCGGCGCGGGCATGTACACCATCGGCGCGCTCGAACTCGCCGGGGGCGTGGCCCTGCTGGTCCCGGTGCTCCAGTCGGTCGCCGCGATCGCGCTCAGCGCGCTCATGGTGGGCGCGTTCGTCGTCCAGATGACCGTCTTCGGCGGCGAGAACGCGGCGACCCCGCTGATCCTGATCGTGCCGCTGGCCCTGATCGCCTGGGCCCGCCGGGGCTCCACCACCGATCTGCTGCGCCTGGTGCGACGACGGTCGTGAGCCGCTCCGCGCCACGCTCCGACGGCGGTGGCGTCCGGCGGGACCCGAGTGGTCCGGGCCGGACGCCACCGCCGTGCGTCACGGTTCGCCGGGGCCCTTGTCCTTCGGGGTGCCGCCGCCCATCAGGCCCCGCAGGCGCTCCAGCTCGCGGCGGTCGCGCTTGGTCGGGCGGCCCGCGCCGCGGTCGCGGACGCCCGCCGGGGCGAAGGCCTCACGAGGCGGCGGGGGAGGAGAGTTGTCGACGTAGCAGGCGGCCGCCACGGGGGCGCCCACGCGCTTGCGGATCAGGCGTCTGACGATCACCACCCGCTCACGCCCCTCGTGCCTCAGGCGCACCTCGTCGCCGATGCGGACGGTGTGGGAGGGCTTCACGTTCTGCCCGTTCACCCGCACATGCCCGCCCTTGCAGGCGGTGGCGCCGAGGGAACGGGTCTTGATCAGGCGTACGGCCCAGATCCAGCTGTCGATCCGCACACTCGCGCCGTCCGCCGGGCCGGCCGCCTCGGCGGCGGCGATCGCCGCGGCGACCTTCGGGTCGACGGCGGTCCCGGCCGCTTCCGCCGCGGCGGTGCCCCGCCCGCCCGTCTCCTCGTCACCTTCGGAAGCCATGCCCTCGACCTTAGCCTTCCCGCGCGGGTCCGCCCGGCGGTTTTCCGCCCGCGTCCCGCCGCCGTCCCGGAGGCCACCGCCGTACCGTTGTGGCATGGACAGCCTGGCCGACCTCGACCGCCGCGTCGCCGGATGCCGCGCATGTCCCCGGCTCGTGCAATGGCGCGAGGAGGTCGGCCGGACCAGACGTGCGGCCTTCCGGGACTGGACGTACTGGGCGCGGCCGGTGCCCGGCTTCGGCCCCGCCGACGCCCCGCTGCTGATCATCGGCCTGGCTCCCGCCGCCCACGGCGGCAACCGCACCGGACGCATGTTCACCGGTGACCGGTCCGGGGACGTGCTGTACCAGGCGCTGTACGACGTGGGGCTGGCGAACCGGCCCACCGCGGTGAGCCGGGACGACGGGCTCGCCCTGCGCGGCGTGCGCGTCACCTCGCCCGTGCACTGCGCCCCGCCCGGGAACAAGCCCACACCGGGGGAGCGGGACACCTGCCGGCCCTGGCTGGTGCGGGAGCTCACGCTGCTGCGGCCGGTCCTGCGCGCGGCCGTGGTGCTCGGCGCCTTCGGCTGGCAGGCCGCGCTGCCCGCGTTCGCCGAGGCGGGCTGGACGGTGCCCCGGCCGCGGCCCGCGTTCGCGCACGGCACGCGCGTGCCGCTCGACGGCCTCGACCTCTTCGGCTGCTTCCACGTCAGCCAGCGCAACACCCTTACCGGGAAGCTCACGCCCGAGATGCTGCGGGACGTGCTGCGCACGGCCGGGCGGGCGGCGGGGCTGCCGGTGACATGAGGCGGCGACGGCGGCCGCGCAGGGGTTATGGTCGCCCGATGCCCCTCTACCCGGAGACCGAACCCTACGACCACGGCATGCTCGACGTCGGTGACGGCAACCGCGTGTACTGGGAGACCTGCGGGAACCCGGACGGCAAGCCGGCGCTCGTGCTGCACGGCGGCCCCGGATCCGGCTGCTCCCCGCATTTCCGGCGGCTGTTCGACCCCACCGCCTACCGGATCGTGCTGCTCGACCAGCGCGGCTGCGGGCGTTCCACACCGCACGCGAGCGCGTACGACACGGACATGAGCGTCAACACGACCCCCCATGTCATCGCCGACCTGGAGCTGCTGCGGAGGCACCTGGGGATCGGGCGCTGGCTGGTGTGGGGGGTGTCGTGGGGGTCGGTGCTCGGGCTGCGGTACGCGCAGACGCATCCGGGGGCGGTCTCCGAGCTCGTGCTGACGGGCGTGGCGACCGGCTCCAACCCCGAAGTCGCCCTGCTGACCAGGGGACTCGGACGGATCTTTCCGGCGGCCTTCGAGACGTTCCTCGGTGAGCTGCCCGCCGGCGAACGCGGCGGGAACCTGGCCCGCGCCTGCAACCGGCTGATCGAGTCGCCCGACCCCACGGTGCGGGCACGGGCGGCGCGGACCTGGACGGACTGGGAGACGGCGACGATCCCCGCGCCGCCGGGGTCGGTCGAGCGCTACGAGGACGACGCGTTCCGCATGGCCTTCGCCCGCACCGTCACCCACTACTGGGGCAACGACCACTTCCTGGGCGAGGGCAACGACGAAGGCGTCGTCCTGCGCGACGCGGACCGGCTGAAGGACATCCCCGGCACCCTCGTCCAGGGCAGCCTCGACTTCGGCAACCTCCTCGGCATCGTCTGGCGGCTGCACCATGCCTGGCCCGGAAGCGAGTTGGTGGTCGTGGACGACGTCGGGCACACCGTGGGGGTGCCCGGCATGCAGGAGGCGCTGGTCGCGGCGACCGACAAGTACGTGCTCAGCGACCGCCGTTGACCCCGGTCCTGGTGCGGTCGCGCATGTCCTAGGACTCCCCGGGCTCCCCCGGCTCCCCGAACAGGTGGCGCACGGTGGAGCTGTAGTTGGTCCGTACGTGGGCCAGTGCCTGCGCGCGGGCGCGTTCCGGGTCGCCGGAGGCGATCGCTTCGTACAACTCGCGGTGCTCCACCAGGAGATGGGGCCACTCCTCGTTGCGCCGGGTCATCCAGCGCAGCCGGCCGGCCACCGGCTCCAGGGCCTCGGTCAGCAGGCTGTTGCCGGCCATGGCCACGATGCGGTCGTGCAGCCGGCTGTTGACGTCCGTGATCGCCTCGGCGTCCCCCGCGCCGGTCGCGGCGGCCGCGAGGTCGAGCAGCTTCTCCACCTGGGCCAGGTCCTCCGGCGTCGCACGGGCCGCGGCGAGCCCGGCGGCGTAGACCTCCAGGGCCTCGCGCAGTTCGAAGAGCTCCTGGACGTCCTGCCGGGTGAGGCGGCGCACGAGCGCGCGGCGCGGTGTCTCGAAGTGCACGAAGCCCTCCGCGACCAGCGCGCGGATCGCCTCGCGGACCGGCACCCGGGAGACCCCGAAGCGGTCGGCCAGTTCCCGCTCGACCAGCCGGTCGCCGGGGCGGAGGGTGCCGGAGATGATCTCCTGCCGCAGGCCGGCCAGCACGCGTTCGCGGATCGCGCCCAGGGGTTCGATCTTCGTCGGGGAACTCATGGCCCCATTTTCCCCGACGCCGGGGAGGTTTTACGGGGCGGTAACGCGCACGACTTCGGTCCGAGTGCTTGACGGCGTCAGCATGCCGCTGTTTGGTATACCAAACGGCTGCCGTCCTCCGTCCGCTCCTCCCTGGAGGCCCCGTGTCCCTCGCCGATCGCGCCGCAGCCACCGGCGCCCCAGCCTTCACGCCCGACCCACGCCTCACCAACGAAGACCTGGCGCCCGCCAAGCAGCGGAACTGGAAGGTCTTCGACCTCTTCGCCATGTGGATGTCCGACGTCCACAACCTCGGCAACTACACCTTCGCCGCCGGCCTGCTGGTCCTCGGCATGAACGTCTGGCAGGTCTTCACCTCGCTCCTCGCCGGCTTCGTGCTGATCTACATCGGCATGAACTGGATGGGCCGGATCGGCCAGCGCCACGGCGTGCCGTTCCCGGTCGTCAGCCGCGTCAGCTTCGGCGTCTGGGGCGCCAACGTCCCGGCCCTGATCCGGGCCGTGATCGCCATCATGTGGTACGGCATCCAGACCTATCTCGCCTCCGTCGCCGTCAACGTGATGCTGCTGGCGGCCTGGCCCGGCCTGACGTCCTGGACCGAGCACTCCTTCCTCGGACTCGACGCCCTCGGCTGGACGTCGTTCCTGTCGCTGTGGGTGATCCAGGCGCTGATCATCAGCCGCGGCATGGAGTCCGTGCGCAAGTTCCAGGACTTCTGCGGCCCCGCGATCTGGCTGGTGATGATCGCGCTGGCCCTGTGGGTGCTGTCCAAGGCCGACTGGAGCATCTCGCTCACCTCCACCCCGCACCCGGTCTCGACCGGCGAGCAGTGGAGGCAGTGGTTCGGCGCGATCGGGCTGATCCTGGCCACGTACGGCACGCTGATGCTGAACTTCTGCGACTTCTCGCGCTTCGCCCCGGACTACCGCACCGTCCGCCGCGGCAACTTCTGGGGCCTGCCCATCAACTCCACGGCGTTCGTGGTCGTTTCGGTGATCGTCACGGCCGGCTCGCTGAAGGTGTTCGGCGAGGCGATCACGGATCCCGCGGAACTGGTGGCGAAGATCGGCAACACCTGGGTGCTCGTGGTGTCCGCCTTCACGTTCGCCGTCGCCACCATGGGCGTCAACATCGTCGCCAACTTCGTCTCCCCGGCGTACGACCTGGCCAACGTGTGGCCGCAGAAGATCAGCTTCAAGGTCGGCGGCATGATCAGCACGGTGGCGGCCCTGCTGGTGACCCCGTGGAACCTGTTCTCCAACCCCACGGTCGTCAACTACTTCCTCGGCGGCCTCGGTGCCTTCCTGGGCCCGCTGTTCGGCGTCATCATGGTCGACTACTACCTGATCAAGCGCGGCAAGGTGGACGTGGAGCAGCTGTTCTCCGCGGCTCCCGGCAGCCGTTACCACTACCGCAAGGGCGTCAACCCGCGTGCCCTGTTCGCCTTCCTGCCCGCCGCCGCGGTCGCCGCGGTGCTCGCACTGGTGAAGACGTTCAGCGACGTCGCCCCGTACTCGTGGTTCGTCGGCACGGCGCTCGGGGCGGGCCTGTACCTGTTCCTGGGCCGCCGGGGCGAGCGCGCCGTGCGGGAGGTCTGACGGAGGTGCGGATCGTCGTCACCAACTGCAACACCACGCAGGAGATGACCGAGGAGATCGTGCAGGGAGCCCGGGCCGCCGCAGGCCCGGGCACCACCGTCCTCGGACTGACCCCCGTGTGGGGCCCGGAGTCGGCGGAGGGCTGGCTCGACAGCTACCTCTCGGCCGCCGCGGTCATCGACCTGCTGCGGACCTACGAGGGTCCCTCGTACGACGCCGTCGTGATGGCCGGGTTCGGGGAGCACGGGCGTGAGGGCGTGCGGGAGCTGACGGACGTACCGGTGGTCGACATCACCGAGGCCGCGGCGCATCTGGCCTGTCTGCTCGGGCGCCGCTACGGCGTCGTGACGACGCTGGAGCGCTCGTGCGGCCAGATCGAGGACAGCCTGGAGCTGGCGGGGGTGGCCCGCAACTGCGCGGCCGTGGCCGGGACCGGCCTCGGTGTGCTCGACCTCGGGGACACCGACCGCACGGAGGCGGCGTTCCTCGCCGCCGCCGAGCGGGTGCGGGAGGCCGGGGCCGAGGTGCTGGTGCTGGGGTGTGCCGGGATGACGGGGCTGCAGCGGGCGGTCGGCCAGAAGCTCGGGCTGCCGGTGGTCGACGGGGTCGGCGCGGCCGTGAAGCTGGCGGAGTCGCTGGTGACGCTCGGTCTGACGACCAGCCGGGCGGGCGGCTACGCGAAACCGGTGCCCAAGCGGCGGGCGTGGGGGCCGGGGGCCTCCGGCTGGTCCTGAGCCCGGCCGGCCAGGTGGAACAGCAGCTTCCGCGCGGGGCACCCGGAGGCCCGGACCCTGTGGGCCCTGCGGGAGCACGGACCGTTCGTCGCACCGTCGCGACCGTTCACCGATGCGGGCGGTCGCCACGGTTCCCGTGTTCTAGGTGGTGCCTACAATGGTCTTACATCCTGGTGATCTGCATCACAGGAGGAGGCGTTCATGAGTACCCCGACCCCTGATTCCCCAACGATCGCGGACCCCGGTCCGCTCGGCCTCGCCGCCTTCGCCGCGACGACCTTCGTCCTCAGCGTCTTCAACGCCAACCTCATCACGGACCAGAAGCTCATCTCCGTGGTGCTGCCGCTCGCCCTCTTCTACGGCGGGCTGGCCCAACTCCTCGCCGGTATGTGGGAGTTCCGCAAGGGCAACACCTTCGGAGCCACCGCCTTCAGTTCCTACGGCGCCTTCTGGCTGGCCTACGCCGCCTACGCGAAGTTCGTCGTACCCGGCCTGCCCGTCTCCACCGCGCACCAGGCGAGCGGCCTGTTCCTGCTGGTGTGGGCGGTCTTCACGGTCTACATGGCCGTCGCCGCGACCCGGACCACGGGCGCCATCCTGGCGGTGTTCGTCACCCTGGCCGCCACGTTCATCGTCCTGTGCATCGCCGAGTTCGCGCAGTCGCCCGACACCGCCAAGGCCGGCGGCTGGCTCGGCCTGGTCACCGCCGTGTGCGCCTGGTACGCGTCCTTCGCCGGTGTCACCAACTCCACGTACCACCGTTCCGTCGTGCCCGTCTTCCCGAACATCGGTGAGCACCTCCGGCCGCACCGCGGCCACCACGGCGGCCCTGTCGCCGGAGCCCACGCATGACCGACACCGGTGGCGGAACACTCTCCAATCTGCTGCACGAGGAGCGGCGGTTCCCCCCGCCTCCCGAGCTGGCCGCAACGGCCAACGCCACCGCGGCGGACTACGAACGGGCCGACACCGACCGCCTCGCCTTCTGGGCCGAGGCGGCCGGCCGGCTGGACTGGGCACGGCCCTGGGACGAGGTCCTGGACTGGAGCCGGGCCCCCTTCGCCCGATGGTTCACCGGCGGCCGGCTCAACGCGGCGTACAACTGCCTGGACCGGCACGTCGCCGCCGGTCACGGCGACCGGGTCGCCTTCCGCTGGGAGGGTGAGCCGGGCGACACCCGCACCCTCACCTACGCCGAACTGACCGCGGACGTCTGCCGGGCCGCCAACGCCCTGCAGTCGCTCGGCGTCGGCACCGGCGACCGGGTGGCGATCTACATGCCGATGATCCCGGAGACGGTGGTGGCGATGCTGGCCTGCGCCCGCATCGGCGCCCCGCACACCGTGGTCTTCGGCGGCTTCTCCGCCGAGGCGCTGCGCGGCCGGATCCTCGACTGCGACGCCCACGTGGTGATCACCGCGGACGGCGGCTACCGCAAGGGCAGCCCCTCGGCACTGAAACCGGCCGTCGACGAGGCACTGCGGGAGTGCCCCGACGTACGCAGTGTGCTGGTGGTCCGCCGTACCGGCCAGGAGGTCGGCTGGACCGACGGCCGCGACGTGTGGTGGCACGACGCCGTGGACGGGCAGCCGGCCGAGCACGAGGCGGAGGCGTTCGACAGCGAGCACCCCCTGTACATCATGTACACCTCCGGCACGACCGCCCGCCCGAAGGGAATCCTGCACACCACCGGCGGCTACCTCACCCAGGCCGCCTGGTCGCACTGGGCGGTGTTCGACGTCAAGCCCGAGCGGGACGTGTTCTGGACGGCGGCGGACATCGGCTGGGTCACCGGCCACTCGTACATCGTCTACGGGCCCCTCGCCAACGGCGTCACCTCCATCCTCTACGAGGGCACGCCGGACACCCCGCACAAGGGCCGCTGGTGGGAGATCGTCGAGAAGTACCGGGTGACGATCCTCTACTGCGCGCCGACCGCGATCCGCACCTTCATGAAGTGGGGCGGCGAATTCCCGGCCGACTTCGACCTGACGTCGCTGCGCGTCCTGGGCTCGGTCGGTGAGCCGATCAACCCGGAGGCGTGGATCTGGTACCGCAAGCACATCGGCTCCGACCGCTGCCCGGTGGTGGACACCTGGTGGCAGACGGAGACCGGCGCCCAGATGATCAGCCCGCTGCCCGGGGTGAGCGTCTGCAAGCCCGGTTCGGCCCTGCGCCCGCTGCCCGGCATCGCCGCGGACGTCGTCGACGACACGGGCAAATCGGTCCCCGACGGCGCCGGCGGCTATCTGGTCCTGACCGAACCCTGGCCCGGAATGCTGCGCACCATCTGGGGCGACGAGCAGCGCTACGTCGACACGTACTGGTCGCGCTTCCCGGGGATGTACTTCGCCGGGGACGGCGCGAAGAAGGACGAGGACGGAGACATCTGGCTGCTCGGCCGGGTCGACGACGTCATGAACGTCTCCGGCCACCGCATCTCCACCACGGAGGTCGAATCGGCCCTGGTCTCCCACCCGTCCGTCGCGGAGGCCGCGGTCGTCGGTGCGACCGACGCCACGACCGGGCAGGGCGTCGTGGCCTTCGTCATCCTGCGCGGCGACGCGGGCGGGCAGGGCGGCGCGCAGGAGACGGCGGCGCAGCTGCGCGCCCATGTCGCCAAGGAGATCGGCCCGATCGCCCGGCCGCGGCAGATCCTGGTCGTCGCGGAACTCCCCAAGACCCGCTCCGGCAAGATCATGCGCCGGCTGCTGCGGGACGTGGCCGAGAACCGGGACCTCGGGGACGTGACGACGCTGACCGACTCGGCGGTGATGGACGAGATCCGGGACCGGCTGCCGTCGGCGGGCGGTGGGGAGGAGGAGGCGTAGCGAAGGTCCGCCCGCCGGCACCGCTCAGGGGCGCCACTCGTACCGCACGTCCGGTTCGCGCTCCTCGTTCCCGGCGCCGTCCGTGCACCTGACGGCGCCGAAGCCGTGCTCGCCGTCGTGGAGCACCATCACCCCGACGATCCCGGCCCCGGCGTCCGCGACCCAGGTCTCCCGCAGCGGCACCACCGGGCGTCGGGCGCGGCGGCCCGGCCAAGGGTGACCTGGGGTTCGGCGGGCAAGGGCGTGTCCCGTCAGTCGTCGAGCGTACGGTCGCGGAGGTGGGCGCCGTAGTAGTCGGCCTGGCGCGCCATGATGTCGCGCATGGAGGTGTCGCGGGCGACGCCGTAGACCGTGCCCGGGAAGTCCAGCTCCTTCTGCACGGCCCACAGCCGGTCGTGGTCGCCGGGCGCGAAGAGGCGGGCCGTCGGCGCCCCGGCCGCGATCCATCCGATGGGCAGGACGGTGCCCGGCGGCAGTACGGAGTTGGCGTGCAGCACGCTGTTGATCCGCAGCTCGCAGCCGGTGCCGGCGACGGCCCCGGGGAAGACGGAGGCGCCGGTGGCGGCGAAGACCTCGTCCTCCAGGGTCGCGCCGTTGACGTGGGCGTGCGGTCCGACCAGCACGGCGTCACCGAGGACGGCGGGGTGCCCGGCCCGTCCGCGGATCAGGGCGTTCTCCATCACGACGACGTCCGAGCCGACGTGCACCTGCCCGTCCTCGGCGCTGAGCACGGCCCCGTGCAGCACCCGGGCCCGCTCGCCGAGCGTGACCGCACCGCACAGCACGGCCGTCGGGGCGACGTAGGCGGACTCGGGGACGACGGGACGCCGGCCTCGGTGCTCGATCAACATGGCGCTCCTTCGGGGACGGGGGAGACCGGGGGAATCACGGCGGTGGCCGTGATCTCCACCAACTGACCCGTGTACCCGAGACACGCGACCCCGATCAGCGTCGAGGCGTGCGGTCCGGTGCTGAGCCCGGACGCCTCGACGACGTCCCAGACGGCGGACAGCACCGCGGTGTCGGCGCTGACGACGTACACGTCGGTCGCCACGACATGCGCCAGGTCGCTGCCGACCGCCCGCAACTGCTCCCCGAGGTTCGCCAGCACCTGCTCGGCCTGCCGTACGGGATCCCCGTCGCCGACCAGCTTCCCCTCGGCGTCGAGCGGCACGGCCCCGGCGAGGAACGCGAGCGTGGCCCCGGCCTCGACGACGGAGGCGTGGGAGTAGCGGGGCGGCGGGAAAAGGGACGGGACGGTGACGCGCCTGATCATGTCGGCTCCTCGTGCGGTCGGCGGACGACCCACCGATGGTCGGGCGCGCCCGCCGGGAGCGCATCCGAATTTCCGGACGACCGCACAAGGCCCGCACACCCCGTGGCACCGGCCGCCGGGTGAGGGCAGGCTGGCCGTCATGGTTGTGATGTACCGGGACGACCGGGAGTTCCTCGACGCCGTCGCCGACCGCCTCGCCGCCCTCCCCACGGTCGAGGCCGTGGCGCTCGGCGGTTCCCGTGCCCAGGGCACCCACCGGCCCGGCAGCGACTGGGACCTGGCCGTGTACTACCGCGGGCCCTTCGCCCCCGCCGACCTGCGCGCCGTGGGCTGGCAGGGGGAGGTCTCGGACGTCGGCGGCTGGGGCGGCGGAGTCTTCAACGGGGGCGCGTGGCTGACCGTCGACGGGCGGCGGGTGGATGTGCACTACCGCGATCTCGACGTCGTCGAGCACGAGGCGGCGGAGGGGCGGTTCCGGGTGGAGCCGCTGCTGTTCCATCTCGCCGGGATTCCGAGCTACCTGGTCGTCGCCGAACTGGCGATCAACCGGGTGCTTCGGGGAGAGGCGCCCCGTCCGGCCGTGTATCCGCCGAAGCTGCGTGTCAGTGCCGCCGACCGCTGGCGCGGCACCGCCCACGCGACGCTTGCCTACGCGAAGGCCGACCACGCGCCCGACGGGCGTCTCACGGAGGTCGCCGGCGCCCTCGCCACGGCCGCCGTGCAGACGGGGCATGCCGTGCTGGCGGGACGAGGGGAGTGGGTGACGAACGAGAAGAGGCTGCTGGAGCGGGCCGGCCTGCGGGACGTCGACGCCGTCCTGGAGAGCCTCCGGCCCGACCCCGAGATCCTGCTGCGGGCCGTCGCCGACGCGGAGAAGCTGTTCACGAGCCGCGCCCGGTGATCCGGGCCGCCCCGGGCCCTCCCGGGCGCCGCCCCGGTCGTTCGGGCGAATAACCCTTCGATAAGCCGCAGTTGTCGCTGCTAACGTCCCTGTCGTGGCGAAACTCAATCAGATCATCGCAGTGGAGAAGGGCATCAAGTCCAAGGCCCATCAGGACCTGACGGCCGCTCACCACGGGCTGCAGAAGCCCGCTCTGCTGGCCGGCATCTCGCGGACGTACCAGCCGAAGGACGAGGAGGGCGAGCAGCTGCCGCCCGAGTCGACGCGGGTGCAGGTGAAGGCCGAGGACGTGCTGCGGGAGACCGCGGCGACCCTGACCCGGCTGTTCGACGTGACCGCCACCAAGGACTGGGCCAACTGCGCCGCCCGTGCGGACGTGACGGTGGACGGGCGGGTGCTGGTGTCCGACGTGCCCGTGTCCTATCTGCTGTTCCTGGAGAAGCAGCTCGTCGATCTCAACACCTTCGTGCGGAAGCTGCCCGTTCTCGACGCCTCCGAGTCGTGGGTGCAGGACCCGTCCACCGACGCGTGGAAGACCGAGCCGGTACGGACCCTGCGGACCAAGAAGGTGCCTCGCAACCACGTCAAGGCCGAGGCGACGGAGAAGCATCCCGCGCAGGTCGAGGTGTACTACGAGGACATTCCCGTCGGTTACTGGACCACCGTGAAGTTCTCCGGTGCTCTTCCCGCCCGCCGGGTCAACGAACTCCTCGACCGCGTCGAGAAGTTGCAGCAGGCCGTGAAGTTCGCACGCGAGGAGGCGAACGGCTCGGACGTCGTCGACCAGCGGGTCGGTGACGCCGTGTTCGGCTACCTGTTCGGGTAGTCTTCGATACTCCCCGGTCCTTCGCGGCCGGGGTGCGCGAGGAGCGCAGGCTGAAGCTGAAGCTTGTCGTGACTGCGCGGTTCCAGTGGAGGTTCGAGTCCTCCCCGCGGCATCAGAGCCACTTCCCGTGCCGCGGTAGCCCAATCGGCAGAGGCAGACCGCGATCAATCTCAGACTCTCGCTCCAGACTCAGCATTCGCCGTCGATCGCCGGATCGACCGGGTTCGGGCCCCAGGGCGTCGAAATGCTGGTTCAAGTCCAGTCCGCACAGCTCGATGTGCGGTGGTCCAAAGGCAGGACGCGACGACATGACAACTGACCCGCATCCTCAAGCGTGCCGGCGTGTGAAGATGGACGGCATCACAGGGCCCGGGGGCAGGCTACGCCCCCGGGTCCGCTCGCGTTCGCGGACCGCGCCTCGGTTGCGTTCATAAGGATCGCGCCCCACCGCCCGTCCGTCACATCCTGGAAACGCCACCGTTCCGTTCCCTCCAAGATCCCGATCTACCGTGGGTCACCCACCCGGAAGCCCGGCCGCCGTCGCCCGAAGGCTCATCCGCCCTCGTTCCGACGACAGGAGCCCGTTCGCCGTGTCACGTTCCGGCACCCGGAAGACCACTCTGCCGCCCTGGCTCGCCCACCCCCTGCGCACCCAGCGCGGACCCATCCCCTGGAACGCGGTCGTCCGGGGCGTCCTCTCCGCGGGTCCGCTCCTTCTCGCCTCCGTCCTTCTCGGCCGCACCTCGCTCGGCGTCGTGGCCGCCATCGCCGCCATGCTCGCCGGGATCAACGACCGGCCCGGAAGCCGGCGGGCGTCGGTCCGGCGGCTCGGGGTGCCCGCGGTCGCCGGGGCCGCAGGGATGCTCGTCGGGTCCTACGGCGGCGCGCACATCGGGGCCGTGGGGCTCACCCTGCTGCTCACGGGCGTCGGGCTGGTCGCCGGCGCGGTGAGTGCCGTGGGGCCCGTCGCCTCCGGTGCCGGTACGCAGCTGCTCGTGATGTCCGCCGTCGGGGCCGGGATGCCGTCGCCCGAGCCGGGCTGGCAGCGGGCGGTCGCCTTCGCCGTCGGGGCCGGGTGGCTGATCGGGCTGCGGCTGGTGCTGCCCACGCCCGGTGCCCTCGCCGGTGACTTCCGGTTCGACGGGGAGCGGGCCGCCGTGGCCGCCGTGTACGACGCCGTCGCCGGTCTGCTCGATGCCGTCGGGTCCGAGCACGCCGTCGCGCGTCGTGCCGCGCTCACCGCCGCGCTCGACCACGCGCAGGACGCCCTCGCCGGACCCCGGCTGCGGCGCGGTGCCTCGTCCGCCGCCGAGCGCCGGCTGCACGCGCAGTACGCCGCCGCCCTCCCCCTCGCAGAGGCCGCGACCGCCCTCGCCTGGGGCGGTGCGGCCGCCGGCCGGCGGATCTCCGAGGGGCCCCGTCGGCTCGCGGCCGCCGTGCGCGGCACCGGCCACACCGGTCCGCTGCCCGCGCCCCACCGCTCCGCCCCCGCCCTGCGCGCCCTGGACGACGCCCTCCTCCACGCCGCCCACGCCTTCGACCGGGGGGAGGGAGGTGACCTGCACACCCGGCGCCGTACGGCGAAGACCCTCCGGCGCATCGTGCTCGGCGCCGCCGGCCGCGAGTACGGGCTGCGGGTCGCCCTCTGCTTCGGTGCCAGTGTCGCCGCGGCGCAGGTCCTGCACCACGCCCGCTGGTACGGGCAGCACGAGCACTGGTACTGGCTGCCCGCCACCGCCGTCTTCCTCGTCAAGCCCGATCTGGGGCCGCTCGTGTCGCGGGTGCTGTGCCGGGCGGCGGGCACGGTGCTGGGGGCGCTCGTGTTCGCCGGTTTCGCCGCTGTGCTGCCCCGCCCCGAGGGACTCGTCGCGCTCGTCGCCGTCGGCGGGGCCCTGATCCCCGTCGCCACCCGGCACTTCGCCGCCCAGACCGCCGTGGTGACCGTCCTGGTCCTGGCCCTGGTGATGGTCGCAGGCGAGCGGCAGGCCTCCGCCGGGCGGATCGCCGAGACCCTGCTCGCCTGCGCGATCGTGCTGGTCACCGGGCATCTGCCGATGCCGGGGCAGCGGGGCGGGGGAGTGCGGGCACGGGTCCGGGCGGCGGGCGCGGCCGCGCAGGCCTATCTCGCACACGTGCTCGCCGAGACACGGGAGCCCGCCGAAGTGCGCGTGGCGTCCGAGGAGCGCGTGGCGTCCGAGGAGCGCGTGGCGTCCGAGGCGTACGCGTCCGCCGCCGCCCCCGACCCCGCCGAGCCCGGTGACGCACACGCGGGTGCCGGGACCGGTGCCGACCGGGCCGGAACCGTCCCCGGTGGCACCCGCGCCCGTACCGGTCCCGCCGGCACCCCCGGCCGGCCCGGCGCCCGCCCCACCCGCTGGACCCTCCGCCGCGAGGCGTACCGCACGCTCGCCGAAGCCCGCGCCGCCATCGCGCTCACCGCCGCCGAACTCCCCCCGCTCGCCCGGCACTCGGAGGGTGCGGGCGAGGTCGTCGCCACGCTGGAACGGCTGGTGGACGCCACCACCGCCTGCGCCGTGCATCTCGACGACTCGGGGCGTCTCTCACCCGCCGACCGGGATCAACTCACCGCGCTGCTCGACGAGTTGGCGGCGCGGCGTGGCGGGGCGGGTATGCGGCCGGCCGAGCTGCCCGCATTGTCCCGGGTGCCCTGGGCCGGGTAGCGGACGGTCACGGCAGGAGCAGCCGTCGCTCCGCCCCCGCTCCCGCGTGTGCGCTACCCCACCCGCACCCACACCGGCGCATGGTCCGACGCCGCCTCCCCGCGGCGTTCCGCCGGGTCCGGGCCCACCGACGGCAGCCGCATCGTGCCGTCGCCGGGCAGGCCCGTGCCGGCCGCGGTGACCCGGTGGACCAGGCGGTGGCTCACCAGGATGTGGTCGATCAGCTCGCGCCGTCCGGAGCTGACACGGGAGTAGCGCTCCTCGGGCGGGATCAGCGGGGCCACGTCCCACAGCCGGGCCGCGTCGCCCCGGTCCGGGCGGTCGTAGCCCGGGGTGCCGATCTCCGAGCCGGGCGGGCCCAGCAGGATCTGGGTGGTGGCGGCCTGCACCTCGTCGTTCAGATCGCCCAGCACGGCCACGTCCCGCTCGCGTCCGTCCCCGTCGAGCAGCTCGTCGGCCAGCGCGCGCAGGGCCGCCGCCTCGGCGGCGCGACGGTAGAGGGCGTAGGCGCCGTAGCGGGCGCGTTCCCCCTCGTCGTGGGGGAAGAAACGGTTGCCCGGGTAGGACAGCAGCTTGGACTTCAGATGGGCCACCGCCAGCCGCAGCGGGCCGGCGTCCGTCGCTGCCTCCACCGCCAGGAAGCCGCGCCCCGCCGCCGCGGCCTGCGCACCGGAGTCGCCCACCTGGACCGGACGCAGCCCGGCCGGGAAGGTGCCGGTGTCGGCCAGCACCCGCAGCTCCTGGCGGCCGAGGAAGCCGACCCTGATGCCCCGGCCGTCCGGGTGCTCGCTGAGCACCGCGTGCCAGTCGCCGTCCAGCATGCGGACCAGGTCGTCCAGCGCCTCGGGCTCGCCGACCTCCTGCACGCCCAGCAGCGCCGGGTCGAGTTCCGTGATCACGGCCGCGAGGGCGGCGAGCTTCGACTCGTAGGCGGCCTTGTCCTTGGGGCCGAACGGGCCGCCAGGCCGGTACAGGTTCTCCAGGTTCCAGGTGCCGAGGAGCATGCCGGGCCCCTTTCCGGAAGCCGACGGGAGCGCTGCGGTGAGGTCAGAGTGCCTGCCCGTCCCACTCCCCGACAGAGCATCGGCAGGATGCGCGGTTCGGCTCACACGACCCGAGGAGGAGGCCGTACGTTGACGGGATGACCGACTCTCCCGCCGAGCCCCACACCACCGGCGAGCGCTCCCGGGCCGATCTCGTCATCACCGGCTGCACCGTCCTCGTGCACGACGACTTCGAGCGGATCGGATTCGAGGAGAACGCGGCCGTCGTCGTGCGCGACGGACGCGTCGACGCCGTGACGACGGCCTGCGCGGGGGAGCGCCTCGCCGCCGCCGAACGCATCGACGCGCGCGGCCAGGTCGCGATGCCCGGACTCGTCAACTGCCACACGCACGCGCCGATGGTCGCGCTGCGCGGTGTCGCCGAGGACCTGCCCACCGAGGAGTGGTTCAACGACGTCGTCTGGCCCGTCGAGTCCAACCTCACCGAGCGGGACGTGGAGTTGGGGGCGCGGCTGGCCTGCGCCGAGATGATCCGCGCCGGCGTCACCTGCTTCGCCGACCACTACTTCGCCATGGACGCGGTCGCCGCCGTCGTCGAGGAATGCGGGATCCGGGCCCACCTCGGGGAGGCGTACTTCTCCTCCCAGGGGCCCCGAGGGCGGGAGAAGTCAGTGGAGTTCGCCCTACGGCACCGGGGCTCGGCAGGCGGCCGCATCACCACCGCCCTCGCCCCGCACGCGCCCTACACCGTCGACGACGCCGACCTCGCCGCCACCGCCGAACTCGCCCGCGCGCACGGCCTGCCCGTCCACCTGCACGCCGCCGAGAACCGCGAGCAGACCGAGGCCAGCCTCGACCGCCACGGCGTCACCCCGATCGAGGTCCTGCGGCGTACCGGCATCCTCGACACCGACGTCCTCATCGCCCACGGCACCGGCATCGCCGAGCGCGACCTGCCCGTCCTCGAAGCAGCCGCCGGCCGGGTGTCCGTCGCCTCCGCGCCCCGCGGCTACCTCAAGTTCGGCTGGCCCACCACCACACCCGTCCGCGCCCTGCGCGGCATCGGCATCCCGGTCGGACTGGCCACGGACGGCGCGGCCTCCAACAACTCCCTGGACGTGTGGGAGTCGATGGCGCTGACCGCCCTGGTCCAGAAGTCGACGACGGGCGACCCGCGCTGGCTGACCGCACGTCAGGCCCTGCACCACGCGACGCTGCAGAGCGCCCTGGCGGTGGGGCAGGGCGGCACCCTCGGCCGGCTCGCTCCCGGCCGCCGCGCGGACATCGTCCTCGTCGACCTCACCGGCCCGCACACCCAGCCCGTGCACGACCTGGCCGCCACCCTCGTGCACAGCGCCCGCGCCTCCGACGTCCGCACGACGATCGTCGACGGACGGGTCCTCATGCGCGACCGGGAGCTCCTCACCCTCGATGTCCCCTCGGTCGTAAGGGAGTTGGGGGAGCGGTTGCCGGCGCTCCTGGACCGCACGCACGGGCGCCGCATCCAGGATTACAAGACCTGAAAACCGGTCGTGGACGGGCCCTTTGACGCCAACCACCCGTGAGCGGGGCGTCACGCCACGTGGGTTCACGCTACACAGGAGGGCCGGGAGGTACGCGTCGACGGGAGGTCGGCCGGTGGAACTCACGATCGATCTGGCGGTGCTGCTCGCTGTCGTCCTCTTCGTGCGGGCACGCCGCAAGCCGCTGGCCCGCAGCCGTTCCGACGCGTGGCTGACCGTCTTCCTCGCCCTGGCTTTCGGCGTGCTGGTCGCCCCGACCGGCTTCGGCCAGGGCGTCGCCGACTTCATGGGCCAACTCGCCCAGGGGATCACCCAGTCGGCGAACCCCTGAGCCGGCTGCGACCAGCCCGCCGCCGTACGCCGGGAAAAAGTTCCCGGGGCGGCGATGAGTTCCGTTCCTCCCGGCGGTCACCACCCTCGACGGACCGTTGCGAGGAGGGGCCATGTCGCTTCCGGAGATCGTCTCGCGCGAGCAGTGGCGCGCGGCGCGTCAGGAGCTGCTCGCCAAGGAGAAGGCGATCACGCGTGCGCGTGACGCGCTGAACGCCGAGCGGCGCCGGCTGCCCATGGTCGAGGTGGACAAGGAGTACGTCTTCGAGAGCGGCGACGGGAAGGCCACCCTGCCGGACCTGTTCGAGGGCCGGGCGCAGCTCGTCGTCCACCACTTCGTGTTCGCGCCCGAGTGGGACGCCGGCTGCCGCTGCTGCTCGGCCTTCCTGGACCAGATCGGGCATCCGGCCCACCTCAGGGCGCGGGGCACCACTCTCGTGGCGGTCTCCCGGGCGCCGTACACGAAGATCCTGCCGTTCAAGGCGCGGATGGGGTGGACGCTGCCCTGGTACTCCTCGTGCACCGGCGACTTCGGCCACGACTTCGGTGTGACCCTGGAGCGCGAGGGGGAGACGGTCGAGCGGCCCGGCCTCAGCTGCTTCCTGCGGGACGGCGAGCGGGTCTTCCACACCTACTCGACCTACGGGCGCGGCCTCGACGGGCTCGGGTCGACCAACGGCTTCCTGGACCTGACCGCGCTGGGCCGGCAGGAGGAGTGGGAGGAACCCACGGGGCGTGCGTCGTCTCTTGGGGCGCCTGCGGACGGTCACCGCATCCGCTATCACGACGAGTACGAGGAATGAAACGGAAAGTAGTCGCGAAGCGTCGGGGATCTTCACCGAGTGACCGGATCCTCACACTCCGCGCAGAACAAGTGTCAACTACGTCTCAGTCCGGCAACTGAGCGAGGCGTTCGGCCCCTGGAAGGCGTTAACTCCTACAGGACAACGCTTCTGGAGGTGCGAGATGGTGAACGGGCGAACGGTGCTCGAACGCTTTCCCGCAGGTGGGCCGCGAGGCTCGTGGCCGGCGGAGGAGTTCGCGCACGCGCGACGCATGGAGGGACTGCCCGCCGAGGTCGTCATGGACCTCGCGACGGACACGTTCCTGGTGATCGTGCCCGGCGACACGGCCGCGGACGCGATCGCCTGAGCGGACCTCAGCCCGCCTCCGGGGCGGGCACGGGCGCCCCGAACTGCTCGGCCTGGAGCGCGTACAGCTCCGCGTAGATCCCGCCCCTGGCCAGCAGCTCGTCCGGGGTCCCGGACTCCGCGAGACGGCCCCGGTCGAGCACATGCACCAGATCCGCGTGCCGCACGGACGCCAGCCGGTGCGTGATCAGGACGACGGTCTGGCCCGCCGAGGCCAGGGCCCGGATCTTCTCGAAGACCTCCAGCTCGGCCCGCGCGTCCAGGGCCGCCGTCGGCTCGTCCACGACCAGGATGCGGCCGCGCCGGTAGGCCGCCCGCGCGATGCCGAGCCGCTGCCACTGCCCCCCGGACAGCTCGTGCCCGCCGCTGAAGTTGCGGGCCAGCAGGGTGTCCAGGCCGCGCGGCAGGTTCTCCACGACGGCCCCGGCCCCGGCCTCGGCGAGCGAGGCGGCCATGCGCTCCTCGGTCAGCGGCGCCGAGGAACGGCCGACGGCGACGTTGACCCGGGCCGTGAACGGCCAGCGCTTGAAGTCCTGGGCCAGCATCGCGACCCGTTCGGCGAGCTGGTGGCGGTCCGCGGCCGCCGCGTCGACGCCGTCCCACAGGACCCGGCCCTCGTCCGGTGTGTAGAGGCCGGCGAGCAGTTTGATCAGGGTCGTCTTGCCGGAGCCGTTCTCGCCGACCAGTGCCACGATGCCGCCGAGCGGCAGGGTGAGCGTGACGTCGTCGAGGGCGGGGCGGGAGGACTCGCCGGGATAGCGGAACGTGACGTGCTCGAACCTGATCTCCCGGGGGTCCTCCGGCAGCGGGTCGCCCCCGACCGGGATCGCCCGTTCGGCCGCCTCGACGTAGAGCTTCTGCAGATCGCCGACGAACAGGGCCTCCTTGTGGAGCGCGTTGATCTCCAGCACCAGGCTGTCCAGGCTCGACGACCCCGTCCGGATCGCGATCACGGCCGTCCCCGCCACCGACAGCGCCATCGCCCCGCTCAGCAGCAGCCCGCCGAGGGTCGCGTACGTCGCCACGGTCGCGATGCCCGTCCAGGCCGCCGCGACCAGCCCGGTCCGCGCGGCCAGCCGGGCCAGCCGGGCCTGCTCCGCCTCCGCGGCCTCCGACATGGCGCGGAAGTGACGCAGCAGGAAGGGACCCACGCCGTGCACGCGGATCTCCGGCGCGGCGGCCGGCTCGGTCAGCAGCCCGCTGATCAGATGCCCGGCACGCGCGTGCTGCACCCAGATGTGGAAGGACTCGTAGCGGCGCCGCGCGTTGGTCAGCGCGCTCCACGCGCTGGGCAGCGTCATGGTGGCGAGCAGCGGGAGCAG
This sequence comes from Streptomyces sp. NPDC101225, assembly GCF_044767585.1. Lineage (NCBI taxonomy): Bacteria > Bacillati > Actinomycetota > Actinomycetes > Kitasatosporales > Streptomycetaceae > Streptomyces > Streptomyces sp. NPDC101225. The sequence continues at coordinate 87,136 of NZ_JBIWOE010000020.1, forward strand.
CGCCGGATGCAGCACGGTCAGCACGCTCGCCGCCGCGATCAGCGAGATCATCGCGTTCACCACGCGCGTGGCGTACGAGATCATCCGCCGGGCCGAGGAAGCGCCGTACTGCGCGGTGTCCAGCAGCTTGTGGAAGGCGTGGTCCTCGATGGCGGCCAGCTCCACGGCCGCCGCCCGCTCCAGGTACAGCTCCGTGGCCACACGCTCCACCTTGGGCTCGAGCCGCCCGGTGGCATACGTCGACGCCGCCCGCATCAGCGCCCCGACCAGCAGGACGGCGGCCATGGCGATCAGTGCGGGAGCGGCGCCGCGCAGCCGGTCCTCGATCGCGCCGCCGCCCATCAGCCGGCCCAGCACACTGTTGACCGCGAGCAGGCTCACCGCCTGCGTCCCGCCCCGGGCGACCTCGGCGGCCAGCACGATCCGGGCCGCCCGCCGGTCCGCCTGCCAGGCGAGCCGGAAGCTCGACCCCAGCAGGGACGGCAGCCGCCTCACCATGGCCCGGAAGTTCAGTTCGAGGAAGGCGTCCCGGTGCTGGTTCCAGCCCATGTCGTAGCGCAGCGGTCCCCCGAGAGCAGCTGCTCCGACTCGGAGACCTCGGGCGCGGTCCGACCGCCCCGCTCCCCGCGCTTTTGCCGTCCGTCCCGTCCCAGCCACCCGCCCCGCCATGACCGCACCGCCGGCCTCCCCCGGTCCACGTCGACGAACGGCCACTATCGCGGGGCCGGGCGCCTCGGGGCAGGGCGCAGGCCGAACGGGGACGGGCGCGCGGGCGTACGCCCTGCGGCCAGGCGATGTCCACGCCGTCACCGGCTACGCGACCGCGGGCCGGGACCAGCTCGGTGTCGTCCCCGTCAACCGGCACAGGGCCAGGTACAGCGGGATCGGCGGGGTGTACGGGACGGTGCCCGTGGGCCGGTGGATGAGGCCGGGGACCGCCGGGGCGTCCGGAACTACCGCCCCGGCGGCGTACTGCGTGGGCGCCGGCCACTCGAGTGCGTAGTCGGAGTCGGACGGGACGAGCCACCACCAGTGCGTGTCATCGGCGTACACGCACCCCGCGCGGGGCAGCCGCGGCAGCACCAGCGGGCCGAGGCGGGCGGGTATCCGCACCGCGTCGCAGCCCAGTGGCGCCGTCATGCCCTCGGGCACGGCGAGTCGCCGGGGTGTGGTCGGTGCGTCGAGTCCCCGCCCGAGGCGGACCAGCGTGTCCAGGCTCAGCGCCCGGCCGCCGGACGCAGCCCTCACCGCCATGCGCCTCCCGTCCCGTGCCGTCCGTGTGCGTCCGTCTCGTCGTCGCCCTCGCCGCCGGCCGGGCCCGGCTTGGGGCGGGCTCCCCAGCCCAGGTCGTTGCACGGTCCGCAGTCGTGCCCGGGGTCCCGGGGAACGGCCTTGCGCGGAAGCTCGGCCCAGACCAGCAGGCCCGGCCCGTGCTCATGAGCACCCCAGGCGTCACAGAGCGCGTCGATGAGGAGCAATCCCCTCCCGTGCTCCTCCTCGGGCCGTGCCCGCAACGGATGGGGTTCACCAGGCGCGCAGCCCTCGTCACGCACGGCTATGCGTACCAGGTCGTCGCCGTCGTGCAGCTCGCAGACTATGCGGCTGCTCGCCGTGTGCACGAGGGCGTTGGTGACCAGCTCCGAGATCACCAGAGCGGCGGTGTCGCAGATGTCCTCGCACACCGACCAGACGTCGAGCCGCGCCTTGGCCAGGCGTCTGGCCTGCGCGGGAGAGCCCGGATGTGCGGCCAGCTCGAACCGGAACCGGCGCTCGGCAGGGGCCTTGTCGGAGGCCACCGCCGCGGCGGCGCCGAGACCGGGCAGGCCTGCGGCAGCGTCTGTTCCTAAGGGCGCGGACGGAATCACGCTTGCCACTATCGCCCCGCCGTGAACACTTGGCAAGTGTCACTCTGAAAAATGCAGAGTGCTGTGTGACTCGGTGAAATGCCGTGGCACACTGCTCGCAACAGCACCTTGAGCGGCGCCAATTGGGATCGACGGAGATCCGCACAGATCTTCGAATAGGTCTTCGAATGGCGCCGTATGGCTGTAAGCATGCAAGTGAGGCGGGCCCGGCACCCGGCACCGCCCTGCCAGGGACGACAGGTCGAACGCGACGTGGTGGAGGTGGAGCGTGAGTGAACCGCGGTCCGCGCCCACGGTCGGGCAGGTCGTCCTCGGCCGCCGTCTGCTGGACCTGCGCGAGCGCGCCGGTCTCAAGCGTGAGGAGGCCGCCCGCGTCCTGCGCGTCGCCCCGGCCACGGTCCGCCGCATGGAGATGGCCGAGGTCGGTCTCAAGATCCCCTACCTCCAGCTGCTCCTGAAGTCCTACGGCGTCTCGGACGAGGAGGCCGAGGCCTTCGTGCGGCTGGCCGAGGAGGCCAACAAGCCCGGCTGGTGGCAGCGCTTCCACGACATCCTGCCGGGCTGGTTCTCCATGTACGTCAGCCTGGAGGGCGCGGCCTCGCTCATCCGCTCCTACGACCCGCACTTCGTCCCCGGGCTGCTCCAGACCGAGGACTACGCGCGCGGGGTGCTCAGATCGGGTGCGATCGGCCAGACCAGACCCGAAGACATCGAGCGCCATGTCGACCTGCGCATACAACGCCAGGAACTGCTCACCCGTCCTGACGCGCCCCGATTCTGGGCGGTCATGGACGAGACCGCGATGAGCCGCCCGGCCGGCGGCCCGGAGGTGATGCGTGCTCAGATCGACCGGTTGCTCGAGGCCACGGAGCTGCCCAACGTGACGCTGCAGGTCGCGCCCTTCACCAACGGGCCGCACCCCGGCACGTACGGGCCCTTCGTGCTGTTCCGATTTGCCATGTCAGAACTGCCGGACATGGTCTACAGCGAGTACCTGACCGGCGCCGTCTACCTCGACGCGCGCTCGGAGGTGGCGACCCACCTCGAGGTCATGGACCGCATGGCGGCGCAGGCCGCTACGGCACATCGCACGAAGGAGATCCTCCGGGATCTCCGCAAGGAGCTGTGAATGGATCGCAACAAGCCGCGCACACACGTCTACAACGGCATGCCCTCGCGGGAACTGGGCAGCGAGGGGTGGCACAAGCCGTGGAGCGGCGGCAACGGCGGCAACTGCCTGGAGGCGATGAAGCTCGCCGACGGACGGATCGCCGTCCGCCAGTCCACCGACCCGGACGGGCCGGCGCTGATCTACACGACCGACGAGATGACGGCCTTCATCGAGGGCGCCAAGGCGGGGGAGGCCGACTTCCTGCTGTCCTGAGCCTTGTTGCCCGTTGCCCTTGGTCCCGTCGAATCCCTTGTGCTGACACTAAGTTGATCCTTGTTCGTGGCAGAGCCACCGAAGTGGCGGAGCGTCCCCTGTGGCGGAGCGTCCCACGTCGCGGAGAGTCCGCGGGGGCAGCGCTTCAGTAGCTGCGCCGTCGGTGCTCACACCGTCATCGGGCGGTCGAACGGCCCGATCGGCGACGGCAGTTGCGAGCTGCCCGTCAGATGCCGGTCGACGGCCGCCGCGACCGCCCGGCCCTCCGCGATCGCCCACACGATCAGCGACTGGCCGCGCGCCGCGTCCCCGGCCGCGAACACGCCCGGCACGTTGGTCGCGAAGGAGGCGTCCCGGGTGATCGTGCCGCGCGGCTCCATCGCCAGTCCGAGCTGGTCGACGAGCCCGTCCGCGCGGTCGGGTCCGGAGAAGCCGAGCGCGAGCAGCACGAGGTCGGCGGGGAGTGTCCGTTCGGTGCCCTGCCGCGGACTGCGCGCCGCGTCCACCTCGACCAGGTGGAGCGAGCGCACACGCCCCTGCGCGTCGCCCTCGAAGCGGAGAGTGGACGCCGCGAACAACCGCGCGTCCGCGTCCGCCGCCGGAGCCGTCCGCAGCTCCCGGGCCTCCTCATGGGCGGCGGAGAGCCGGTAGATCTTCGGGTACGTCGGCCAGGGCTCGGCGTCGTCGTCGCGGTCGGAGCCGGGCTGGGCGTAGATGTCCAACTGCGTGACGGACGCCGCCTGTTCACGCACCGCGGTGCCCAGGCAGTCCGCCCCGGTGTCGCCGCCGCCGACGATGACGACGTGCTTCCCGGCGGCGGACATCGGGGAACGGTCCAGGTCCCCCTCCCGCACCCGGTTGGCCAGCGGCAGATACTCCATCGCCTGCTGGACGCCGGCCAGCTCCCTTCCCGGAACGGGCAGTTCACGCCAGGCCGTCGCCCCCGTGGCGATCACCAGGGCGTCGTACCGCGCTCTCAGCTCCGCCGCCCCGACATCCGCCCCGACCGCCGTCGCCGTACGGAACTTCGTCCCCTCGGCCCGCATCTGTTCCAGCCGCCGGTCCAGATGGTGCTTCTCCATCTTGAACGCGGGGATGCCGTACCGCATCAGCCCGCCGAGCCGGTCGTCCTTCTCGTACACGGCGACCGTGTGCCCCGCCCGGGTCAGCTGCTGTGCCGCCGCGAGCCCCGTGGGGCCGGAGCCGACCACCGCCACGGTGCGCCCGGACAGCCGGTCCGGCGGCCGCGGCGGCACGAACCCCAGCTCCCAGGACCGGTCGGCGACGGCGACCTCGACGTTCTTGATGGTGACCGCGGGCTGGTTGATCGCGAGCACGCAGCCCGCCTCGCACGGCGCGGGACACAACCGGCCGGTGAACTCGGGGAAGTTGTTGGTGGCGTGCAGCCGGTCCGCCGCCGCCCGCCAGTCGTCCCGGCTGACCAGGTCGTTCCACTCGGGGATCAGATTGCCGAGCGGACAGGCGTCGTGGCAGAACGGGATGCCGCAGTCCATGCAGCGGTCGGCCTGCTTGCCGACGATGGGCAGCAGCGCCCCCGGGACATGGACCTCGTCCCAGTCCCGGACCCGCTCCTCGACCGGCCGGCGAGGCCATTCCCGGCGAGGCGTGGACATGAATCCCTTGGGATCGCCCATGGCCGTCTTCCTTGCACCCACATGCGGTGAGCCGGCGTCGTCGACGGCGCCCTTTCGGCCACGATACGACGCCCCGGCCACCTGCGCAGAGGGGGACGACCAGCGCTTTTCCCGGGGTCAGGTGAGGGCGATGACGTACGCCGCCGCCGAGCAGGCCGAGGCGGCCGTACGGACGTGGTTCCAGAACATCCACTCGCGCACGTACGTCGGCCAGTACGCGGCGGCCTCCGGGGTGCCCGGGTCCAGCCTGGCCAGCGCGTCGTTGCGCGGCACGTTCGCGACCATGGTCACGCCGAAGGAGCCGAACAGGTACAGGGCGCTGCCCAGCAGCAGCGCCACCCGTCCGTCGCCGGGCCAGAGCACGAAGGTCACCACCGCGAGCACGGCGCACAGCACCGCCGACCCCATGAACACGATCATGAACGCGGGCATCACCGCGGTCACGTTGATCGCGTTCATCGCGGCGACGCCCTGCGCCGGCGGGAGCGAGGCGAGGCCCCTCATCACGAACGTCGAGAACCCGCAGAACACCCCCGCGACCAGGCCGGTTCCGAGCACACCCAGTACCGTCAGCCAGAGATACGGTCCATCGATCATGTCGTCAACTCCCCCGTAGAGCCGAGATCCTGCCCGGCGCCTCCCGTCACCTCAAGGAAAAATCCGTACGGGCACGGTGACCATGGCCGAAGACCGCGCACGCATGCGCGAGCGTCCAGGCGGTCTCGTCGGAGGCGTCCCCGGGGAGACCTCCGCCGGTGCCGCCACCGGTGCGGGATCCGCTCGGTGCCCGTCGTCCGGTTCCCGTTCCTCAACCGACCTCCGCCCTTCCCGATCGCCATGCCCGCAGCACCGTCTCCACCCCCGGCCCGATCCGCCGCCGGGCCTCGTGCCGCGGCACCCCGCTCATCAGCAACTGGTCGTACGGCGTGTCCAGATGCCGTACGGACGCCACGACCGCCGAGATCACGGCGTCCCCGGACAGGGCGCGCCCGGCCGCGCTCCGGCCCACCCGCCCGCTGCCCCGGACCGAGGCGTGCGCCGCGATGGCCTCGGCCCGCTCCGCCGGGCACCCGGGAAACAGCCGGCGGATCTCCGCCGCGAACGCCTCCGCGAACCGCACGTCCCGCGCCGCCCGCCGCCGTGCGTCCCGCGCCCGGCGCCGCCGCCGCGCCTCCGCGTCGGCGAGGCAGCGCTCCTCGGCCCGGGCGAGTCCCGCCTCCTCCACCAGGACGCCCTGCCGCTCGTACCGTCCCTTGCGTCTGTCGAACCGCACCACGATCGCCGACAGCGTGCTCTCCTCCCGCGACCGCCGCGTCAGCGCGGTGTCGCCGCGCGGCAGGAACACCAGATGCCCCAGGTCGGCGCAGTCGACACACCGGGGCACCCCGTCCTCGATCACGAACAGGGCCGGCGGCCCGCCGTGACACTCCGCGCAGTGCCGTCTCCTGAGCGGCTGGAAGACGACAAGCCCGGTGCGGAACGGGGGAGTTGCCAGACGTGCCATACGTGTCTCATTCCCCCGACGGGACTCGGACCACCGCGGATCCGGGCCCGTGCGCAGCCCGGGGCCGGGCCGGCGCATGATGGCCGTGTGCGACTCGAAGCGATCACCTGGGACCGGCTCGGCGACCTCCTCGCCGAGCGACTGCTCGACGTCGAGCCGGCCGACGGCGGGCCCTGGACCCGCGTCGCCTTCGACGGAGCCCCGGCGGCGCGCCCCGGAGACCTCGCCGAGCGGGTCGCCGAGGCCCTGCGTGTGCGCGGTCGCCCCTCGCTGACCGTGGGCGCGGAGGGGTTCCTGCGGCCCGCCTCCGTGCGCCTCGAGTACGGCCGCCAGGACGTCGACGCCTACTACGACGGCCGGCTGGACACCGGCGCCCTGTGGCGCGAGGTCTTCGGCCCCCTCGAACCCGGCGGCGACGGACGCGTCCTGCCCGACCTGTGGGACCCGGTCACCGACCGCGCCACCCGCAGTCCCTACGTCCGACTCCCGCCCGGTGGGCTGCTGTTGCTGCACGGTCCCCTCCTGCTGCGGCACTGGTTCCCCTTCGACCTGACCGTCCACGTCCTGCTCTCACCCGGCGCGCTGCGGCGCCGCACCCCCGAGGCCGACCACTGGACGCTGCCGGCCTTCGAGCGGTACACCGACGAGACCGATCCGGCGGGCTCGGCCGACGTGCTGGTGCGGGCGGACGATCCGCGGCACCCGGCGTGGAGAGCCTGACGGCACACCGCTTCCACATGTACGCGCATGTAGGTGTGCCGGGCTCCAGGACGACCTCCTCGAACGGGCCGGTCACGTTCCGACGCCCTGTCCGCGCGCCGAGCGACGGGTAGCCGGTCCGGGGCGGCCTGCCGGCTCGGGCGGCCTCTCCGCATGAACCGGTCTCGTCGTGCCGGACGTCTGTTACCGCGGAGTTCCGGGTGCATCGGGCGGGCCGCGCCAGGAGAATGAGGGGCGCCGGGACTAGCGGTGCGTCCTGTGCCGCGCCGGCCGTCCGGCATCGGGAGGTACTCCATGACCACTGCCGGAGACATCATGCACCGTGGTGCCCAGTGGATCCCCGCCCACGAGACGCTGGACCGCGCGGCCCAGCTGATGCGCGAGCTGAACGTCGGGGCCCTGCCCATCAGCGACGAGAACGAGCGGCTGTGCGGCATCCTCACCGACCGCGACATCGTCGTCGGCTGTGTGGCCATGGGCCACGACCCCGCCAGGATCACCGCCGGCGAGATGGCCCACGGCACCCCGCGCTGGATCGACTCGGGCGCCGACGTCGGCGACGTGCTCCGGGAGATGCAGGACCACCAGATCCGCCGGCTCCCGGTCATCGAGAACAAGCGGCTGGTCGGCATGATCAGCGAGGCCGACCTGGCCCAGCATCTGACGGAGGACCAGATCGCCGACTTCGCGCACAGCGTCTACGCCAGGACGACGACGGGCTGAGGCGACCGGCCCGCCGGGACGGGTCCGCCGGGGCGGCCCGCCGGGTCCCCTCACAACCAGCCGTTGCGTCTGAAGCCGCGGTGGAGCGCCAGGCACGCGATGGATATGACGCCGAGGACGAGGGGGTAGCCGAACGTCCAGTGCAGCTCCGGCATGTGATCGAAGTTCATGCCGTAGACACCGCACACCATCGTGGGCACGGCGATCACCGCGGCCCAGGCCGTGATCTTCCGCATGTCCTCGTTCTGCGCGACCGTGACCTGCGCGAGGTGCGCCTGCAGGATCGAGTTGAGCAGTTCGTCGAAGGCGGCGATCTGGTCCCTGGCCCGCATCAGATGGTCGAGGACGTCCCGGAAGTACGTCTGTATCTCCGGGCTCACCACCCGGATCGGCCGGGTGGCGAGCTCCTCGACCGGACGGCCGAGGGGGACGACGGCCCGCTTCAGCTCCAGCAGCTCCCGCTTCAGCTGGTAGATCCGGCCCGGATCGGCCCGCGCGCCGTTCTCCGCGAACACGTCCATCTCGACCTGGTCGATGTCCGCCTGGACCGCGTCGGTCACCTGCAGATAGTCGTCCACCACATGGTCGGCGACCGCGTGCAGCACCGCCGCCGGCCCCTTCGCGAGCTGCTGCCGGTCCGACTCCAGCTCCTCGCGCAGCGGGCCCAGCGAGCCGTGCCTGCCGTGCCGGACCGTGATCACGAAGTCCTCGCCGGTGAACACCATGATCTCGCCGGTGTTCACCACCTCGCTCGTGGAGGTCAGCTCCTCGTGCTCGACGTAGCAGACGGTCTTGAACACCGCGAACAGCGTCTCGCCGTAGCGCTCCAGCTTGGGGCGCTGATGGGCCTCGACCGCGTCCTCCACCGCCAGCGGATGCAGGTCGAAGAGTTCCGCGATGCCCGCGAACTCCTGGTCCGTCGGTTCGTGCAGACCCAGCCACACGAACCCGTCGCCGTTCCTCCGCACGCGCTTCACGGCGTCGACCAGGTCGCCGCCGGCCGGCCCGCGCACACCGTCCCGGTACGTCACGCAGTTCACCACCGAGGAACCCAGCGGGGAACGGGACGGGTGGCTCAGGTCGACGCGGGGGCGCCGCCGGGCCAGCCGTGCCACCCTGCGGAGGTGACCCACCTTGCCCAGGTGCGTGACCTTCCGCAGATTCCCTGCCATGGACATCTCGATCTCCTCGGGTGGATCTCCGGGGCCGAAACTCGGTCGGCGGTCCGCCCTGCCCGGACGAATCGCCTGGTTGTGCCGTGGCCAGCCAGTGTGCCAGTTCCGCGCACAGGGCGGATGAGGCTGTGGGAACAGGGCATTCCGTCTTGTTCCCGCCTGTGGACGAAGGATTCCCGGCGGCTCACGGCACGCCCCCGACTGGGATGATCACGGCATGAGCGATGCCGACGGATACCTCCTCGACAACCGGCAGACCGAGGCGCAGGAGCGCTTCGACGCCTTCACCGCCCTCTTCGACCCCACGACCTTCCGGCATCTGGAAGGGCTCGGCATCGGCTCCGGCCGGCGCTGCTGGGAGGTCGGCGCCGGCGGCACCTCCGTGGTGTCCTGGCTGGCCGGGAAGGTGGGTCCGGGCGGGGAGGTCGTCGCCACCGACATCGACACCTCGCTGCTCACCGCGGTCGCCCGCCCGCCGGTGAGCGTGCGCGTCCACGACGTGGCCGCCGAGGAACCCCCTGGTGAGGGCTTCGACCTGGTGCACGCCCGTCTGGTCCTCGTTCATGTACCCGACCGGGAGCGGGCCTTGCGGTCGATGATCGACGCCCTGCGCCCCGGCGGCGTGCTCCTCGTCGAGGACGCCGACCCCGCCCTGCAGCCCCTGACCTGCCCCGACGAGCACGGCCCCGAGCAGGAACTCGCCAACCGCCTGCGCCGCGGCTTCCGCCGGCTGCTCGCCGGCCGGGGCGCCGACCTCTCCTACGGCCGTCGCCTGCCGCGCCTGCTGCGCGAGGCCGGGATGACCGACGTACGGGCCGACGTGTACTTCCCGCTCGCCTCGCCGGCCTGCGCCGCCCTGGAATCGGCCACCGTCCGCCAGATCCGCGGCCGGCTCGTCACCGCGGGCATCGCCACGGACGAGGACATCGACCGCCACCTGGCGAACGTCGCGGCCGGCGGGATGGACCTCGCGACGGCCCCGATGATCTCGGCATGGGGCCGCAAGCCGTAGCACCGGCCGGAGCGGCGGCCGTCCCTCCGGCCGGCCCCTTGCGGCCCGCGGGAGATCACATCAGCCTGAAGAACATGACCGACAACACGACGCGCCTCGACCATGTCGTCCTGTGGGTGCGCGACCCGGTCGCCTCGGCCGACTTCTACGAGAAGGCGGTCGGCCTGCGGTCGCTGAGGCTCACCGAGTTCTCCGCGGGGGAGGTGTCCTTCCCCTCGGTCCGGATCAACGACGAGACCATCATCGACCTCATGCCGCACTCCATGGCACCGGGCATGACGATGGTCCCCGGTGCCGCCGAGAGCGCGGGCCACCCGGTCAACCACGTCTGCCTGGCCCTGCCCGGCGCGGAGTTCGACGCCCTGCACGGCCGCCTCGGGGAACACGCCGTCCCCGTCTCCGGCTTCTCCTACGACTCCTACGGCGCCCGCGGGAAGGCCCGGCGCAGCTTCTACTTCCGCGACCCGGACGGAAACGTCTTCGAGGCCCGGCACTACGACTGAGAGCTGTCGCCGCACGGCCGGACCGTGGGTGCCCGCGCGCGTATCCGCGGGCACCCACGGTCCCCGTCTCCGCTCTGCCTCGTTCCTCCGGTTCCCCGGCTCAGACGGGGCGCACGCCGCTCAGCGCGCCGTGCGGATCGAGCACGTACTTGCGGCTGGCGCCCTGGTCGAACTCGGCGTAGCCGCGCGGTGCGTCGTCCAGGCCGATGACGGTCGCGTTGACCGCCTTGGCGATGTGCACGCGCTCGTGCAGGATCGCCATCATCAGGCCCCGGTGGTACTTCATCACCGGGCACTGTCCCGTCGTGAAGTGGTGGCTCTTGGCCCAGCCCAGGCCGAGCCGGACCTTGAGCGTCCCGGACTTGGCGTCCTGGTCGACCCCGCCGGGGTCGTCCGTGACGTACAGGCCGGGGATGCCCAGGGCGCCGCCCGCGCGCGTGACGCCCATCAGGGAGTTGAGCACCGTCGCCGGTGCCTCCGGGGCGTCCTTGCCGTGCGCCCGCGCCTCGAAGCCGACCGCGTCGACCGCCGCGTCCACCTCGGGGACCCCGAGGATCTGCACCAGCTGGTCCTCGACGCTGCCCTGCGAGACGTCGACGGTCTCGCACCCGAAGCTCCGCGCCTGGGCGAGGCGTTCGGGGTTCAGGTCGCCGACGACGACCACGGCGGCGCCCAGCAGCTGCGCCGACGCCGCGGCGGCGAGACCGACCGGGCCCGCCCCGGCGACGTACACCGTGGACCCGACACCGGCGCCCGAGCTCACCACGCCGTGGAAGCCGGTCGGGAAGATGTCCGACAGCATCGTCAGGTCGAGCAGCTTCTCGCGCGCCTCGTCCCGGTCCGGGAACTTCAGCACGTTGAAGTCCGCGTACGGGATCATCGCGTACTCGGCCTGGCCGCCGACCCAGCCGCCCATGTCGACGTACCCGTAGGCCGCGCCGGGGCGGGCCGGGTTGACGTTCAGGCAGATGCCGGTCGCGCGTTCCTTGCAGTTGCGGCACCGCCCGCAGGCGATGTTGAACGGTACGGAGACGATGTCGCCGACTTCGACGAACTCGACGTCGGGCCCCCTCTCGACGACCTCTCCGGTGATCTCGTGTCCGAGGACCAGCCCCTCGGGTGCGGTCGTCCGGCCGCGCACCATGTGCTGGTCACTTCCGCAGATGTTGCTGGCGAGCACTTTGAGGATCACACCGTGCCGGCACTTCCGGCCGACATTCTGCGGCGCCACCCCCGGCCCGTCCTGGAGTTCAAGCGTGGGGTGATCGATGGTCCTGACTTCCACCGTGCCCGGCTTGAGATAAGCGACTGCCCTGTTTCCGGTCATGCGTGATCGCCGTCCCTTCGGCTCCGACTCCTCGGATGCCAGTGGCTGTGCGCATGGCGGAGTCTGCTACCGCCTTCGCCGGACGACCACCCTTCTCGCACCCCTCAGAAGAGAGGCTCGGGCAGCACGCCCTCCAGAGCGAGCAGCTTGCGCTTCGTCTCCAGCCCGCCCCCGAAGCCGCCGATGCCCCCGTCGCTCTCCACCACCCGGTGGCAGGGCACCACGACCGGCAGCGGATTGGACCCCATCGCCGTCCCGACCGCCTGGGCGGCGCCCGGCTGCCCCACCCGGCCGGCCAGATCGCCGTAGCCGACGACCGCGCCGTACGGGACGCCGGCGGCCAGTTCCCGCAGCACCTGCCGGTTGAAGCCGGAGGTCAGCGACCAGTCCAGCGGCAGCTCGAAGGCCTGCCGCCGGCCGCTGAAGTACGATCCGACCTGCCGTATCGCCTCGGCCAGCAGCGGGGAGCCGGGAGCCTCGACGGGCTCCGCGCCCAGCCGGGACGCGAGCCGGGCGAGCGCCTTGTCGCGCACCGCGTCGGTGGCGTGGAAGACGACGTTGACCAGGCCCTCCCGGGTCGCGGCCAGCAGCAGCGGACCGATCCCGGTACCGACCACGGCCCACACGACCTGCTGCTCGTACTGCCCATCGCTGTCCATGCGCCCACCGTACGACCCGCCACCGACAACGCCCGGCGGAGCGGGCGTCAGGGGGCCCGCAGCGCGGTCCGGACCACGTCCGGCTTGTCGCTGATGACGCCGTCGACGCCGTAGCCGGCGGCCTGGCGGGCGGTGTCCGCGTCGTCGACGGTCCAGGCGAAGACGGTGAGCGGCCTGCCGTGCGGCCCCGCGACCGCGTGCACGGCGGCGACGTAGTCCCTGGAGATCGAACCGTGGGACGGATTGATCCCGTCGCAGAAGCCCGCGTACGCGGGCAGGTCCGCGACGTGCGGCGCGCCGAGGAGGGCCGTCCTGACGGCGGGCGCGAGGCCGTGCACGATCCGCAGGCTGTCCGCGCCGAAGCTCTGCACGACCAGCCGGCCCGCCAGGTGCTGCCGGTCGAGCCAGCCCTCGTCGCCGAGGACCTTCAGGATCTGCCGCTCGATGCCCGGGTACAGCTCGGGGTTCTTGATCTCCAGCAGCAGCTTCTGGTGGTTGTGCCCGACACGGCGCATGTACCGCGTCAGCGTCGGCACGCGCGTGCCCGCGAACCGGGGCGCGAACCAGCTGCCCGCGTCCAGGCGCGCGATCTCCGCCGCGGTGAAGTCCTTCACCTTCCAGGGCGCCCGGTGGGGGAAGACGTCCTTCACATTCGTCGTCCGCACCAGGCTGTCGTCGTGGATGACCACGAGCTCGCCGTCCCTGGTCCGCTGCACGTCGTTCTCGACCCAGGAGACGCCCAGCTCGGCCGCCCTGTCGATGGCGGCCAGCGTGTTCTCGGGCGCCTGGGCGGAGGCCCCCCGGTGGCCGACGACCACCGGCCGCGCGGCGACGGCGCCCGCCCGGGCGTGGGAAACCGTCGCGGGGGAACCTGCCCTGGCGCCGGAACCGGGCACCAGCAGGGCGGCCGTCCCCAGGAGAGCGGTGGTGACGGCGGCGACAGCGCGCGCGTACATGCGTACCCCTCACGTCGGTCCATCACGGACAGATCAACTGTGACAGCAGAGCGCGAACGGTGCCGGAGTACGGAATGGCCACACATCGAACGGTGTTGCCCAGGTCCGCTCACCGGTGCCGCACAACTGGGTCAACGACGTGTTTCTTTGCCGGAATATCGTTCGACCATTCCGGTGGGGGCCATACTCTCTGCCTCAACCCTGACCGCTCCTGCGGTCCTGGGAGGGGGCGCATTTCAGGGATTCACGGGACGAAGAGGGCGGAAGGGCAGCCGCGCATGCGAGGCACGGTCGACGGATTCACCTACGGACTCGTCACACCGGTGGTGGCCTATCTCATGGCCTGCCTCGGTGGCGCCCTCGGCCTGCGCTGCACCACCAGACCCATGCTCGTGGCGCAGTCCTGGCGCCCCGGCTGGCTCGCGCTCGGCGCGGTGGCCATCGGCTCCGGCATATGGACCATGCACTTCGTGGCCATGATGGGCTTCACGGTCAAGGAGACGCCGATCCACTACGACAAGGCGCTGACGTTCGCCAGCCTCGGCGTCGCCATCGTGATGGTGGGCGTCGGGATCTTCATCGTCGGCTACCGCGGCGCCAGGGGAGCGGCCCTGTTCACCGGCGGCACGATCACCGGCCTGGGCGTCGCCTCGATGCACTACCTGGGCATGGCCGGAATACGCCTGAACGGAACGCTGGAGTACAACACCCTGACCGTCGCCGCCTCGGTCGTCATCGCCATGGTCGCCGCGACGGCCGCCCTGTGGGCTGCCGGGCAGGTCAGAGGGTTCGCGTGGAGCGTGGGCGCGAGCCTGGTCATGGGACTGGCCGTCAGCGGCATGCACTACACGGGCATGGCGGCCCTCAGCGTCCACCTCCACCACACGGGCGCCCCCGTCGGGGGCGCCTCGCCCGCCGAAATGCTGTGGCCCATGCTGATCGGCCCGCTCGCGTTCCTGGTTCTCGCCGGTGTGGTCGTGATGTTCGACCCGATGATGGTCGCGGGCCGGCCGGTCGTGACGCCGGTCCAGAACAAGCCGGGCGTCCCGGCCCATCCGGAGGTCCGCCACCAGCCCCACCACGCGCCGCCGCGCCCGGTCCGGCTCTCGGGCCGACGCCGCTCCCGCACCCCGCAGAGCCGCTGACCGGACCGCGTTGTCAGTGCCGGGTCGTACGGTTGGTTCCATGCGGCCCGTTTCCAACATCGAACGCACGGTGGCGCCCTTCGAGGTCGTCAGCCCCTACCAGCCCAGCGGCGACCAGCCTCAGGCCATCGCCGACCTCGCCCGGCGCATCCAGGCGGGCGAGAAGGACGTGGTGCTGCTCGGCGCGACCGGCACCGGCAAGTCCGCCACCACCGCGTGGATGATCGAGAAGCTCCAGCGCCCCACACTCGTGATGGCGCCGAACAAGACCCTGGCCGCCCAGCTGGCGAACGAGTTCCGCGAGCTCCTGCCCAACAACGCGGTCGAGTACTTCGTCTCGTACTACGACTACTACCAGCCCGAGGCCTACGTCCCGCAGTCGGACACCTACATCGAGAAGGACTCCTCGATCAACGAGGAGGTCGAGCGGCTGCGCCACTCCGCGACCAACTCGCTGCTCACCCGCCGCGACGTCGTCGTGGTCGCCTCGGTGTCCTGCATCTACGGCCTCGGCACCCCGCAGGAGTACGTCGACCGCATGGTCCCGCTCAGGGTCGGCGACGAGGTGGACCGGGACCAGCTGCTGCGCCGCTTCGTCGACATCCAGTACACGCGCAACGACCTGGCGTTCACCCGGGGCACCTTCCGCGTCCGCGGCGACACCATCGAGATCTTCCCGGTCTACGAGGAGCTGGCCGTCCGCATCGAGATGTTCGGCGACGAGATCGAGGCCCTGTCCACCCTGCATCCGCTCACCGGCGAGATCATCAGCGACGACCAGCACCTGTACGTCTTCCCGGCCTCCCACTACGTCGCGGGACCCGAGCGCATGGAGCGGGCGGTCAACGACATCGAGAAGGAACTCGGCGAGCGCCTGGCAGAGCTGGAGAAGCAGGGCAAGCTCCTGGAGGCGCAGCGCCTGCGGATGCGGACGACGTACGACCTGGAGATGCTCCGCCAGATCGGCTCCTGCTCCGGCGTGGAGAACTACTCCATGCACTTCGACGGCCGCCTGCCCGGCTCCCCGCCGAACACCCTGCTCGACTACTTCCCGGACGACTTCCTGCTCGTCATCGACGAGTCGCACAACACGGTCCCGCAGATCGGCGCCATGTACGAGGGCGACGCCTCCCGCAAGCGCACTCTCGTCGACCACGGATTCCGCCTGCCCTCCGCCCTCGACAACCGCCCGCTGAAGTGGGAGGAGTTCCAGGAGCGCATCGGGCAGACGGTCTACCTGTCGGCGACCCCCGGCAAGTACGAGCTCTCCCGCGCGGACGGCGTCGTCGAGCAGATCATCCGGCCCACCGGCCTCGTCGACCCCGAGGTCGTCGTCAAGCCCACCGAGGGCCAGATCGACGACCTGGTGCACGAGATCCGCACGCGCACCGAGAAGGACGAGCGCGTCCTGGTCACCACGCTCACCAAGAAGATGGCCGAGGACCTCACCGACTACTTCCTGGAGCTCGGCATCCAGGTGCGCTACCTGCACAGCGACGTCGACACCCTGCGCCGCGTCGAGCTGCTGCGGGAGCTGCGCTCCGGCGAGTTCGACGTCCTGGTCGGCATCAACCTGCTGCGTGAGGGCCTCGACCTGCCCGAGGTGTCCCTCGTGGCGATCCTGGACGCCGACAAGGAGGGCTTCCTGCGCTCCGGCACGTCCCTGATCCAGACCATCGGCCGCGCCGCGCGCAACGTCTCCGGCCAGGTCCACATGTACGCCGACAAGATCACCCCGGCGATGGAGAAGGCCATCGACGAGACCAACCGCCGCCGGGAGAAGCAGGTCGCCTACAACACCGAGCGGGGCATCGACCCCCAGCCGCTCCGCAAGAAGATCAACGACATCGTCGCCCAGATCGCCCGCGAGGACGTCGACACCGAGCAGCTGCTCGGCTCCGGCTACCGCAAGTCCAAGGACGGCAAGGGCGCCAAGGCACCCGTACCCGCCCTCCGCGGCAAGGCGGTCGGCGGCGCCAGGGGCGCCAAGGGCAAGGCCGAGGAGCCGGTCCCGACCGACCGTCCCGCGGCGGAACTCGCCGACCAGATCGAGGAGATGACGGCGCGGATGCGTGCCGCCGCCGCCGACCTCCAGTTCGAGATCGCGGCCCGGCTGCGTGACGAGATCTCGGAGATGAAGAAGGAACTGCGCCAGATGCGGGAGGCGGGCCTGGCCTGACCGCCCGCCGACCACAGGACTCCGCCCCGTGTCTGCTGTGTTGCAAGACCGACACAAAGCACGGGTCGGGGTTCGTCACTGTCGGTGGCCCTGCGTAGGGTTCTCGACAACCGCGGTATCGCGGCAACAGGGGACAGCTCGAAAGGGGAATCAGCGCGTGACCGTCAACATGACAAAGGGTCAGGCCATCAGTCTGCAGAAGAACGACGGGGGCAGCCTGACCGCGGTGCGCATGGGTCTCGGCTGGCAGGCGGCTCCCCGGCGCGGCCTGTTCGGCTCGCGCACCCGGGAGATCGACCTGGACGCCTCCGCCGTGCTGTTCGCGGACAAGCAGCCGGTCGACGTCGTCTTCTTCCGTCATCTGGTGAGCGACGACGGCTCCGTGCGCCACACCGGTGACAACCTCGTCGGCGGTGCCGGACAGGGCGGCGACGACGAGGCGATCCTCGTCGACCTCGCGCGTGTCCCGGTCCACATCGACCAGATCGTCTTCACCGTGAACTCCTTCACGGGCCAGACGTTCCAGGAGGTGCAGAACGCGTTCTGCCGCCTGGTCGACGAGACCAACGGCCAGGAGCTGGCCCGCTACACGCTGGCGGGCGGCGGCGCCTACACCGCCCAGATCATGGCCAAGGTGCACCGCTCGGGCTCCGGCTGGACGATGACGGCCCTCGGCACCCCGGCCAACGGCCGCACCTTCCAGGACCTGATGCCGACGATCCTGCCGCACCTCTAGGGCCTGTTGCGCCGGGGCCCGTCCGCGCGACGGGCCCCGGCGCTCACGACACCACACATCAGCGACACAGGGGGACGAGCGCGATGACGGCCGAGCTGGTGCGGGGACAGAACCACCCGCTCTCCCGGGCCCGTCTCGAGATCCGGATCTCGGCCGGCACCCCGATCGTCGCCTCGGCCACGCTCGGCGACGCGGACGGCAGGGCGCGCGACGCCGCATGGGTGGCCCACCCCGGCGCGCCCACCCTGCCGGGGCTGGAGGTCTCCAAGCAGGCGGCCGCCGACCACCGTCTCGCGGTGGATCTGGACGTCATGCCGGAGGCCGTCCACCGCGTCAACGTGCTGCTCGCCCTGCCCGCGGGCTCCGGCGGCCCGGTCCGCTTCGGCGCGGTGGCCGCCCCCTTCGTCGCGGTCACCGGTCTCGACGGCGCCGAGGTCGCCAGCTACACGATCACCGGTCTCGACGCCGAGTCGGCCGTCGTCGCCCTGGAGCTCTACCGCCGTCAGGGCGCCTGGAAGGTCCGCGCCGTGGGCCAGGGATACGCCGGCGGCCTCGCCGAACTCCTCACCGACCAGGGCCTGTCCGAGGCACACCAGCTCGCGGGCACCATCAACGACGCCGTGGCCCACGGCCAGGCGCGCTCGGTCCCCGCGCCCCCGCAGCGGGCGTCGGACGGCGACCGCACACGCCGTACCGCCGCACCGGCGCTCGGCCCCGACCAGGGCGGCCCCACGCGCCAGGGCACCCCCGGGCCGGCCGGCCCGCAGCCCTCGTCCCCGTACGAACCGCAGGGGACCCGGCCGGAACCCTCCACCGGGCCGGTCGACCCCTCCGCGGTCACCCGGCCGGCCACACCCACCACCGGCGGCCCGGTCGACTACAGCCACCCGGGCCGGCAGACCTCCGCACCGCCGCCGCCCCCGCCGACCGCGCCCGCGGGCCCGCCGGGGCAGCCCGCGCAGCCCGTCGCAGGCGACGCGACCGGCTGGTCCATGGACGAGCGGCTGTACAACCAGGTCTGGGGCATGTTCGAGGACCTGGCCCGCACCACCGCCGCGTACCGCAGCGCCGTCGACTTCGCCGAGTCGCGCAGGGAGAAGGAGCTGGACCAGGTCCTCTCCGACCCCCGCAGCAGGATCGGCGGGCAGGGCGACGCCGCGCGCGAGGCGGCCCGCGCCAAGTACCTGCGGCTGGTCGACCAGGCCAGGGAAGCGCTCGACCGGGATCTCGCGCAGCTCGGCGCGGAGTCGGACGTCGTCGAGCCCGCGCTGCCGCCCGCGTACGCGCGCTGGGACAACCCCGTCTGGCACGGCTACCGGGTGCCGATGGAGATCCCCATGGCCGTGCGCGTGGGCGATCTCCGGCTGCCCGAGAGCGAGTCGCTGCGCATCCCGATGCTGGTCCGCCTGCCGCTGGAGCGCGGCCTGTGGATCGACGGCGGCCGCACCGCCCATCTGGGCGACGCGGGCCCGGACGCCCACGCGCTGCGGCACCTCGCGATGGAGACCGCCGTGGCGCTGGCGGCCCGGCTGCTCGCGGTCTATCCGGCGGGCGAGTTCGCCGTGCACGTGGTCGACCCGGCCGGCTCCGGGGCCCAGGCGCTCGTGCCGCTGGTGCGGACCGGCGTGCTCGCGGCGCCGCCCGCTCTGGGCGCGGCGGGCGTTTCGGACGTCCTGACGCGACTCACCCAGCGGGTCGACCTGGTGCAGATGGCGGTGCGCGGCGGGGCGGCCGACTCGCTGCCGCCGGGCCTGGACACCGCCGAGCAGCTCCTGGTCGTCAACGACTTCCCGCACGGATTCGACGACCGTGCGGTGAACCAGCTGCGTTACCTCGCGGACGAGGGCCCGGCCGTCGGGGTCCATCTGATGCTGGTCGCGGACCGTGAGGAGGCCGCCGGTTACGGGCCTTTGCTCGACCCGCTGTGGCGTTCGCTGCTGCGACTCACTCCGGTGCCCGACCATCATCTGGCCGACCCGTGGGTCGGCCACGCCTGGACGTACGAGCCGCCGCTGGTGCCGCCCGGCAGCCAGGTGCTCCAGCAGGTGCTCACCCAGGTCGCGACTGCTCGCACCAAGTACAGGTAAAGAGCCCTGAGCAGGGTATTTGATGCTTCTCTTGCTCATCGCTTTACCTTTTCTTGGTGATTGGGGTACTGTTTTCCTCACGGAGGGGAGTACTCCCTGTCTGCTGCGGCGCACCCGTCAGTACGGATCAGCCGGATCCCGGGGCGCCGGCCCGGGGCCCGCGCCTGGGTGGAAGAGACCTCCGGTAGCGACGACGCCGACATTTGCCGTTACATACCGCCGGAGGCGCAGTGGAAGTTTCCGTGACCCTGTGGGTCCTCACCGTCGTGGGCCTGGCGGCCCTGATCGCCGTCGACTTCTTCATCGGCCGCAAGCCGCACGACGTGTCCATCAAGGAAGCCGGAATCTGGACCGCCGTCTGGATCGCCCTCGCCGGGCTCTTCGGCCTCGGCCTGCTCGTCCTCGGCGGCGGCGAGGCCGGCGGCGAGTTCTTCGCCGGCTTCATCACCGAGAAGTCGCTGAGCGTCGACAACCTCTTCGTCTTCGTCCTGATCATGGCGAAGTTCGCGGTCCCCTCGCAGTACCAGCAGCGGGTCCTGCTCGTGGGCGTCCTCATAGCCCTGGTCCTGCGGGCGGTCTTCATCGCCGCGGGCGCCGCGATCCTCGCGAGCTTCTCATGGGTGTTCTACCTCTTCGGCGCCTTCCTGATCTGGACCGCCTGGAAGCTCGTCCAGGAGGCCCGGGCCGACGAGGAGGACGCGGAGTTCGAGGAGAACAAGCTGCTCAAGGCCGCCGAGCGCAGATTCGGCGTGGCCGACCGCTACCACGGCACCAAGCTGTGGATCCAGGAGAACGGCCGGCGGGTCATGACCCCGATGCTGGTCGTGATGCTGGCCATCGGCACCACCGACGTGCTCTTCGCGCTCGACTCGATCCCCGCGATCTTCGGCCTGACCCAGGACCCGTACATCGTGTTCACCGCCAACGCCTTCGCGCTGATGGGTCTGCGGCAGCTGTACTTCCTCATCGGCGGCCTGCTGCGGAAGCTGGTCCACCTCAGCTACGGCCTGTCGATCATCCTGGGCTTCATCGGCGTGAAGCTGGTGCTGCACGCCCTGCACGAGTCCGGGGTGCACGTACCGGAGATCTCCATACCGGTCTCCCTCGGCGTCATCTGCTCCGTCCTGATCGTCACCACGATCACCAGCCTGCGGGCGTCCCGGAAGCAGGCGGCCGACGAGGCGGCGCGGGCGGAGAGCGAAAGCGCTGCGAAGGACAGCATCCGGACCTGACGACGACCGGCGTAGAAACAACCACCACCGGGAGGGGTGCGCTCCGAATTGCCGACGACCGCTCCCGGTGCTTCGTTGGGGGGACGGCGCTTCCGCTCGGGGAGCGCCCAGGCCGGGGGAGGCACCCGTGGACGCACCCATGAAGTTCGTGCAGATCGTGGACTTCGAGACCGACCGGCTCGACGAGATGCGCGCCCTGTCCGAGGAGATGGACAAGAAGTTCGCCGGCCGCAGCGGCGGACCGACGCACCGTCTCGTCCTGCGTGACCGCAACACGCCGGGCCGCTGTCTCGTCGTGATCGAGTTCGACTCCTACGAGGAGGCCATGCGCAACAGCAACGACCCCGAGACGACGAAGATGGCGGAGCGCATGGCCGCGCTGTGCACCAGGCCGCCGTCCTTCACCGACTGCGACGTGCTCGAGACGACCGAGATCAAGTGAGGTTCGCGGGCCCCGCACACCGGCCGGGGTCCCGGCCGCGGCCGGCCCGGGGCCGGGTCCGGCCGACCGGAGTGCGGGGCCCGGGCGCCTCTGCGACGATCACTTCATGATCGCTCGGCTGAGGTCGCTCACGACACAGTGGACGTCGAGTGTCCCGGTGCTGGCGATCGTCCTCCTCGTCTTCACCTGGGGCCGCGATCTGCCCGGTGCCGTCGTCGTCCTGGTGACGCTGGTTCTCGCCGGCGCCGTGCTGGCCGCCGTGCACCACGCCGAGGTGGTCGCCCACCGCGTCGGCGAGCCCTTCGGCTCCCTCGTGCTGGCCGTCGCCGTCACGGTGATCGAGGTCGCGCTGATCGTCACCCTCATGGCAGACGGCGGCGGCAAGAGCTCGACGCTGGCCCGGGACACCGTCTTCGCCGCCGTCATGATCACGTGCAACGGCATCGTCGGCATCTGCCTGCTCGCCGCCTCCCTGCGCCACGGAACGGCGGTCTTCAACCCCGAGGGCACGGGCGCCGCCCTCGCGACCGTCGCCACCCTGGCCACGCTCAGCCTGGTGCTGCCGACGTTCACCACGAGCAAGCCCGGCCCGGAGTTCTCAGGGGTCCAGCTCACCTTCGCCGCGCTCTCCTCGCTGATCCTCTACGGCCTCTTCGTCGCGACCCAGACCGTGCGGCACCGCGACTACTTCCTGCCGATCACCCGCCAGGGCGAGGTGATCACGGCGGACGACCACGCCGACGGACCCTCCGCCCGTGCCGCCCGGATCAGCCTCGGCCTGCTGCTCCTGGCGCTGATCGGCGTGGTCGGGCTGGCGAAGGGCGTGTCGCCCACGATCGAGTCCGCAGTGGAGGCGGCCGGGCTGCACCAAGCCGTCGTCGGTGTGGTCATCGCCCTTCTGGTGCTGCTCCCGGAGACCATCGCCGCCCTGCGCTCCGCCCGCCGCGACCGGGTGCAGACCAGCCTGAACCTCGCCCTCGGCTCCGCCATGGCCAGCATCGGCCTGACCATCCCCGCGGTCGCCCTGGCCTCCATCTGGCTCTCCGGACCGCTCGTCCTCGGCCTCGGCTCCGTACACATGGTGCTGCTCGCGCTGACCGTGGTGGTGGCCTCGCTGACCGTGGTGCCGGGCCGGGCCACACCGCTCCAGGGCGGGGTCCATCTGGTGCTCTTCGCCGCCTATCTGGAGCTGGCGATCAATCCGTGACCGCCTCCGGGACGGCGGCCGGCACCGGCCGCGTCTCGGGCAGCAGGGCGAAGCAGCCCAGGCTCAGCAGCGCGATCCCCGTCAGATACGCCCCCACGCCCCACGGCACCCGGCCGCCCTGCCCGGCGAGCGCCGTCGCCGCGATCGGCGTGAGCGCGCCCCCGAGCACCCCGCCGAGGTTGTAGCCGACAGCGGCTCCCGTGCAGCGCACCCGCGGCTCGTACAGCTCGGGCAGGTAGGCGGCGACCACCCCGAACATCGTGATGAAGGCGATCAGCGCGCCCAGGAAGCCGGTGAACATCAGCAGCGGTTCGCCCGTCGCGAGAAGGGCGACCGTCGGGAACATCCACAGCACGGCGGCACAGCAGCCGGCCAGGCACGTCGTCCGCCGCCCGTAGCGGTCCCCGAGCAGGGCGGACACGGGTGTGAGCGCACCCTTCACGCATACGGCGGCCATGATGCAGGTCAGCATGACGGTACGGCTCACCCCGAGCCGCTCGGTCCCGTAGGCGAGCGACCAGGTGGTGACGGTGTAGAAGATCGCGTAGCCGATGGCGAGGGCGCCGGCCGTCAGCAGGACGCGTCGCCAGTGCTCGCGCAGGACCTCCGCGAGCGGCACGCGCGCGTGCTCGCCGATCTCCAGGAAGCCGGGGCTCTCGGTGAGCGAGGACCGCAGCCACAGTCCGGCCGTCGCCAGTGCCCCGGCCGCCCAAAAGGGCACGCGCCAGCCCCACTCGGCGAACTGGGCGTCGGACAACGCGGCCGACAGCCCCAGCACCACACCGTTGGCGAGCAGGAACCCGGCGGCGGGTCCGATCTGCGGGAAGCTCGACCAGAGGGCGCGCCGTTCGGCGGGCGCGTGCTCGGCGGTGAGGAGGACCGCCCCGCCCCACTCGCCGCCGAGCCCGAGACCCTGGAGGAAACGCAGCACGAGAAGCAGCAGGGGAGCGGCCACACCGATCGACCCGTACGAGGGCACACAGCCGACGGCGACCGTGGAGGCGCCGGTCAGCAGCAGCGAGCCGACGAGGACCGGCCTGCGTCCGCGCCGGTCCCCGATGTGCCCGAACAGCACCGAGCCCAGCGGCCGCGCGAGGAAGCCCACGCCGAACGTCGCGAAGGCGGCGAGCGTCCCCGCCGCCGGCGAGAACGCCGGGAAGAACAGCGGCCCCAGCACCAGGGCCGCGGCGGTGCCGTAGACGAAGAAGTCGTAGAACTCGACGGCCGTCCCGGCGAGCGAGGCGGTCGCGAGCCGCAGCATGGAGGGTCCGGTCACGGGGCGTACGTCGTGCATGCCTGCGTCAACCACCCGGCGTGATCGCCGGTTACGGGGGCGCGCGGAGGTGATCGGGGCTCGTCAGTATGTGACGGTGATGCGCCGGGCGGGGCCGTCGACGCGGACGAAGCCGCCGTAGGGGATGACGAGTTGCGGATCGGTGTGGCCGAGGTCGACGTCGAAGACGATCATGGTCTCCGGGGCGTACGTCCGCAGGGCCCGCAGGACGGCCTCGCGCTGGCCGGCCGCGTAGTGTGCCGCTTCCTCCGGGCTGCTGGGGCGCTGGAGGGACCAGGTCCGCGCACGGCCCATCAGCAGGGCGGAGAAGCGCTGGAGCAGGCCGCGCTCGCCCATGTTGCGGAGGGTGCGGAAGACCTCGTCGGCGCTCGGCAGTTCCTCCGAGGTCTCCAGGAACAGCACACCCCCGTCGTACTCGGCCAGGTCGCGCGCGATCTCCCGGTCGGCCATCAGCAGCCAGCCCAGGATCTCCAGGTTGCCGCCCCAGGAGCGGCCCTCGATCGCCCGGCCGGCGTTCACCCAGGTCCAGCCGCCGCCCGGCCGGGACGGCGGTTCCCGGTCGAAGGTCGCGGGGTCCGTCCAGTCGCCGTTGACGTCGTTCCAGCGCTCGGCGGGCCGCAGTTCGTAGGGGCCCGGGGTGAACAGCGCGGCCCGCAGGGAGTCGGCGGTCAGCGGGTGCATGGCGCCCGGGCGGCCGAGCTCGCACATCACCGTCGCGCCGTGGAAGCCGACGATCCCGGCGTTGCGCAGGTACAGCAGCAGGTTGGTGTTGTCGCTCATGCCGAAGAACGGCTTCGGGTTGGACCGGATCAACTCCCGGTCCAGCAACGGCAGGACGGTGATCTGGTCGTCGCCGCCGATCGACGCGACGACGGCCTTCACGTCCGGGTCGGCGAACGCGGCGTGGATGTCGTCGGCCCGCTCCCGCGGCGTCGAACCCATCCGGCGCGTCGCCGGGTATTCGACCGGTTCGAGCCCGTACTCCGTGCGCAGCCGCTCCAGCCCGAGTTCGTACGGGCGCGGGAGAAGTCCCGGCAGGCCCGCGGAGGGCGAGACCACGGCCACACGGTCGCCGGGCGAGGGCTTGGGAGGGTACGAGATCGCCGTCATGCCGGGAGGGTACGGGCCGCGGTGGCGCGGATGCACCGTGATAAACCGGGTCCGGACAGCGGTCCCGACGGATCGCCGCAACCCACAGGACCGGAGGAACCGTGCCCCGCACCCTGGCCAACGCCCCGATCATGATTCTGAACGGGCCCAACCTGAACCTGCTCGGCCAGCGACAGCCGGAGATCTACGGCAAGGACACCCTCGCCGACGTCGAGGCCCTGTGCGCCAGGGCGGCGGCCGCGCACGGCGGCACGGTGGACCTCCGGCAGTCCAACCACGAGGGGCAGCTCGTCGACTGGATCCACGAGGCGCGGCTGAACCACTGCGGGATCGTGATCAACCCCGGCGCCTACTCCCACACGTCGGTCGCGATCCTGGACGCGCTCAACACCTGTGACGGTATGCCGGTGCTGGAGGTGCACATCTCCAACATCCATCAGCGCGAGTCCTTCCGGCACCACTCGTACGTCTCACTGCGCGCGGACGGCGTGATCGCCGGGTGCGGGGTGCAGGGGTACGTGTTCGGCGTGGAGCGCGTCGCCGCTCTGGCGGGGGCGGCACAGGCGGACGCGTAAGTCCCGTCGTCCGGGCGGGCGCCCCTTACGGCTGCCCTGCTCGGGCAACGCCGGGGCCGCCGGTCGAGGGCGGGGATCGAAAGACCGGCGGCCCATGCCGCGCAGGAGCCGTCATCCTGTGCGGGGCTGGTTCCAGTGGACTGCTCCTCCCGGTGTGCCGGGAGCGCGCACATGACCCCGGCGCGTGTGAACGCTTCACACGGGGCGCGTGCGCTGTGTGCGCACACCCCTGCGGATGGAGTCCCGCGCGTTCACCACCCGCGCGCGTGCCACTCCGGCAGATGCGGCCGCTCCGCGCCCAGGGTCGTGTCGTTGCCGTGGCCCGGGTAGACCCAGGTCTCGTCGGGCAGCGTGCCGAAGATCTTCGTCTCCACGTCGTGGATGAGGCTGGCGAACGCCTCCGGATCCTTCCGGGTGTTGCCGACACCGCCCGGGAAGAGGCAGTCCCCGGTGAACGCGTGGGGATGGCCGTGCGGATCGTCGTAGACGAGGGCGATCGAGCCCGGCGTGTGCCCGACCAGATGGCGCGCGGTGAGCTCCACGCGCCCCACCCGGACGGTGTCGCCGTCGTCGACGAGGACGTCGGTCGGCACCGGAATGCCGGTGGCGTCCTTGCGGCCGGCGAAGGTGCGCGCGCCGGTGGCCGAGACGACCCGGGCGAGGGCCTGCCAGTGGTCGCCGTGCTGATGCGTGGTGACGACGGAGGCGATGCCGTCGTCGCCGATCATGCCGAGCAGGGTGTCCGCGTCGTTCGCCGCGTCGATCAGCAACTGCTCGTCGGTGGCCCGGCAGCGCAGCAGATAGGCGTTGTTGTCCATCGGGCCGACCGCGATCTTGGTGATCATCAGGTCCTTGAGCTCGTGCACGTCCGCCGGGCCGCCGACCGTCACCTGTCCGCTGTACGTCATGGCGGTCAGCCTATCGCCGGGGAGCGCGCGCGTGTCCCCGGCCACAGGCCGCGCGGTCACAACGGGGGAAGCGCCGGGAGCGAGCCGTCCCGCACGGCGAGCCCGGAACCGTCGCGGCGCCCGGCGAGCCAGCCGAGCAGCTCGGGCCCCGGACCCGTCACGGTGACCTCCGGCTCCGTCGCCTCGCGGCCCGTCCGCCACGCGCGCGTGCCGTCCGTCAGACGCGTGGCGGGCACATCGGGGTGCCCCGAGAAGCGCCGCGCCAGGAAGTCGATCTCCCGCTCGGTGAACTCCGCCGGCAGATCCTCCAGCTCGTACCCGATGCCGAGGTCGACGTGGTGCAGCTCCACCTCGACCCAGCGCCGGAACGGCACCCTGGACGCCGAGTCGGTGACACCGTTGCGCAGCTCCACCGTGCGCGACCAGTCCGCGGGCACGGCCGCCGTCCTGCGGAAGCGCGCGTCGCTCTCGCGCACGTCCGTGAGCTGGACGTCCAGCGGGCGCGGGGCGTCACGCTCGATGTCGGCGTCCCGGGCCTGCCCGGAGACGTACATGGGACGGCCGTCGAGGACGTTCACCAGAGCGTCCGCGTTACGGGCGAGGTGGGCGAGGACATGGCCGCGGCTCCACCCCGGGAGCCGTGACGGCTCGGCCACGGCCGCGTTGTCCAGTGCGGCGGCTGCGGTGAGCAGCCGGTCGGTCGCGTCACGTACGGAGGCCAGGTCATGACCGTGATCAATCATGGTCATGACCCTAGCTCCGCCACACCTTTGGGTGAAGGTGGTGAAGCAGTGCCGTAAATCGAATGCGCGTGCTATATGGTCGGCGGTGGCGCCGGGCATGCTGGAGAGCCGCGGATTGTTATGCATCGCGGAATCCGACCGGCGTTGTCAGTGGCTCCCCCTAGTCTGAAGAAGCACGGGGCCCTGCCCCTGTCACTTCTCTCAAGAAAGGTGCGGACCGGCTGTGGCCGACCGTCTCATCGTCCGTGGCGCGCGTGAGCACAACCTGAAGAACGTGTCGCTCGACCTGCCTCGTGACTCGCTCATCGTCTTCACGGGCCTGTCCGGGTCGGGCAAGTCCTCCCTGGCCTTCGACACGATCTTCGCCGAGGGCCAGCGGCGCTACGTGGAGTCGCTCTCCTCGTACGCCCGCCAGTTCCTCGGCCAGATGGACAAGCCCGACGTCGACTTCATCGAGGGTCTGTCGCCGGCCGTCTCCATCGACCAGAAGTCGACCTCGCGCAACCCGCGCTCGACGGTCGGCACCATCACCGAGGTCTACGACTACCTCCGCCTGCTCTTCGCGCGCATCGGCAAGCCGCACTGCCCCGAGTGCGGCCGCCCGATCTCGCGCCAGTCGCCGCAGGCCATCGTCGACCGGGTCCTGGAGCTGCCGGAGGGGAGCCGCTTCCAGGTGCTGTCGCCCCTGGTGCGCGAGCGCAAGGGCGAGTTCGTCGACCTCTTCTCCGATCTGCAGACCAAGGGCTACTCCCGCGCGCGGGTGGACGGCGAGACGATCCAGCTCTCCAGCCCGCCCACGCTGAAGAAGCAGGAGAAGCACACCATCGAGGTGGTCGTCGACCGCCTGACGGTGAAGGACTCCGCCAAGCGCCGCCTCACCGACTCCGTGGAGACCGCGCTCGGCCTGTCCGGCGGCATGGTCGTGCTCGACTTCGTCGACCTCCCCGAGGACGACCCCGAGCGCGAGCGCATGTACTCGGAGCACCTCTACTGCCCGTACGACGACCTGTCCTTCGAGGAGCTGGAGCCGCGCTCCTTCTCCTTCAACTCCCCCTTCGGCGCCTGCCCGGACTGCACCGGCATCGGCACGCGCATGGAGGTCGACCCGGAGCTGATCGTCCCGGACGAGGACAAGTCACTCGACGAGGGCGCCATCCACCCCTGGTCGCACGGGCACACCAAGGACTACTTCGGCCGCCTCGTCGGTGCCCTCGCGGACGCGCTGGGATTCCGGACGGACATCCCCTTCGCGGGCCTGCCGCAGCGGGCGAAGAAGGCGCTCCTGCACGGCCACAAGACGCAGATCGAGGTCCGCTACCGCAACCGGTACGGGCGCGAGCGCGTGTACACGACGCCCTTCGAGGGCGCCGTCCCGTTCGTGAAGCGCCGGCACAGCGAGGCCGAGAGCGACGCCAGCCGCGAGCGCTTCGAGGGCTACATGCGCGAGGTGCCCTGTCCCACCTGTGAGGGCACGCGCCTGAAGCCGATCGTCCTCGCGGTCACGATCATGGGAAGGTCGATCGCCGAGGTCTCCGCGATGTCCATCAGCGACTGCGCGGACTTCCTGGGCGAGCTGAAGCTGAGCGCGCGTGACAAGAAGATCGCCGAGCGCGTGCTGAAGGAGGTCAACGAACGGCTGCGGTTCCTGGTCGACGTCGGCCTGGACTACCTCTCGCTCAACCGCGCCGCGGGCACCCTCTCCGGCGGCGAGGCGCAGCGCATCCGCCTGGCCACCCAGATCGGCTCCGGCCTCGTCGGCGTGCTCTACGTCCTCGACGAGCCGTCGATCGGCCTGCACCAGCGCGACAACCACCGGCTGATCGAGACCCTGGTCCGGCTGCGCGACATGGGCAACACGCTCATCGTCGTCGAGCACGACGAGGACACCATCAAGGTCGCCGACTGGATCGTCGACATCGGCCCCGGTGCCGGTGAGCACGGCGGCAAGGTCGTGCACAGCGGTTCCCTGAAGGAGCTGCTCGCCAACACCGAGTCGCAGACGGGCCAGTACCTGGCCGGCAGAAAGGCCATCCCGCTGCCCGGCATCCGGCGCCCGCACGACCCGTCCCGGCTGCTCACGGTGCACGGCGCCCGCGAGAACAACCTCCAGGACATCGACGTCTCGTTCCCGCTGGGCGTGTTCACCGCGGTCACGGGCGTGTCCGGTTCGGGCAAGTCGACGCTGGTCAACGACATCCTCTACACCCACCTGGCACGCGAGCTCAACGGCGCCCGCAGCGTCCCCGGGCGGCACACACGCGTGGACGGCGACGACCTCGTCGACAAGGTCGTGCACGTCGACCAGTCGCCGATCGGCCGCACCCCGCGTTCCAACCCGGCGACGTACACCGGCGTGTTCGACCACATCCGCAAGCTGTTCGCGGAGACGACGGAGGCGAAGGTCCGCGGCTACCTGCCCGGCCGCTTCTCCTTCAACGTCAAGGGCGGCCGCTGCGAGAACTGCGCGGGCGACGGCACGATCAAGATCGAGATGAACTTCCTCCCGGACGTCTACGTCCCGTGCGAGGTCTGCCACGGCGCCCGGTACAACCGGGAGACCCTGGAGGTCCACTACAAGGGCAAGTCCATCTCCGAGGTCCTGAACATGCCGATCGAGGAGGCCATGGACTTCTTCGAGGCCGTCCCGGCGATCAACCGCCACCTCAAGACGCTGAACGACGTCGGTCTCGGCTACGTCAGGCTCGGCCAGGCCGCGACCACCCTGTCCGGCGGCGAGGCCCAGCGCGTGAAGCTCGCCAGCGAGCTGCAGAAGCGCTCCACCGGCCGCACGGTCTACGTCCTGGACGAGCCGACCACCGGTCTGCACTTCGAGGACATCAGCAAGCTGCTGAAGGTGCTGTCCGGCCTGGTCGACAAGGGCAACACCGTCATCGTCATCGAGCACAACCTCGACGTGATCAAGACCGCCGACTGGGTCGTCGACATGGGCCCCGAGGGCGGCGCGGGCGGCGGACTCGTCGTCGCCGAGGGCACACCGGAGGAGGTCGCGGGGGTCCCGGCGAGCCACACGGGCAAGTTCCTGCGGGAGATCCTCGGCGCCGACCGCATCAGCGACGGGACCTCGGTGAAGGCCCCGCGCAAGCCGGCGGCCAGGAAGACCGTCGCGGCCAAGTCGGCGCCGAAGAAGACGGCGACGGCCAGGACCGCCGGTACCACGGCCGCCGGGAAGGCGGCCGGGACCACGAAGAAGGCGGCTCCCGCGAAGAAGACGACGCGGGCACGCAAGGCCTGACCACCGCCGGAGACGGGCGGCGCCCCGCGGGACAACTCCCCGTGGGGCGCCGCCAGTCAAGGCACCGGGGCCAGTGACGCGGGCGAAGTCCCTGCAACCGCGCCCCTGAACCACGTCCCTGCAACCGCCCCCTAAACCGCGCCCACTTCGTCGGCGTACGGCGGCTCCGCGCCCGCGCGCGAGCAGGTGATCGCGGCCGCCCGGGCCGCGAACCCCAGCAGCCGGGTCCAGCCGTCGGCGCCGAGCGCGGCGAGACCGTCCGCGGACAGCGCGTCCCGTTCGGACAAACCGTGCAGCAGGGCCGCGTTCACGGTGTCACCGGCACCGATGGTGTCGACGACGTCGACCTTCTCGCCCGGCACGGAGTACTCGGCACCGTCCCGGGTGACCACGGAGAGCCCGTCGCCGCCGTGCGTGATCACGACCGCCGCGGGCCCGGCGGCCAGCCACTCGCGCGGGGAACCACCCAGCCAGAGGGCGTCCTCCTCGGAGAGCTTGAGCAGCGTCACCGAGGGCAGCCAGCTCGTGAACCGGGCCCGGTAGGCGTCGGCGTCGGGGATCAGGCCCGCCCGGATGTTGGGGTCGAGGGCGGTGAGCACGCCCTGGGCTGCGGCCTTGCGCATCAGCGTCTCGTAGGCGGTCGCACCGGGCTCCAGGACGAGCGAGCAGGTCCCGAAGGACACGGCGCGCGCCTCCGCCGGGAGCGCGGCCGCGGCGGAGAACAGCCGGTCGGCGGTGCCCTCGACGTAGAAGGAGTAGGAGGCCGAGCCGTTCGCGTCGATGGTGGCCACCGCGAGCGTGGTCGGTTCCGCACCGCGCTGTACGCCCGAGACGTCGACGCCCGCCGCGCGCAGCCCGTCGAGCAGCGCCTCGCCGAAGGCGTCGTGCGAGGTGCGGGAGCAGAAGGCGGTGGGGGAGCCGAGGCGGCCGAGCGCGACGGCCGTGTTGTACGGGCCGCCGCCACGCGCCGGCGTCAGACCCGCGAGGGCACCCGTGCCCTGCGGTACCAGGTCGATCAGGGCCTCACCGGCGACGACGATCACGGGGCGGTTCCTTTCTCGGGCTGCGGGAGCGGTTCGGGGCACCCGCACGAGCTGCGATGGACGAAGGTGCAGGGCAGCCGCAGGGTGCGGACGGGGCGGCCGGGCGAGGCGAGCCGCTCCAGCAGGACCCGCACCGCCAGGGCGCCGATCTCCTTGCTGGGCTGGGCGACGGCGGTGAGCCGGGGCGAGAACAGATCCGCCCAGGCGAAGTCGTCGAAGCAGCACAGGGCCAGGTCGCGCGGCACGGACAGCCCGCGGTTCCGCAGGGCACGCAGGGCCCCGATGGTCATCGTGTTGTTGGCGGTGACCAGCGCGGTGGGCGGGGCGGTCAGGGAGAGGAGCTCCGCGGTGGCGCGTTCGGCGCCGGTGGACTCGGAGTCGCCGTGCGCCACCAGGCGCTCCTGGTAGGGGAGCCCGGAGCCGGCCAGGCCCTGGCGGTAGCCGGCGATGCGCTCGCCGGTGGTGCTGAGGCCGGGCAGCCCGGCGACCAGCCCGATCCGGTGATGGCCCAGCTCGGCGAGGTGCGCGACGAGGCGGGCGGTCGGTTCGGCACTCTCGGCACAGACCTGGTCGTAGCGCGCCGCACCGCCGACGAGCGCGCCGCCCTCGGCCGGAGTACGGCCGTGCGGTGCGCTGCCGGCGCGTGTGTCTTCGGCTGGGGTACGGCCGTGTGGCCGGGTGCCGGCGTGTGTGTCTTCGGCGGGTGTGCCGCTGTGGGGTGTGGTACCGGCGTGTGCGTCTTCGCCGGGTGTGCTGCCGTGCGGTGTGGTGCCGGCGCCTGTGCCCTCGGCCGGAGTGCGGCCGTGCGGTGCGCTGCCGGCGTGTGCGTCTTCGGCGGGTGTGCCGCCCTCTGGTGCGCCCTCGGCGTGCGTGTCTTCGCTCGTTGCGCCGTTCGTCCGCGCCCCCTCGGCCGGGATGTCGACCAGCCGGTCGAGGAAGACGGCGGGGACCTCGTGCCGGCCGAGATAGGCGACGAGTTCCCGGGGGTCCGCGGACGGCGCGACGATCATGCCGTCGACCCGGCGCTCGTGCAGCAGCTGGACGACCTTGCGCTCGTGCACCGGGTCGTCGTGCGGATCGGCGATGAGCAGGCTGTACCCCTGTGCCAGGGCGGCGGCCTCGACGCCCTGCAGGATCTCCGTGAAGTACGGGTTGCTGATCGCCGAGACCGCGAGCCCGATGGACCGGGTGCGCGAGGTCACCAGGGAGCGGGCAAGGGTGTTCGGGGTGTAGCCCAGCAGGTCGATCGCGTCGAGGACCGCCTGGCGGGTGTGGGGGAGGACCGGGCGGGTGTCGTTGAGAACGTGCGAGACGGTCGCCACGGAGACCCCGGCGCTGCGAGCGACGTCGGCCATGGTGGCCATCGGTATCCCCTTCCCGGGCCGCGCCGCTCACCGTGGGCGCGGGCCTCCGGGCCGGACCGTATCCCATTCCGCGCCCGACGTAAACGCTTGCGCAAACGTTTACGTCCGGCGCGGGGCGCCCCGGACCGCCAGGGGCGGAGGCTCACTCCCAGTCCCAGCCGATCCCCACGATCCCCGTCCGCACCCGGGGCTCGACGAGGTGGACCGAGTGATGGGGGTCGCTCAGGCGCAGTTCCTGGCGGCCGCTGCGCGGGGCCGCCGGGGAGTGCTGGGCGAAACGGTGGCAGCGGGAGGGCAGGGCTCTCGCGTCGAAGCGCACCTGGAGCGCGTACTGCCCGCCGGCTGGCCCGAAGCCGCGGACGTACTCGCGGGACACCCCGGCGGTCCCGTCCTCGATGCCGTAGCGGAACAGGAAGGTGTCGCCGGCCCGCAGCCGGGTGTCGAAGAGGAGTTCGGCCACGAGCACGCCCGTGTCCTGGTGCACGCGTACGCGTCCCGTGCGGCAGTTCTCCAGCGCCTGCACGCCCATGCGCTCCGGCGCGCATCCCGGGTCGCCGTGGTGGACGGCCAGGAAGCGGTCGACGCCGTCCTTGTGGGCGCGCACGATGTGGTGCGACTCGCGCGCCGCCAGCTCACGCCGCGGGCCGATCCGCACCAGTTCGTGGTGGCCCAGGGTGTGCAGCCCGCCGTCGGGCGGCGAGCCCAGCTCGGCCAGCATCCGCTGCAGGACGCCCGACGCCTCCACCAGGGAGCGGTAGGAGCGGCCCGCGGGCCGGCGCACGGACGTACCCTCGTCGGGCTCGGCGAGGAGCCGTATCAGGGACTCCTCCGGCAGCTGGAGTATCTCCTCCAGCGCGCGCACGGCCCGCAGGGACTCGGGGCGCTGCGGGCGCCGGGCCCCCTGCTGCCAGTAACTCAGGCTGGTGACACCGACCTTGACCCCGTGGCGCGACAGATGGTGCTGCACCCGCTGCAGCGGCAGTCCGCGGGCGGCGATCGCGGCACGCAGCGCCACGTGGAAGGGGCCGCCCCGCAGGGCCGAGTCCAGTTCCGCGGTGGCGACGGCGGCGACGTCCGCGTGCTGTGTGGCGTGCGGCATGCAGGGGCCTTTCTGTGAATGCTCACTACGGCTGGTCGGGCCGGGTTTCGCGCTCGTACTCGGGACCACCCCGTCGGCGCCGGGGCGTCTTCACATCCGTACGCCGTCCTTCACGGCCCCGAGTTCCCCCGCATTGAAGCGTGTTGACCTAGTCCCGACAACACCTGAAACCCAACAGCGACGTGCTCCTGGCCGAGACACGATCGGCGGCCCGGCGCGGATGCGGCGTGCGGGCCCGGCCGGAGCCGCGCCGGACATCGTCCACAGGGCCCCGGACGTCGTCGTCCACAGGCCCCGGACGTCGTCCACAGGCCCGCCGACTGTCGGCCCCCGCCAGTAGGGTGTGTGACATGGCCGATCCCTCCAGCTACCGCCCCCGGCCGGGTGAGATCCCGGACACCCCAGGGGTGTACAGGTTCCGTGACGAGCACCGCAGGGTGATCTACGTCGGAAAGGCAAAAAGCCTGCGCCAGCGCCTGGCGAACTACTTCCAGGATCTGACGAACCTCCATCCCCGCACCCGCACCATGGTCACCACGGCCGCGTCCGTGGAGTGGACCGTGGTGTCCACGGAGGTCGAGGCCCTTCAGCTGGAGTACTCCTGGATCAAGGAGTTCGACCCCCGGTTCAACGTCAAGTACCGCGACGACAAGAGCTACCCGTACCTCGCGGTGACGATGAACGAGGAGTTCCCGCGCGTGCAGGTGATGCGCGGCCACAAGCGCAAGGGCGTGCGCTACTTCGGGCCGTACGGCCACGCGTGGGCCATCCGCGACACCGTGGACCTCCTCCTGCGCGTCTTCCCGGTGCGCACCTGCTCGGCCGGCGTCTTCAAGAACGCCACCCGCACCGGCCGCCCCTGCCTGCTCGGCTACATCGGCAAGTGCTCCGCGCCCTGCGTCGCCCGCGTCTCGGAGGAGGAGCACCGCGAACTGGCCGACGAGTTCTGCGACTTCATGGCCGGCCGCACGGGCACCTACATCCGCCGCCTGGAGAAGCGGATGGCCGAGGCGGCCGAGGAGATGGAGTACGAGCGGGCGGCCCGGCTGCGCGACGACATCGAGGCCCTGAAGAAGGCCATGGAGAAGAGCGCGGTGGTGCTCGCCGACGCGACCGACGCCGACCTGATCGCGGTCGCGGAGGACGAGCTGGAGGCGGCCGTCCAGATCTTCCACGTCCGCGGCGGCCGCGTGCGCGGCCAGCGCGGCTGGGTCACCGACAAGGTCGAGGACGTCACCACCGGCGCCCTTGTCGAGCACGCCCTGCAGCAGCTCTACGGCGAGGAGAAGGGGGACTCCGTCCCCAAGGAGGTCCTCGTCCCCGCCCTGCCCGAGCCGGCCGGGCCGGTCCAGGAGTGGCTCACCGAGCGCCGCGGAGCGGGCGTCTCGCTGCGCGTCCCGCAGCGCGGCGACAAGAAGGCCCTGATGGAGACGGTGGAGCGCAACGCCCAGCAGGCGCTCGTGCTGCACAAGACCAAGCGCGCCTCGGACCTGACCACGCGCTCGCGCGCCCTGGAGGAGATCGCCGAGGCCCTCGACCTGGACAGCGCCCCCCTCAGGATCGAGTGCTACGACATCTCGCACCTCCAGGGCGACGACGTCGTGGCCTCCATGGTCGTCTTCGAGGACGGCCTGCAGCGCAAGAGCGAGTACCGCCGCTTCCAGATCAAGGGCTTCGAGGGCCAGGACGACGTCCGCTCGATGCACGAGGTGATCAACCGCCGCTTCCGCCGCTACCTCGCGGAGAAGGAGCGGACGGGGGAGTGGGCCGACGGCGAGGACGCGCTCACCGAGGAGGACGGCCGCCCCAAGAAGTTCGCCTATCCGCCGCAGCTCGTCGTGGTCGACGGCGGCCGGCCGCAGGTCGCGGCGGCGAAGAAGGCCCTCGACGAGCTCGGCATCGACGACGTCGCCGTGTGCGGCCTCGCCAAGCGCCTGGAGGAGGTCTGGCTGCCGGACGAGGAGGACCCGGTGGTCCTGCCCCGCACCAGCGAGGGCCTCTACCTGCTCCAGCGGGTCCGGGACGAGGCGCACCGCTTCGCGATCACCTACCAGCGCACCAAGCGGGCCAAGCGCTTCCGTTCGAGCCCCCTGGACGACGTGCCCGGCCTCGGGGACACCCGTAAGCAGGCACTTCTCAAGCACTTCGGTTCGTTGAGGAAACTGCGATCCGCCACCATCGACCAGATCTGCGAGGTGCCCGGCATCGGCCGCAAGACGGCCGGGACGATCGCCGTGGCCCTGGCCCAGGCGGCACCGGCCGCACCCGCCGTGAACACGGCGACTGGAGAGATCATGGAGGAGGAACCCGGCACCATGGGTTCCGGCGGGGAGCGCGTCACGACGGGCGCCCCGGACGAACGACGGGGGCAGGAGACATGAATGTGAACAAGCACGACGAGCAACAGGACCAAGGCGGAGACGGAGTACAGGTGAGCACGGGCGCGACCAGCGAGCCGGCCGGGATGCCGGACTCGGCCATCCCCGAACTGGTGATCATCTCGGGCATGTCCGGAGCGGGCCGGTCGACGGCCGCCAAGTGCCTGGAGGACCTCGGCTGGTTCGTCGTGGACAACCTGCCGCCCGCCCTGATCCCCACCATGGTCGAGCTCGGCGCCCGCTCGCAGGGCAACGTGGCGCGGATCGCGGTCGTGGTCGACGTCCGCGGCCGCCGCTTCTTCGACAACCTCCGCGAGTCCCTCGCCGACCTCGACCAGCGGGGCGTCACCCGGCGGATCGTCTTCCTGGAGTCCTCGGACGACGCCCTGGTGCGCCGCTTCGAGTCGGTGCGCCGCCCGCACCCGCTCCAGGGCGACGGCCGCATCGTCGACGGCATCGCGGCCGAGCGCGAGCTGCTGCGCGAGCTGCGCGGCGACGCCGACCTGGTGATCGACACCTCCAGCCTGAACGTGCACGAGCTGCGCGCCAAGATGGACGCCCAGTTCGCCGGCGAGGAGGAGCCGGAGCTGCGGGCGACGGTCATGTCCTTCGGCTTCAAGTACGGCCTGCCGGTCGACGCCGACCTGGTCGCGGACATGCGCTTCCTGCCCAACCCGCACTGGGTCCCGGAGCTGCGCCCCTTCACCGGTCTCAACGAGGAGGTGTCCGCGTACGTCTTCAACCAGCCCGGCGCCAAGGAGTTCCTCGACCGCTACGCCGAGCTGCTCCGGCTGATCGCGGCGGGCTACCGCCGCGAGGGCAAGCGGTACGTGACCATCGCGATCGGCTGTACGGGCGGCAAGCACCGCTCGGTGGCCATGTCGGAGAAGCTCGCCGCGCGCCTCGCGGCCGAGGGCGTCGAGACGGTGGTCGTGCACCGGGACATGGGACGCGAATGACAGAACGTTCTCTGCGGCCGAGCCGGCTCGGCCGGCTGCGCCGCACGGTGCCCGCGTCGCGCACCGGCCGGCCGGTCGAGGCCCGGGGCGCCCGGCCGCGCCGCCGGGGCACCCAGCCCAAGGTCGTCGCCCTCGGCGGGGGCATGGGCCTGTCCGCCTCGCTCGCCGCCCTGCGCCGGATCACCGGCGACCTCACCGCCGTCGTCACCGTGGCCGACGACGGCGGCTCCAGCGGGCGCCTGCGCGACGAGCTGGGCGTGCTGCCGCCCGGTGACCTGCGCAAGGCGCTGGCGGCGCTGTGCGGCGACGACGACTGGGGCCAGACCTGGGCCCGGGTGATCCAGCACCGCTTCCAGTCCAAGGGCGACCTGCACGAGCACGCGGTCGGCAACCTCCTGATCGTCGCCCTCTGGGAGCAGCTCGGCGACCACGTCCAGGCGCTCGACCTGGTCGGCAAGCTCCTGGGCGCGCACGGACGCGTGCTGCCCATGTCCGCCGTGCCGCTGGAGCTCCAGGCCCTGGTCAAGGGGCATGATCCGGACCGGCCCGAGGACGTCGACCTGGTGCGCGGCCAGGCGACCGTGGCGCTGACACCCGGCGAGGTGCAGTCCGTGCACCTCGTGCCGCACGGTCCGCCCGCCGTCCCGGAGGCCGTCGAGGCGGTCCTGGACGCCGACTGGGTGGTCCTCGGCCCGGGCTCCTGGTTCTCCTCCGTCATCCCCCATCTGCTCGTGCCGGACCTCCTGGACGCGCTGACCGAGACGAAGGCGCGCCGGGTGCTCCCGCTGAACCTCGCCCCGCAGCCCGGAGAAACCGAAGGCTTCTCACCGCAGCGTCATTTGGAGGTTTTGGGACGACACGCCCCTAAACTCGCCCTGGACGTGGTGCTGGCCGACGAGGCCGCCGTTCCCGACCGCGAGGTGCTCACCGAGGCCGCCAAGCGGCTCGGGGCCGCGGTCGAGCTGGCGCCGGTGGCCCGGAGGGACGGAACTCCGCGGCACGATCCGGAGCTGCTGGCTGCCGCGTACGACCGTATTTTTCGGATGCATGGAAGGATCGGCCCATGGCGATGACGGCAGCGGTGAAGGACGAGATCTCCCGGCTCCCCGTCACCCGGACCTGCTGCAGAAAGGCGGAGGTCTCCGCCATCCTGCGGTTCGCCGGCGGCCTCCACCTGGTCAGCGGGCGCATCGTGATCGAGGCGGAGCTGGACACCGCGATGGCGGCGCGGCGCCTGAAGCGGGACATCCTGGAGATCTTCGGCCACAGCTCGGAGCTGATCGTGATGGCGCCGGGCGGACTGCGCCGCGGTTCGCGCTACGTCGTCCGGGTCGTCGCCGGCGGCGACCAGCTCGCCCGGCAGACCGGCCTGGTGGACGGCCGGGGCCGCCCGATCCGCGGTCTGCCCCCGCAGGTGGTCTCGGGGGCCACCTGCGACGCGGAGGCCGCCTGGCGCGGTGCCTTCCTGGCCCACGGCTCGCTCACCGAGCCCGGCCGCTCCTCCTCCCTGGAGGTGACCTGCCCGGGCCCCGAGGCCGCTCTGGCGCTGGTCGGCGCCGCCCGCAGGCTGTCGATCGCCGCGAAGGCGCGCGAGGTGCGCGGCGTGGACCGCGTGGTCGTCCGCGACGGCGACGCGATCGGCGCCCTGCTCACCCGCCTCGGCGCGCACGAGTCGGTGCTGGCCTGGGAGGAGCGCCGGATGCGCCGCGAGGTGCGGGCCACGGCGAACCGCCTCGCCAACTTCGACGACGCCAACCTCCGCCGCTCCGCGCGTGCGGCCGTCGCCGCGGGCGCCCGGGTCCAGCGCGCCCTGGAGATCCTCGGTGACGAGGTCCCCGAGCACCTGGCGGCCGCCGGCCGGCTGCGCATGGACCACAAGCAGGCCTCGCTGGAGGAGCTGGGCGCGCTCGCCGACCCGCCGCTGACCAAGGACGCGGTCGCCGGCCGTATCCGCCGGCTGCTGGCGATGGCCGACAAGCGCGCCTCCGACCTCGGCATCCCGGGCACGGAGTCCAGCATCACCGAGGAGATGGCCGACAACCTCGTCGGCTGATCCCGGCCGACGTCCGGTCAACACGCGGGTGCCGCCGCCCACTTGGGTGGCGGCACCCGCTTTTCCCTGTCCTTGAGGCGCTCTTGACTCGATCATGAACTGTCATGAGCCTGGCAACAGTTCGCTGCTGTGGTGATCAACTGCTAGGGGGGTTCATGAGACACAGAGCGAGATCGATCCTCGCTGTCGCCGCGCTCCTGATCGGCGGGGCGAGCCTCGCACCCGTCGCCCGGGCGCAGAACGGAAGTTCGCCGGCCTCCGACCCCGACGAGGTCCGGGTCTACCGCGCCGACGTCACCGCGCGGCAGGTACCTCTGCTGCTCGCGGCAGGACAGGACGGCCATGAACTGGGTGAGCAGGTTCCGGAGAAGGGCACCGCCCCGGTCGAGGTCTACCTCACCCGCCGGCAGGCCCGGAAGCTGGACAAGCAGGGCGTCGGCCTCACCGAGCACACGCTGTCGGCGAAGGCCGAGGCACGGGTCGAGGGGGCGGCCCAGGGCGTGTTCCGGCCGTACGGCGGAAGCGGCGGGCTGAAGGAGGAGATCGTCCGCACCGGGCAGCGCAACCCCGGCCTCACCAAGGTCGTCTCCATCGGCAGGACCGTGGGCGGTCAGGACATCCTCGCGCTGAAGCTGACCAAGAACGCGAAGAAGACCAAGGACGGCTCCAGGCCCTCCGTGCTCTACATGTCCAACCAGCACGCGCGCGAGTGGATCACGCCCGAGATGACCCGGCGGCTGATGCACTACTACCTGGACCACTACAGGACGGACAAGCGGGTCAGGAGGCTCGTCGACTCCACCGAGCTGTGGTTCGTGATCTCGGCCAACCCCGACGGCTACGACTACACCTTCAAGGACTCCGGCACCCGCCTGTGGCGCAAGAACCTGCGGGACGTCAACGGCGACGGCGTCATCTCCACCGGCGACGGCGTCGACCTCAACCGCAACTTCGCCTACAAGTGGGGCTACGACGACGAGGGTTCGTCCCCGAACCCCACCAGCGAGACCTACCGCGGCGCGAGCCCCGGCTCCGAACCCGAGACCCGGGCGATCGACGCCTTCCAGAAGCGCATCGGCTTCTCCTACGGCATCAACTACCACTCCGCCGCCGAACTGCTGCTCTACGGCGTCGGCTGGCAGGTGGCCACGCCCACGCCCGACGACGTGCTCTACCAGGCCCTGGCCGGCAGCCCGGACGACTCCGCGATCCCCGGCTACCGCCCGCAGGTCTCCTCGGAGCTGTACACCACCAACGGCGAGGCGGACGGCCACGCGGCGAACGTCAACGGCATGTCGATGTTCACCCCCGAGATGTCGACCTGCCAGACCGCCTCGAACGCCGACCCGAACGACCGGTGGAACGCGGCCGACTGCCGCTCCGTGTTCAACTTCCCGGACGACGAGCACCTGATCCAGCAGGAGTTCGCGAAGAACATCCCCTTCGCGCTGTCGGTCGCCGAGACCGCCGCGCACCCCGACAGGCCGTCCTCGTCGCTGGGCCTGACCGCGGCGGACTTTACCCCGGCCGCGTTCACCACGTCGTACGCGCGCGGCGCGGACCAGGAGGTCTCCGTCGTCGCACGCAAGGCCGTCCGCCACAAGAGGCTCATCTACCGGGTGAACGGCGGCCGCAGGCACGCCGTGCCGCTCAGGGCCTGGCAGGGCGGCGAGACCTACGGCGGTGACGACAACCTGCACTTCGACGAGTACCGGGCGAAGGTCAGGGGCGGCCACCCGGGCGACACGGTCGAGGTGTGGTTCACCGGCGAGGCCGGGCACGGCAGGAGGGCGGCCGGCCGGCACTTCACCTACACCGTCGCGCACCGGCCCAAGGCCGACACGCTCGTCGTCGCCGAGGAGGGCGCGACCGCCACGCAGGCGCGGACGTACGTCGACGCGCTGAGGGCGAACGGCCCCAGGGCGATCGTCTGGGACGTCGCGACCCAGGGCGCGCCCGACGCGCTCGGGGTGCTCGGGCACTTCAGGACCGTCGTCCACTACACGGGCGCGGGCGTCCCGG
Organism: Streptomyces sp. NPDC101225; assembly: GCF_044767585.1. Classification (NCBI taxonomy): domain Bacteria; kingdom Bacillati; phylum Actinomycetota; class Actinomycetes; order Kitasatosporales; family Streptomycetaceae; genus Streptomyces; species Streptomyces sp. NPDC101225. The sequence continues at coordinate 128,448 of NZ_JBIWOE010000020.1, forward strand.
GCAACGCCACCCAACTCCAGCTGCGCGCCTACCTCAACGAGGGCGGCAAGCTGATCGAGGCGGGCGAACAGGCCGGCGGCTACGTCGACCTCGGCGACGGCACCCTGTCCAACGACTTCAGCCAGTACTACCTGGGCGCCTATTCGCGTACGTCCACGCCCGGAGCCACCGGCTTCACCGGCTCCGGCGCGCTCGCCGGGGCCGGCGGCCCGCTCGGCGCGGCGCCCGGCAACCCGCTCGACAAGGCGGGCACCTACGGCGTCACCTCCGAGGAACTGCCCGCCGCCGGCCACCCGCAGTTCGCGAGCGCGGGCGCGGGCCGGTTCGCCGGGACCGTCAACCCGTACGGGCCGTACGCCGGCTCCTACATGGCGGCGGCCGTGCACACCGACGACTCCTACAAGCGCCTCACCCGCACCGTCGACCTCACCGGTGTCACCGCCGCCGAGCGGCCCACGCTGCGCAGCCGGCTGCTGTGGGACACCGAGCCCGGCTACGACCACGTGATCGTCGAGGCCCACGGCACGGGCGGCGACGACTGGACGACGCTCCCGGAGGAGGGCGGCGCGAGCAGCCAGAAGGTCCCGACGGAGTGCGAGGCGGGCTTCCTGGTGAACGAGCACCCGTGGCTCGGGCACTACCTCACCTTCGCCCCCGACGGCTGCACCCCGACCGGCACCAGCGGCACCTGGAACAGCCTCACCGGCGCCTCCCACGGCTGGCAGCAGGTCGGCTACGACCTGAGCGCCTACGCCGGCCGGTCCGTCGAGGTGTCGATCACCTACGTCACCGACCCGGGCAGCGGCGGGCACGGCGTCCTGGCCGACGAGGCCTCGCTCGTCCTGAACGGCACGGCGACGCAGACCGAGGGCTTCGAGACCTCGCTCGGCGCCTGGCGCGTGCCCGGACCGCCGCCCGGCAGCCCGGCCGCGCTCAAGGACTGGGCGCGCACCGGCACGCTGTTCCAGACGTACGGCGCGGTCACCACCGACCGGACCGTGCTGCTGGGCTTCGGCCTCGAGCACCTCACGGCGGCGGCCGACCGCGACACCTTCGTGAGGAAGGCGCTCGCGGCCCTCGAAGGGTGAACTCCCCGGTCAACGCTGACCGGCTCACCATAGTCAAAACGAGTGATCGGTTCCGACGGGCGGGCGGTCCGTACCCCTACTGGCGGGTACGGACCGCCTGCCCGAGTATGCGGCATCTCGATGTCACCGCGAAGGCCCCAGGGAGGTAGGGTCGGGGGTGGTCGGGGACATCCCAAACAGAGCTCGCCGGCACCGCATGGCCGGCGTACCAACGAGGAGATCGGTTCGTGACGATCCGCGTAGGCATCAACGGCTTCGGTCGTATCGGTCGCAACTACTTCCGCGCGCTGCTGGAGCAGGGTGCAGACATCGAGATCGTGGCTGTCAACGACCTGGGTGACACCGCGACCACCGCTCATCTGCTGAAATACGACACCATCCTGGGCCGCCTCAAGGCCGAGGTGTCGCACACAGCCGACACGATCACCGTCGACGGGCACACCATCAAGGTCCTGTCCGAGCGCAACCCCGCCGACATCCCGTGGGGCGAGCTGGGCGTCGACATCGTCATCGAGTCGACCGGCATCTTCACCAAGAAGGAAGACGCCGCGAAGCACCTCGCCGGTGGCGCGAAGAAGGTCCTCATCTCGGCTCCGGCCAAGGACGAGGACATCACCATCGTGATGGGCGTCAACCAGGACAAGTACGACCCGGCGCAGCACCACGTCATCTCCAACGCCTCCTGCACCACCAACTGCGTGGCGCCGATGGCGAAGGTGCTCGACGAGAACTTCGGCATCGTCAAGGGCCTGATGACGACGGTGCACGCGTACACGAACGACCAGCGCATCCTGGACTTCCCGCACAAGGACCTGCGCCGCGCCCGTGCCGCCGCCGAGAACATCATCCCCACCACGACCGGTGCCGCGAAGGCCACCGCCCTGGTCCTCCCGCAGCTCAAGGGCAAGCTGGACGGCATCGCGATGCGCGTCCCGGTCCCGACCGGCTCGGCCACCGACCTCGTCGTGGAGCTGTCGCGCGAGGTCACCAAGGACGAGGTCAACGCCGCCTTCAAGAAGGCGTCCGAGGGCGAGCTGCAGGGCTACCTGTCCTACACCGAGGACCAGATCGTCTCCTCGGACATCGTCAGCGACCCGGCGTCCTGCACCTTCGACTCCTCCCTGACCATGGTCCAGGAGGGCACGACGGTGAAGATCCTCGGCTGGTACGACAACGAGTGGGGCTACTCCAACCGCCTGGTCGACCTCACGGTCTTCGTCGGCAACCAGCTCTGATCTGATCCACGGAGCAGGCGACTCGGTGTGAACGCAGGGCTCGGGCGGCGCAGGGACGCGCCGCCCGGGCCCTGACTCACGTACAGAACAGCCCTCGTACGATCAGAGCACCCTCACCAGGAGCCCTTATGAAGACGATCGACGAACTCCTCGCCGAAGGAGTGGCCGGCAAGCGGGTCTTCGTCCGCGCCGACCTCAACGTGCCGCTGGACGGCACCACCATCACCGACGACGGCCGCATCCGCGCCGTGCTGCCCACCGTCAGGGCCCTCGTGGAGGCGGACGCCAAGGTCGTCGTCGCCTCGCACCTCGGCCGCCCCAAGGGGGCCCCGGACCCGGCCTTCTCGCTGCTGCCCGCCGCGGAGCGGCTCGGCGAACTCCTCGGCGCGCCCGTGGCGTTCGCCCAGGACACCGTGGGCCCCGCCGCCCACGACGCCGTGGACGGCCTGCAGCCGGGCCAGGTCGCGGTCATCGAGAACCTGCGCTTCAACGCCGGGGAGACCTCCAAGGACGACACCGAACGCGGTGAGTTCGCGGACCGCCTCGCCGCCCTCGCGGACGTCTACGTCGGCGACGGCTTCGGCGCGGTGCACCGCAAGCACGCCTCCGTGTTCGACCTGCCGGCGCGCCTGCCGCACTACGCCGGCTACCTCATCGCGAACGAGGTCGCCGTCCTGAAGAAGCTCACCGACGAGGTCCGGCGGCCCTACGTGGTCGCGCTCGGCGGCGCCAAGGTCTCCGACAAGCTCGCCGTCATCGACGAGCTGCTCGGCCGGGCCGACCGCATCCTCATCGGCGGCGGCATGGCGTACACCTTCCTCAAGGCCAAGGGCTTCGAGATCGGCACGTCCCTCCTCCAGGAGGACCAGATCCCGGCGGTCCAGGAGTACATCGAACGCGCGGACAAGACCGGCGTCGAGCTGGTCCTGCCGGTCGACGTGGTGGTCGGCGCCGAGTTCCCGGACCTGAAGACGAAGGCCCCCGCGAACCCCACGACCGTCGCCGCGGACTCCGTACCCGCCGGCCGGATGGGCCTGGACATCGGTCCGGAGTCCCGCAAGCTGTACGCCTCGAAGATCGCCGACGCTGCCACCGTCTTCTGGAACGGCCCGATGGGCGTCTTCGAGCACCCCGACTACGCCGAGGGCACCAAGGCGGTCGCCCAGGCACTCCTCGACTCCCCGGCCTTCACGGTCGTCGGCGGCGGCGACTCCGCCGCGGCCGTCCGCCTCCTGGGCTTCGACGAGACCGCATTCGGCCACATCTCGACCGGCGGCGGCGCCTCCCTCGAATACCTCGAGGGCAAGACGCTCCCCGGCCTCGCCGCACTGGAGGACTGAACCGCATGAGCACGCGCACGCCGATCATGGCGGGCAACTGGAAGATGAACCTCAACCACCTCGAGGCCATCGCGCACGTCCAGAAGCTCGCCTTCGCCCTCGCGGACAAGGACTACGAGGCCGTCGAGGTCGCCGTCCTGCCGCCCTTCACCGACCTGCGCTCCGTGCAGACGCTGGTCGACGGCGACAAGCTGAAGATCAAGTACGGCGCCCAGGACATCTCGGCGTACGACTCCGGGGCCTACACCGGCGAGATCTCCGGCCCGATGCTGTCCAAGCTGAAGTGCACCTACGTGGTGGTCGGTCACTCCGAGCGCCGGCAGTACCACAACGAGTCCGACGAGCAGGTGAACGCCAAGGTCAAGGCCGCCTACAAGCACGGTCTGACCCCGATCCTGTGCGTCGGCGAGGAGCTGGAGGTGCGGGACGCGGGCAACCACGTGGCGCACACGCTCGCCCAGGTCGAGGGCGGTCTGAAGGACCTCACGGCCGAGCAGGCCGAGTCGGTCGTGATCGCCTACGAGCCCGTGTGGGCCATCGGCACCGGCAAGGTCTGCGGCGCCCAGGACGCGCAGGAGGTCTGCGCCGCGGTCCGGGGCAAGATCGCCGAGCTGTACGACCAGGACCTGGCCGACAAGGTGCGCATCCAGTACGGCGGCTCCGTGAAGTCGGGCAACGTCGCCGAGATCATGGCCCAGGCCGACATCGACGGCGCCCTGGTCGGCGGTGCCTCGCTGGACGCGGACGAGTTCGTCAAGATCGTGCGCTTCCGCGACCAGTGACACGAGCTGGGAGTATGCGGTAGCGGCGATACGTCGTACCCTTGCGGGGGCACAGTTGTGTGGCTGTGCCCCCGTCGTTCATCCGAATCCGAGAGAGTTGGTCCAGCCGTGGTTTTGGGGTTCTCGATCGCCCTGATCGTCTTCAGCCTGCTGCTGATGCTGCTGGTGCTGATGCACAAGGGGAAGGGCGGCGGTCTCTCCGACATGTTCGGTGGCGGCATGCAGTCGTCCGTCGGCGGCTCCTCGGTCGCCGAGCGGAACCTGGACCGCATCACCGTGGTGATCGGTCTGATGTGGTTCGCGTGCATTGTCGTGCTCGGCATCCTCATGAAGACGAACAGCTGAGCAGCAATACACACACAGCACCCGCATTCCGCACGTAAGGCCCCATGTTCGGTACGCGCAGCTGAGCGCGGCCTATCATGGGGCTTGCGTCTGGGTGCGGAGGTTGTAACTCCAATCACTGGACGCGCGTTGGGCCTTACGTAGACTGAGGCGCTCGCAACGGAGCGAAACGCCGACTCGCTTCGCGGCACCATCACGCAGGGAGTTACGACCGTGGCAAGTGGCAACGCGATCCGAGGAAGCCGGGTCGGGGCGGGGCCGATGGGCGAGGCCGAGCGCGGCGAGTCCGCGCCGCGTCTGCGCATCTCCTTCTGGTGCTCCAACGGGCACGAGACGCAGCCCAGCTTCGCCAGCGACGCGCAGGTTCCCGAGACCTGGGACTGCCCGCGCTGCGGCTTCCCGGCCGGACAGGACCGGGACAACCCGCCGGACCCGCCGCGCACCGAGCCCTACAAGACGCACCTCGCGTACGTCAGGGAGCGGCGCAGCGATGCGGACGGCGAGGCCATCCTCGCCGAGGCGCTCGCCAAACTGCGGGGCGAGATCTAGGACTTGACAACCGGCCGGGTACCGAGGGGTGCCTGGCCGGAGCCGTCCTGTCCGCCTTCGCATCGATACCCGGCCGCCGGTGGAACGTACCTGTTGTCGTGCCGGACGACGACGCCATGACGGCTCACGTCCGCGCTGATCAATTAGGTTGGAACCGCTGGGACAGGGACGAGAGAAGGCTGAAGTCGGACATGAACGCAGACGGCCGTACCAGGCTCAACCAGACGCCCGAGTGGACCGCGCTGGCGGCGCACCGTGAGGAACTCGCCGGCACCGGTCTGCGGGAGCTCTTCGCCGCCGACCCGGGACGTGGCTCGGCCTGGTCGCTGCAGGTGGGCGACCTGTACGTCGACTACTCCAAGCACCTCGCCACCGGCGAGACCCTGCGGCTGCTGCGCGAGCTGGCCGCCGCCACGGACGTCTTCGGCCTGCGGGACGCCATGTTCCGCGGCGAGAAGATCAACACGACCGAGGACCGTGCCGTGCTGCACACCGCGCTGCGCGCCCCGCGCGACGCGGTGATCGAGGTCGACGGCGAGAACGTCGTGCCGGCGGTGCACGCCGTGCTCGACAAGATGGCGGGCTTCGCCGACCGGGTCCGCTCCGGCGCCTGGACGGGCCACACCGGCAAGCGCATCAAGAACGTCGTCAACATCGGCATCGGCGGCTCCGACCTGGGCCCGGCCATGGCCCACGAGGTGCTGCGCGGCTACACCGACCGCGGTCTGACGGTCCGCTTCGTGTCGAACGTCGACGGCGCCGACCTGCACGAGGCCACGCGCGACCTGGACGCGGACCAGACGCTGTTCATCATCGCCTCCAAGACCTTCACGACCATCGAGACGATCACCAACGCCACCTCGGCGCGCGAGTGGCTGCTCGACGAGCTGAAGGCGGGCCAGGAGGCCGTCGCCAAGCACTTCGTGGCGCTGTCGACCAACGCCGGCAAGGTCACCGAGTTCGGCATCGACCCGGACAACATGTTCGAGTTCTGGGACTGGGTCGGCGGCCGGTACTCCTTCGACTCGGCGATCGGCCTGTCGCTGATGATCGCCGTCGGCCCGGACCGATTCCGCGAGATGCTCGACGGGTTCCGGCTCGTCGACGAGCACTTCAGGACCGCACCCGCCGAGTCCAACGTGCCGCTTCTGCTGGGCCTGTTGGGCATCTGGTACGGCAACTTCCACGACGCCCAGTCGCACGCGGTGCTGCCGTACAGCCACTATCTGTCGAAGTTCACGGCGTATCTGCAGCAGCTCGACATGGAGTCCAACGGCAAGCACGTGGGCCGTGACGGGCGGGAGGTCGACTGGCAGACCGGGCCGGTGGTGTGGGGCACGCCGGGCACCAACGGACAGCACGCCTACTACCAGCTCATCCACCAGGGAACGAAGTTGATCCCGGCGGACTTCATCGGGTTCGCCGAGCCGGTCGCCGAGCTGAGCGGGACGCTGAAGGCGCAGCACGACCTGCTGATGGCCAACTTCTTCGCCCAGACGCAGGCGCTGGCCTTCGGCAAGACGCCGGAGGAGGTGCGGGCCGAGGGCGTGCCGGAGGAGCTGGTGCCGCACAAGACGTTCCAGGGCGACCACCCGACGACCACCGTCCTCGCCCGCGAGCTGACGCCGTCCGTGCTCGGCCAGCTGATCGCGCTGTACGAGCACAAGGTGTTCGTGCAGGGCGCGGTGTGGAACATCGACTCCTTCGACCAGTGGGGCGTCGAGCTCGGCAAGGTACTGGCCAAGCGGGTCGAGCCCGCGCTGACCGAGGGCGCCCGGGTGCCCGGGCTGGACGAGTCCAGCAAGGCGCTGGTCGCCAAGTACCGGGAGCTGCGCGGCCGTTCGTGACGCGGCGGCCCGGGAGAGGCGGACGGCGCCCGGCCGTCCGTCTCCCGTAGACTCCCTGGGCGATCACGAAAACGACCGCTCGGGGGAGCACAAGGTGACTGGCGCGCAGGGGAGTTGGCTCGGCCGAAGGCTGACCGCCCGGACCTTTCTGAAGCCCCACCACGTGGCGCGGGCGGTGTTCCACCCGGCGTGGATCCCCGAGGCCGTCGACCCGTCGGTGGAGCAGCTCAAGCGGATACGGGTCATCGCCGGAGCGGTCGCGGCGCTCGGCGTCTACACCTTCGTCCAGGGCGGGTTCGCCTTCGACGAGATGCTGGACAACGCGGCGACCGCCTCCGCCGTCCTGTTCTTCATCACCCCGCTCACGGTCGGTGTGATGCTCTGGGTCTGGCGGCGCGGCGGCACGGTGCGGCAGCTGAAGGTCCCCCTCGTCAACGCGTTCAAGCTGCTGCTGCTCTTCATCGGCTCGGTCCTGACGACGGTGCTGATCTTCCGGCTGGGCGACGTCTTCGGCATCGTGGCGAAGCTCGTGCTGAGCCTCGCCGGTCTCTGGCTCGCCCTCTTCGTGATCGCGGGCGCGGTCAGGCTCACCGGGAACTTCTTCGGCACCGCCGCCGTGCACCGCGGGCTGCCGCCGCTGCTCGCCACCGTGACGACCTGGCTGATGGCCGTTCCTGACTTCGTCACGGGGGACCTGCACGGCCTGAGCCTCACGATGGGGGTCGTGTTCATCCTGGGCGCTCCCGTGACCGTCACGGCGATCGCGCTGCTGGAGCTGCGCAGGCTCAGCCGGCGCCACGGCATCCGGCTCACGGCCCATCCGGCCGTGCTGCCGCCGGTCGCGCCATCGCCACCGCCGTACGCGCCGCGGAGCCATCCGTACGGGCCTCACGTGCCTCAGGCGCCGTACGGCCACCATCCCTACGGCCCGCCTCCGCCCTACAGCCCGCGCAACTCGGCTAATCCGTACGGCAGTTGACCGAGCCGGCCGCCCGGGTCAGGCCACCGCGCCGAGGGTGTCCGCAAGGCGACGCCGGGCCGCGCGCGCCGCGGGCAGGGCCGCCAGGGCGGCCGCGCCCAGCACCGCCGCCGCACCGAACAGCACCAGCAGGACCGGGGCGGGACTCTGCGCGATCCCCGCCCCGATGCCGCTCGATCTGCCCTGGGCGTCGATCAGCCAGCGCGCGAGAGGTGTGCCGAGCGCCGTGCCGACGAGGACGGCGGCCAGGGCGGTGCAGCCGGTGGCCGTGACGGTGATCCCGGTGATCTGGCGCGGGGACAGGCCGATGGCCTTGAGGGCGAGCAGGTCGCGCTCGCCCTCGCGGACGGTGCCGCCGATCGCCGTCAGCAGTTCGATCAGCCCGATGAGGGCGAGGACGACGATCAGCCCGACGACCACCGAGCGCAGGGGCGAGAGCCCGTCGGCCGGGTTGGTCACGGCGTGCACGTCCAGGTGCCCGTGCCCGGCGGCCGTCAGCCGGGTGGCGACCTCGTGCGGGTCGGCCCCCGGGCGCAGGCGGAGCAGGTAGAGGGTCGGGGTGAGGTGCGGGTCGTTCTCGCGCAGGGTGTCGAGCGAGGTGGAGATGACCCGGCCCGCGTTCTCCGGCTCGATGCTGCGGCCCACGATGTGCAGGATCTGCGGCTGGTCGCCGACCGTCATCCGCACCCAGTCGCCGACCCGGACGTCCAGCAGGTCGAGGAGCCCCTGCCCGGCCACGGCCTCGTCGCCGGCGCGCGCGGGGCGGCCCTCGGCCAGGGTGTACGGGTACGGGTTCCGGCGGGTGCCGAGGCCGCGCAGCGCGATCGTGGCCGTCTGGCCGGGGACCAGGGCGGCCACCTCGACGCCGGGGTAGGCGGCGGCCACCTGCGGATCACGTACCAGCAGCGCGTGGGCCGCGCGGTCGCCCAGGCCGGTGTCGGGGTGAGCGCTCAGCGCGGCCGGCAGGCCGATCCGCTCGGGACTGCTGTGGAAGCGGTCGATGGTCGTCCAGGCGCTCATCGCCACGACGATCAGCAGCAGCGGCAGCGCCAGCCGCGCGACGGTCGCCAGCGACCGCAGCCGCCGTACGAAGGTCGTGTGCCAGCCCAGCACGAGCGCGGGCGGCACCCCGAGCCCCAGTGCCCGCCGCGCCATCGCGGGGAGCCGGCCGGCGGAGGGCGCGGCGGTGGGCAGGCCCGCGGCGCCGCGGTGATCCGGACCGGTGCCCCGCGCGCCGGCCGCCGCGGTCCCGGCTCCCGGCACCGCCCGGGCCGTCCCCGCCGGACGGCGTGCCGCCCGTGCGGCGGTGACCGAGACCGAGGCCGTGGCGCCGGCCGCCGCGGGCCGCCCGCCGAACGCCCGCCGTACCCTCCCCCGCAGCCCGTCGCCGCCCCGCGCGACCGCCGGCCGGGTCACCGGAACCGGTGGGACCCGGCCCGCCCGCCACGCCGCCAGCCCCGTGGTTGCGCCGATGAACAGCACCGCGCCGACCGGGACGGCGAACAGGGCCACCGTGTGGCCGGGCAGGCCCTGCCAGACGCCGAGGGCGTCGCCGAGGCGGCCGGGCAGGCGGCTGCCCAGCGCCTGGGTGAGCGCCGCCGCCCCGACCGCGCCCAGGACGGCGTAGGCGATGTGCTGGAAGAGGAAGACGCGGACGACCTGGCCCGGCGTGAAGCCGATCGCCTTCAGGACCGAGATGTCCCGCAGGTGGCCGCGGATGCGGGTGGCGATCGCGCCGTGCACGGCGAGGCCGGCGGCGACCAGGGCGCCCAGCCCGAACAGGCCGAGCACCTGGCCGAGCAGCCGGTTGTCGCCCTGTGCCTCGGCCCGGGCCTGCTGCCAGGTGGAGACCTCGCCGATGGCGCCGGCGCCGAGGACGGTGACGGCGCGCTGGACGGCGTAGCCGGTGTCGTCGGGGTTGGCCAGGCGCAGGCCGATGACCTGCCCGTTCGGACGGGACACGGCCGACGGCAGCGCCCAGACGAGCCCCGGGTGCTCGCCGGCCCGGTAGCGCGGCTCGGCACTGTCGGCGACGCCGACGACGGTCACCGTCCGCGCCGTGCCCGGCAGGGTGAGCGTGTCGCCGGGCTCGGCCAGCAGGGCGCGCGCGAGGCGGGTCTCCAGGACCACGCCGTCGGGGGTGGCGGAGTCCAGCCAGTGGCCGGAGGTGAGCAGCGGGCGGCCGACGGAGGGGCGCACGGGCGTGGCGCGCAGTTCGACCGAGGCGCGGGTGCCGCGGGAGGCGAGCGTGGTCGACACGGTGGCGTAGGGGCCGGCGACGGAGTCCACGCCGTCCAGGTCCGCCAGCTTGCTCACCGGGGCGGACACGGACGTGTGGATCCATACGTCCTGGGCGCCGCGTTCCTGGGTGAAGATCCGCTGCCAGGGGTTGGTGGCGTATCCGAACAGGGCGGTCGCCAGCAGCAGCGACGCCACGATCCCGGCGGTGGCGAGGACCAGGAACAGCGCCTCGCCGCGGTGCGTCCGCAGATCGGAGTGCGCCCAGCGCAACGTCGCTCGCACGGCGCCTCAGCCCTTCCCGGGGTGGTCGTACGCCCGCATGTCAGTCCCTGAGCTCCAGCACGCCCGATATCCCGGTCCCGCGGGCCGGCCTGCCGTCCAGCGCGGCGTCGTCGGCTATGCGCCCGTCGAAGAAGCTGATCACCCGGTCCGCGGCGCTCGCCAGCCGGGCGTCATGGGTGACCAGCACGATCGTCTGGCCGCGCTGGTGGAAGCGGGACAGCAGCCGCATCACCTCGCGGGTGCCCTTGCTGTCCAGGCTGCCCGCGGGTTCGTCGGCCAGCAGCAGCGGCGGATGGTTGACCAGGGCCCGGGCCAGTGCGACCCGCTGCTGCTCGCCGCCGGACAGCTCGCCCGGCATGCTCCGCTCCTTGCCGGCGAGCCCAAGTTCGGCCAGCAGGTCCTCGCGCTCGGCGCGTGCCTGCCGGGGCGCCGCCCCGGCCAGCAGTGCGGGCAGCTCCACGTTGTCGGCGACCGAGAGGTTCGAGACCAGGTTGAAGAACTGGAAGACGATCCCGATGCGCTTCCTGCGCTCCACCGCCCAGCGGGCCTCGCTCCACGCGTCCGTGCGCGCGCCGTCCAGCCGGATGCTGCCGGCGTCCGGCCGCTGGAGCCCGCCCAGCAGGTGCAGCAGCGTCGACTTGCCGGCGCCGGACGGGCCGGTGACGGCCACGAACTCGCCCTGCCGTACGCAGAGATCGACGCCGCGCACGGCGTAGGCCGGCGCGCCCTCGCCGTAGTGCGTCCTGACCAGGCCCTCGGCCTGCAGCACGGGAGCGGGACCGTCGCTCACTCCAGCTCCTCCAGCTCTTCCTGGCACCGCTCCAGCCAGTCCAGGTCGGCCTGGAGGTGCAGCATCGCGCCCTCGATCAGCAGGTGCGCGACGCGGTTGTCCCGGTTCTCGGCGGCGGCCAGTTTCGACAGGTTGCGCATGGTGTTGAGGTACTGCCGCCGCTGTTGGTTGATGAGGGCGATCTGGTCGGCGAGACCGGTCTGCGGAGCGAGTGCCAGCTTCATGAAGAACTCGTCCCGCACCCGCGGCTCGTCCTCGGGCTCCTCGAACCAGGCGCGCAGCGCTTCCCGCCCGGCTTCGGTGAGGTGGTAGACCTTTTTGTTGGGCCGGCTCGACTGCTCGACGTCCTCGCCCTCGATCAGCCCCTGCTTCTCGAGACGGCCGAGGGTCACGTAGATCTGGCCGACGTTGGGCTGAGGGTACGCGGACCCCAGCACTTGCTCAAGGTCCTGCTTGAGCTCGTAGCCGTGCGCGGGACCGCGGGCCAGCAGTGCCAGGAGGGGCAGGCGCACTCGTCCCCTCCTCCTGGTCCGCGCAATATGCTCCAGGCCCTAGTATCGCCCATACCTAACAGGTATACATGGCCTCTGACTCCGGGCGAAGGCGCCCGGGGCCGGTGTGCAAGGAGGAACCTATGCGGTGGATCCACGCCGCCGGTAGGGGCCTCCTCGTTCTCGTCGTGGTCATGACCGGTTATGTCGCCTCCGGGGCCCATGCCGACGAGGGTCCGGGGGACGGCCGCGGGCCCTTGACGCTCGCCACCGCCGGGGACCTCACCGACTACCTCGGCCCCCTGCTCGAAGGCTGGAACCGCACCCACCCGGGCGAGAAGGTCACCCTCGTCGAGCTGCCGGACTCCGCCGACGAGACGCACGCCCAGATGGCCACCGACCTGCGCGGCGGCGACCGCAGCCGGTTCGACGTCCTCAACATCGACGTCAGCTGGACCTCGGAGTTCGCGGCGGCCGGCTGGATCCGCCCGCTGCCCCGCGGCCGATTCCCGCTGGGGACGTTCCTGAAGCCGGTCGTCCGGACCGCGGAGTACGACGGCCGTCTGTACGCCGTCCCGTACGTCACCAACGCGGGCCTGCTCCTCTACCGCAAGGACGTCCTCGCCAAGGAGGGCGTCCCGCCGCCGCGCACCTGGGCCGAGCTGGAACGGGACGCGAAGACCATCGCGCCGAAGTACGGACTCGACGGCTACGCGGGGCAGTTCCTGCCGTACGAGGGACTGACCGTCAACGCGGCCGAGGCCGTCTACTCGGCCGGCGGCAGCATCCTCGGCGACGAGGGCGCACGGGTCACCGTGAACTCCGCCGCCGCCCGCGAGGGCATCGGCTTCCTCGCCCGGGGCGTGCGCGAGGGCTGGATCCCGAAGAAGGCGCTGACGTTCAAGGAGGAGGAGTCCAAGCAGGACTTCCGGGACGGAAAGCTGCTCTTCCTGCGCAACTGGCCCTACGCCTACGCCGTCTCCTCGGCCAAGGGCTCCCCGGTCGCCGGAAAGATCGGCGCCGTGCCGCTGCCGGGCCCCGACGGACCCGGCAGGAGCGTCCTCGGCGGCTCCAACCTGGCCGTCAACACCCATGCCCGGCACCCGGATTCGGCCGCGCGCCTGATCGCGTACCTGACGAGTGCGCCGGTCCAGCGCCAGGTCCTCACCCGCGGCGCGCTGCCGCCCGTGCGGGCCGCGCTGTACCAGGACCCCGATCTGATACGGCGGTTCCCCTATCTGCCGACCCTGCGCGCGAGTGTGCGCACGGCCGCGCCACGCCCGCAGAGCCCGCGCTACGGCCAGGTCAGCCTGGTCGTGCAGGCGGTCGTGCACGATGCGATGACCGGGCACGAGACGCCCGCGGCGGCCGTACGGCGACTGGCGCGGGAGCTGGCCGCGATCCCTGGTCGCTAGTTACATGTTAGGTAACGCGTGGGTCTCTCTTCGCCCTCGCTGGGCCATTAAATGCGCATATAAAGGGCCAACGACTCAGTAGCTTCCGTCTTTTCGTTGACACCTCTCCGACACGCGTACCTAACATGCATGCATGTTGAGTAAGTGCCGCTGGTGGCGCGACGCAGTGATCTACCAGGTGTACGTCCGCAGCTTCCTGGACAGCACCGGCGACGGCATCGGCGATCTGGCCGGGGTCCGCGCCGGACTGCCGTATCTGAAGAAGCTGGGCGTGGACGGGATCTGGCTGAGCCCCTTCTACCCCTCGCCCCAGCACGACCACGGCTACGACGTGGCCGACTACTGCGGCGTCGACCCGCTCTTCGGCGACCTCGCCGAGTTCGACCTGCTGATGTCGGCCGCCGGGGGGCTCGGCGTCAAGGTCCTCCTGGACGTCGTGCCCAACCACTGCTCCAGCGAGCACCCGTGGTTCAGGGAGGCGCTCGCCGCGGCCCCCGGCAGCGCGGCCCGCGCCCGCTTCCACTTCGCCGACGGCCGCGGCCCGGACGGCGCCGAGCCGCCCAACAACTGGCACTCCATGTTCGGCGGGCCGGCCTGGAGCCGGGTCACCGAGCCGGACGGCACCCCCGGCCAGTGGTACCTGCACATGTTCGCGCCCGAGCAGCCCGACTGGAACTGGCGCACCCCCGAGGTCGGCGCCGAGTTCGACCGGGTGCTGCGCTTCTGGCTGGACCGGGGCATCGACGGCTTCCGCATCGACGTCGCGGCCGGCCTGTTCAAACACCCCGACCTGCCCGACTCGGACGACCCGGAGGCCGACGCCCGGACCCGCGACTCGGTCAACCCGCTCGCCTGGAACCAGCCCGAGGTGCACGACGTGTGGCGCCGCTGGCGGGCGGTGTGCGAGGAGTACACGGCGCGCGACGGCCGCGAACGGCTGCTGGTCGGCGAGGTCTCCGTGCCGAGCGCCCGCGAACACGCCCGCTACGTACGGCCGGACGAGCTGCACCAGGCCTTCTTCTTCGACCTGCTCAGCGCCCCCTGGAACGCCGACGCCTTCCGCAAGGTCATCTCCGAGGCCATGCAGGACATCGCCGGCACCGGTTCCACGGTCACCTGGGTCCTCAACAACCACGACCAGGTCCGCACGGTCACCCGCTACGGCGAACCCGCCACCGAGGGCAGCGGTCTCGGCGCGGCCCGCGCCCGGGCCGCCGCGCTGCTGATGCTGGCGCTGCCCGGAGCCGCGTACATCTACCAGGGCGAGGAGCTGGGGCTGCCCGAGGTCGTCGACCTGCCCGACGACGTCCTCACCGACCCGATCTTCCGCCGCACCGGAAGCCGGGCCCGGATACGCGACGGCTGCCGGGTGCCGCTGCCCTGGTCGGGCCAGGCCTCGCCGTTCGGCTTCACCTCCGGCGCCGAGAGCGCGCGGCCCTGGCTGCCGCAGCCCTCGTACTTCGCCGAGTACGCCACCGACCGCGCCCTCGCGGACACCCACTCCTTCTGGCACCTGTACCGCGACGGCCTCCAACTGCGCTCCGCGCTGCCGCAGTTGGGCGAGGGAACCCTCGACTGGCTGGACACCCCGCCCGGCGTCCTCGGCTTCGTCCGGGGCGACGGCCTGGTCTGCGCCGTCAACTTCGGTACGGCGCCCACGCCCGCACCCGTCTCCGGCACCCCGCTGCTGTCCAGCGGCCCGTGCCCGGCCGGGGTGCTGCCCGGTTCGACGGCGGCCTGGTGGCTCAGCGACCTCTGAACTCCGCCGCACTCCGCGGCGGTTCCTGATTTCTCGTCAACTTTTCACCCCTCGAAGGGACATCAACGATGATGCGACGACGCACGACCCTGCTCACCGGCTGCACCGCCCTCGCCCTGGCGCTCGGCGCGACCGCGTGCGGAGGCAGCGACCCGGTCTCCGCCGGCGGCGGGGACAAGGCGCTCACCGGCCAGACCGTCACCGTGGCCGGCGTCTGGTCCGGCAGCGAGCAGAAGAACTTCCAGAAGGTGCTGGACGCCTTCACCGCGAAGACCGGCGCCAAGACGCAGTTCACGTCCACCGGTGACAACGTCTCCACCGTCGTCGGCAGCAAGATCGAGGGCGGCAACGCCCCCGACGTGGTCATGGTCCCGCAGGTCGGCGTGTTGCAGCAGTTCGCGCGGAAGGGCTGGCTGACGCCGCTGTCGGCGACCGCCGAGAAGTCGGTGGACGCCGGGTTCGCGTCCGTCTGGAAGAAGTACGGCAGCGTCGACGGCACGCTGTACGGGCTGTACTTCAAGGCCGCCCACAAGTCGACCGTCTGGTACAACCCCGACGCCCTCGACCAGGCCGGTGTCAAGCCGCCGACGACGTACGACGCGATGCTCAAGGCCGGGCACACCGTCTCCGACTCCGGACTCGCCGCCTTCTCGGTCGCCGGGCAGGACGGCTGGACGCTCACCGACTGGTTCGAGAACATCTACCTCTCCCAGGCGGGCCCCGAGAAGTACGACGCCCTGGCCGCCCATAAGCTGAAGTGGACCGACGCGTCGGTGGTCAAGGCGCTCGGCACGCTCGGCAAGCTCTTCAAGGACAAGCAGCTGATCGCCGGCGGGCAGAAGGAGGCCCTCAACACCGACTTCCCCGGCTCGGTGGAGAAGGTCTTCGGTCCCAAGCCCGAGGCCGGCATGGTCTACGAGGGCGACTTCGTCGCCGGGGTCGCCCACGACCAGTTCGGCCGGACCATCGGCAAGGACGCCGACTTCTTCCCCTTCCCCGCGGTCGACGGGGGCAAGGCACCGGTGGTCAGCGGCGGTGACGCGGCCGTCGTCCTGAAGGACGGCAAGAACTCCAAGGCCGGCATGAAGCTCCTGGAGTACCTGGCGACGCCCGAGGCGGCGGCCGTATGGGCGAAGGCCGGCGGCTTCCTGTCCCCGAACAAGAAGCTCGACCTCGGCGCGTACGGCGACGACGTCACCCGCGCGACCGCCAAGTCCCTCGTCGGAGCGGGGGACTCTGTCCGCTTCGACATGTCCGACCAGGCACCGGCGGCGTTCGGCGGGACGAAGGGCGCGGGCGAGTGGAAGCTGCTCCAGGACTTCCTGCGCGACCCGTCGGACCCGAAGCGGACCGCGGCGCAGCTGGAGACCGCCGCGGCCAAGGCGTACAAGGGCTGACGTCCCATGACCGCGACTTTGGTGAAAGAGACAAGTCCACCCGGGACCGGGGCCGTTGAACGGGCCCGCCGCTCGCGCCGGCGGGCCCGGGTCATCGCCGTGCTGTTCGCCTTCCCGGCCCTGCTCCTGCTGGGCGCGCTCGTGGTGTACCCGGTGCTCTTCTCGGTCGGCCGCAGCTTCTTCGACGCGTCCGGCACCCGCTTCGTCGGCGGCGACAACTACACCGAGATGTTCCGCGACCCGGCGACCCTCAAGGCGGTGCGGAACACGGCCATCTGGGTCGTCGTCGCACCGGCGCTGCTGACCGGACTCGGCCTGATACTCGCCGTCCTGGTGGAGAAGGTCCGCTGGGCGACCGCCTTCAAGCTGCTGCTGTTCATGCCGATGGCGGTGTCCTTCCTCGCGGCGGGCATCATCTTCCGGCTCGCCTACGACCAGGACCCGAACAAGGGCGTGCTGAACGCGGCCGTGGTCGGCGTGCACGACGCCTTCAAGGGCACCTCGGAGTATCCGACCGCGCGGGCCCGGGTGGGACAGGGCCTCAAGGCGGGGCCGGACGGCTCGTACCGGACGACCGCAAGCGTCTCGCCGGGGAGCTCGGTGGCCCTCGGGCTGGTGGGGGTGGCGCCGAAGGACCTGCCGTCGGGGGCCCGGCCGGCCTACGCGGCCGCCGCCCGCAAGGCGGCCCCCGGCGAGCTGCGCGGGGTGGTCTACCTGGACTTCACCCCCGGCGGGGGCGGTGAGCAGGGCAAGGTCGACCGGCGTGAGAGCGGGCTGCCGCGGATGACGGTCGAGGCCGTGCGGTCCGACGGGACGACGGCCGG
Organism: Streptomyces sp. NPDC101225; assembly: GCF_044767585.1. Taxonomy (NCBI): domain Bacteria; kingdom Bacillati; phylum Actinomycetota; class Actinomycetes; order Kitasatosporales; family Streptomycetaceae; genus Streptomyces; species Streptomyces sp. NPDC101225. The sequence goes on from NZ_JBIWOE010000020.1 coordinate 145,812, forward strand.
GAGCACGACGACGGCCTCCGACGGCTCCTTCGCGTTCAAGGGCCTCGGCTCCGGCTCGTACACCGTGACCTTGCCGGCCTCGAACTTCGCGCAGCCCTACGACGGCGTCTCCTGGCTCGGGCCCGCGCTCGTCACACCGGCCATCATCGGCGCGTACCTGTGGATCTGGACGGGCTTCGCGATGGTGCTGATCGGCGCGGGACTCGCCACGCTGCCGCGGGACGCGCTGGAGGCGGCGCGGATGGACGGCGCCAACGAGTGGCAGATCTTCCGGCGGATCACGGTGCCGCTGCTCGCGCCCGTACTGACGGTGGTCTTCGTGACCCTCGTGATCAACGTGATGAAGGTCTTCGACCTCGTCTACATCATCGCGCCGGGCCCGGTGCAGGAGGACGCCACCGTGCTGGCCACCCAGATGTGGCTGGTGTCCTTCGGCGGCGGCAACAACCAGGGGCTCGGCAGCGCGCTCGGGGTGCTGCTCCTGCTGCTGGTCGTCCCCGCCATGGTCTTCAACGTCCGCCGTTTCCGAAGGAGTCAGCGATGAACGCGGTCAGGCGCGGCCTGAGCAGCGGGCTGGTGCAGGCCTTCCTCGTCCTGATCGGCCTGGTGTGGCTGACGCCGCTGGCGGGGCTGTTCCTGTCCTCGCTGCGCTCCAGCCGCGACTCGGCGAGCAGCGGCTGGTGGAAGGTGTTCTCCAGTCCCGGGCAGCTGTCCTTGGACAACTACTCGGCCCTGCTGAAGAACGCCGGGATGACGCAGGCCTTCTGGAACACGGTGCTGATCTCGGTGCCGGCCACCGCCCTGGTCGTCGTCCTCGCGGCGCTGGCCGGATACGCCTTCGCCTGGCTGGACTTCCCCGGCCGGGAGGCCGTCTTCCTGGTCGTGGTGGCGCTGCTGGTGGTGCCCGTGCAGATCGGTCTGCTGCCGGTGGCCAAACTCTTCGGCGCACTGGGCCTGTTCGGCACGATCCCGGGCGTGGTGCTCTTCCACGTGGCCTACGGACTGCCCTTCGCGGTCTTCCTGCTGCGCAACTACTTCGCCGAGATGCCGAAGGAGATGCTGGAGGCCGCGCGGATGGACGGCGGCAGCGAGTGGCGCATCTTCACCCGCCTGGTCCTGCCGGTGGGCCGTCCCGCGATCGCCTCCCTGGCCATCTTCCAGTTCCTGTGGGTGTGGAACGACATGCTGGTCGCCCTGCTGTTCGCCGACAGCTCCTCCCAGCCGCTGACGGTCCAGCTCCAGTCCCAGATACGCCAGTTCGGCAGCAACATCGACGTGCTGGCACCCGGGGCGTTCGTGTCACTGGTGGTGCCGGTGGCCGTGTTCTTCGCCTTCCAGCGGCACTTCGTGCAGGGGGTCATGGCAGGGTCGGTCAAGTGAGGACGCGGCGGGGGCGCACACCCCCGCCGCGTTCCGCCACGGACCTCAGGGAGACGCCGGCGGGTAGAGCGACCGGGGCAGCTGCGAGGCGGCCGAGGCGTCCAGCAGCCACAGGGTCCGCGCGCGTCCCCGGGCGCCCGCCGCCGGGGCCTGGACCTCACCCGCGCCCGAGAGGGCGATCGCGGCGGCCTCGGCCTTGTCCTCGCCGGCGGCGAGGAGCCAGACCTCGCGGGCGGCGCGGATCGCCGGGAGGGTCAGGGTCACCCGGGTCGGCGGCGGCTTCGGCGCGCCGTGCACGCCGACCACCGTGCGGTCCGTCTCCCGGACCGCCGGGAGCTCGGGGAAGAGCGAGGCCACGTGCGTGTCCGGGCCCACGCCCAGCATCAGGACGTCGAAGGCGGGGACGGAGGCGTGGTTCTCGGGGCCGGCCGCCCGGGCCAGTTCGTCCGCGTACGCCGCAGCCGCCGTCTCGACGTCCGCCCCGTGGGGCCCGTCCGACGCGGGCATGGCGTGCACGCGCTCGGGGTCCAGCGGGACGGAGTCCAGCAGGGCCTCGCGGGCCTGTGTCACATTGCGCTCGGGGTCGCCCTCCGGCAGGAAGCGCTCGTCCCCCCACCACAGGTCGAGCCGGCCCCAGTCGATCGCGTCCCGGGCCGGCGCGGCCGCCAGCGCGGCCAGCAGGCCGTTGCCGTTGCGGCCGCCCGTGAGGACCACGGAGGCATGGCCCCGGGAGGCCTGCGCGTCCACGATCTTCGTGATCAGACGGGCCGCGGCGGCCTGCGCCATCAGTTCCTTGTCGCGGTGCACGACCAGCTGCGGAGTGCTCACTCGGCCGCCGCCTTCCTCCCCTTGCCGGGCGCCTGCGGGACGGTCACCGGCGCCTGCGCCGCCGCTTCCCGCGCGGGAGTTTCCGCAGCGTCCTCGACAGGGGTCCCGACGGCGACCGGTTCTCCTTTGGCGGCGGGGTCCGGAAGGGAGGGCACCGGCGCCGGCGCCTCGTTCAGCCGCTCCACCCCGAACCGCAGCGCCGAGGCGTACGTGTCGTCCGGGTCCAGCCGCCGCAGCTCCTCCGCGATCAGCTCGGCCGTCTCCCGGCGCTTCAGCGCCACCGCGCGGTCCGGCTGGCCCTGGATGGAGAGCGTGGCCAGTGCGCCGTCGGCCCGGTCCAGGACGATCCGGCCGGTGTCGGTGGCCATGCGGACCGCGGTGAGACCGGGGCCGTTGGACAGCGACCGCTTGACGGGCACGGCCAGCCGGTCCGCCAGCCACATCGCCAGCAGCTCGCAGCTCGGGTTGAACTCCTCGCCCTCCACCTCGACGGCCTCCACCGAGCAGGTGACCTGGTCGAGCGCGGCGGCCAGCATCGAGCGCCAGGGCGTGATGCGGGTCCAGGACAGGTCGGTGTCGCCGGGGGTGTACGTGTCGGCGCGGGCCGTCAGCTCCCGCACCGGCTGCTCCGCGGCGTAGGTGTCGGTGACGCGGCGCTGGGCGAGGGCGCCGAGGGGGTCGTTCGCCGGGTCGAGCGGCGCGTTCACCGGCCACCAGACCACCACCGGGGCGTCCGGCAGCAGCAGCGGCAGGACCACCGACTGGGCGTGGTCGACCACCTCGCCGTACAGGCGCAGCACGACCGTCTCACCCGTGCCCGCCTCCGCGCCGACCCGCACCTCGGCGTCCAGGCGGGACGACGTGCGGTCGCGGGGGGTGCGCGAGACGCGCTTGATGACCACGAGCGTGCGCGAGGGGTGCTCGCGCGAGGCGTCGTTCGCCGCCCTCAGGGCGTCGTACGCGTTCTCCTCGTCCGTCACGATGACCAGCGTGAGCACCATGCCCACAGCCGGCGTGCCGATGGCCCGCCGGCCCTGCACCAGCGCCTTGTTGATCTTGCTGGCCGTGGTGTCCGTGAGGTCTATCTTCATGGCCGGCGCCAGCTCCGTCCCTCTCGTGCGAGCATTTCGTCCGCCTCGACGGGACCCCAGGTGCCGGACGCGTACTGCGCGGGCCTGCCGTTCGCGTCCCAGTACTGCTCGATCGGGTCGAGGATCTGCCAGGACAGCTCGACCTCCTCGGTGCGCGGGAAGAGGTTCGAGTCGCCGAGCAGCACGTCGAGGATCAGGCGCTCGTACGCCTCGGGCGAGGACTCGGTGAAGGACTCGCCGTAGGCGAAGTCCATCGACACGTCCCGGATCTCCATCGACGTGCCCGGCACCTTGGAGCCGAAGCGGACCGTGACGCCCTCGTCCGGCTGGACGCGGATGACGATCGCGTTCTTGCCGAGTTCCTCCGTCGCGGTGTGGTCGAAGGGGGAGTGCGGTGCCCGCTGGAAGACGACCGCGATCTCGGTGACCCGGCGGCCCAGGCGCTTGCCGGTGCGCAGGTAGAACGGCACGCCCGCCCACCGCCGGTTGTCGATCTCGACCTTGATGGCCGCGTAGGTGTCGGTCTTCGACTTGGGGTCGATGCCCTCCTCCTGGAGGTAGCCGACCGCCTTCTCGCCGCCCTGCCAGCCCGCCGCGTACTGCCCGCGCACGGTGTCCCGGCCCAGGTCCTTCGGCAGCCGTACGGCCCCCAGCACCTTGGTCTTCTCCGCGGCCAGCGCGTCCGCGTCGAAGGAGGCGGGCTCCTCCATGGCCGTCAGGGCCATCAGCTGCAGGAGGTGGTTCTGGATGACGTCGCGGGCGGCGCCGATGCCGTCGTAGTAGCCGGCCCGGCCGCCGATGCCGATGTCCTCGGCCATGGTGATCTGCACATGGTCCACGAAGGACCGGTTCCAGATCGGTTCGAACATCGTGTTGGCGAAGCGCAGCGCCAGGATGTTCTGGACGGTCTCCTTGCCCAGGTAGTGGTCGATGCGGAAGACCTGGTCCGGGGCGAAGACCTCGTGCACGACCTTGTTGAGCTCCTCGGCCGACCTCAGGTCGTGGCCGAAGGGCTTCTCGATGACCGCGCGCCGCCAGGAGCCGGAGCTCTGGTCGGCCAGGCCGTGCTTCTTCAGCTGCTGGATGACCACCGGGAAGGAGCGCGGCGGGACGGACAGGTAGAAGGCGAAGTTGCCGCCCGTGCCCTGTGCCTTGTCGAGCTCCTCGATCGTGGAACGCAGGCGCTCGAACGCGTCGTCGTCGTCGAAGGTGCCCTGCACGAAGCGCATCCCCTGGATGAGCTGCTGCCAGACCTCCTCGCGGAAGGGCGTGCGGGCGTGTTCCTTGACGGCGTCGTGGACCTCGGCGGCGAAGTCCTCGTGGGCCCACTCACGGCGGGCGAAGCCCACCAGCGAGAAGCCCGGCGGCAGCAGACCCCGGTTGGCGAGGTCGTACACGGCGGGCATGAGCTTCTTCCGTGACAGGTCGCCCGTGACGCCGAAGATGACCAGGCCCGACGGCCCCGCGATACGCGGGAGCCGTCGGTCGGCGGGGTCACGCAGCGGGTTGCTGCTCGACAAGATCTCAGCCCTCCGAGGGGGCGAGGCGCTCCAGCTCCGCCTCGGTCGACTTGAGCAGGTCGTTCCAGGACGCCGCGAACTTCTCGACGCCCTCGTCCTCCAGGAGCTGAACCACCTCGTTGTACGAGATCCCGAGCTTCTCGACGGCGTCGATGTCGGCGCGGGCCTGCTCGTACGTCCCGGCGATGGCGTTGCCGGTGATCGAGCCGTGCTCCTCGGTGGCCTCCAGGGTGGCCTCCGGCATGGTGTTGACCGTGTTCGGCGCGACCAGGTCGTCGACGTACAGGGTCGGCTTGTAGGCCGTGTCCTTCACACCGGTGGAGGCCCACAGCGGACGCTGCTTGCGGGCGCCCGCCTTCTCCAGCGCGCTCCAGCGGTCGGAGGGCGGCGTCGAGCGGTCGGTGGCGCCGAACACCTCCTCGTACGCCTGGTAGGCGAGGCGCGCGTTGGCGACGGCGGCCTTGCCGCGCAGCGCCTTGGCCTCGTCGGTGCCGAGCGCGTCGATCCGCTTGTCGATCTCGGTGTCCACGCGGGAGACGAAGAAGGACGCCACGGAGCGGATCTGCGACAGGTCCAGGCCGCGCTCCCTGGCCTTCTCCAGGCCGGAGAGGTAGGCGTCCATGACCTCGCGGTAGCGCTCCAGCGAGAAGATCAGCGTGACGTTGACACTGATGCCGAGGCCGATCGTCTCGGTGATCGCCGGCAGACCCGCCGGGGTGGCCGGGATCTTGATGAGCGTGTTGGGCCGGTCCACCAGCCAGGCCAGCTGCTTGGCCTCGGCGACGGTGGCCCTGGTGTTGTGCGCGAGGCGCGGGTCGACCTCGATCGACACCCGGCCGTCCTGGCCGTCGGTGGCGTCGAACACGGGGCGCAGGATGTCGGCGGCGTCCCGGACGTCCGCCGTGGTGATCATGCGGACGGCCTCTTCGACGGTGACCTTGCGGGCGGCGAGGTCGGCCAGCTGACGGTCGTAGCCGTCGCCGCCGCTGATCGCCTTCTGGAAGATCGTCGGGTTGGTGGTGACGCCCACGACGTGCTGCTGGTCGATCAGCTCGGCGAGGTTGCCGGACGTGATCCGCTTGCGCGACAGGTCGTCCAGCCAGATCGCGACGCCTTCTTCGGAGAGGCGCTTCAGTGCGTCTGTCATGGAATTACATCTCCTACGGGTCGTATATGGGCGTCAGCGCTGGGCGGCGGCGATGGATTCCCGCGCCTTGGCGGCCACGTTCTCGGCAGTGAAGCCGAACTCGCGGAAGAGGACCTTGCCGTCGGCGGAAGCACCGAAGTGCTCCAGGGAAACGATGCGGCCGGCGTCCCCGACGTACCTGTGCCAGGTCAGTCCGATACCGGCCTCGACCGCGACCCGCGCCTTCACGTTCGGCGGCAGGACGCTGTCCCGGTACCCCTGGTCCTGCTCCTCGAACCACTCCACGCACGGCATGGACACGACCCGGGTGGGCACCCCGTCGGCCTCCAGCCGCTCGCGCGCCTCGACGGCGACGTGCACCTCGGACCCGGTCGCGATCAGGACGACCTCGGGGCTGCCGTTCGACGCCTCGAAGAGGACGTAGCCGCCCTTCACCGCGTTCTCGTCGGGCTCGTACACCGGCACGCCCTGACGGGTGAGCGCCAGGCCGTGCGGGGCGCCCTTGCCGAAGACCTTGGTCCAGCGGCGCAGGATCTCGCGCCAGGCGATCGCGGTCTCGTTGGCGTCGGCGGGGCGCACGACGTTGAGACCGGGGATGGCGCGCAGCGACGCGAGGTGCTCGACCGGCTGGTGGGTCGGGCCGTCCTCGCCCAGACCGATCGAGTCGTGCGTCCACACGTACGTCACCGGCAGGTGCATCAGGGCCGACAGCCGCACGGAGTTGCGCATGTAGTCGGAGAAGACCAGGAACGTACCGCCGTAGACACGGGTGTTGCCGTGCAGGGTGATGCCGTTCATCTCCGCGGCCATGGAGTGCTCGCGGATGCCGAAGTGGATGGTGCGGCCGTACGGGTCCGCCCCGGGCAGCGGGTTGTCCGCCGGCAGGAACGAACTCGTCTTGTCGATGGTGGTGTTGTTGGAGCCCGCGAGGTCGGCGGAGCCGCCCCACAGCTCGGGGATCACGGCACCGAGGGCCTGCAGCACCTTGCCGGAGGCGGCGCGGGTGGCGATGCCCTTGCCCGGCTCGAAGACCGGGAGCTTCTCCTCCCAGCCGGCCGGCAGCTCGCCCTTGGCGATGCGGTCGAAGTCGGCCGCGCGTTCGGCGTTGTTCTGCCGCCACAGCTGGAACGACTTCTCCCACTCGGCCTTCGCCTCGCGGCCGCGCTCCTGCGCCTGCCGGGTGTGCTTGAGGACCTCGTCGGCGACCTCGAAGGTCTGGCCGGGGTCGAAGCCGAGGACGCGCTTGGTGGCCGCCACCTCGTCGTCGCCGAGCGCCGAGCCGTGCGCGGCCTCGGTGTTCTGCGCGTTCGGCGCGGGCCAGGCGATGATCGAGCGCATCGCGATGAACGACGGCCGGTCCGTCACCTGCTTCGCGGCCTCGATCGCGTTGTAGATCGCGTGCGGGTCGAGGTCCCCGTCCGGCTTCGGGGCGATGCGCTGCACGTGCCAGCCGTAGGCCTCGTACCGCTTGACGGTGTCCTCGGAGACGGCCGTCTCGGTGTCGCCCTCGATCGAGATGTGGTTGTCGTCCCACAGCAGGATCAGGTTGCCGAGCCGCTGGTGGCCGGCCATCGAGGACGCCTCGGCGGAGATGCCCTCCTGCAGGCAGCCGTCACCGGCGACGCAGAAGACGAAGTGGTCGAAGGGGGACTCGCCCTGCGGGGTGTCCGGGTCGAACAGGCCGCGCTCGTAGCGGGCGGCCATCGCCATGCCCACGGCGTTGGCGACGCCCTGGCCCAGCGGGCCGGTGGTGGTCTCGACGCCCGTCGTGTGACCGTACTCCGGGTGGCCGGGGGTCCTGGAGCCCCAGGTGCGGAAGGCCTTCAGATCGTCCAGCTCCAGGCCGAAGCCGGCCAGGTAGAGCTGTGTGTAGAGGGTCAGGGACGAGTGGCCGGCGGACAGGACGAAGCGGTCGCGGGCGACCCAGTCCGGATCGGTGGGGTCGTGCCGCATCACCTTCTGGAAGAGGGTGTACGCGGCGGGCGCCAGGCTCATCGCCGTACCCGGATGGCCGTTGCCGACCTTCTGTACGGCGTCGGCGGCCAGGACGCGGGCGGTGTCCACGGCCCGCTGGTCCAACTCGGTCCACTCGAGGTCTGTGGTGGTCGGCTTGGTGCTCACCCTGGGTCAGGGCTCCTCTCCACATGTCACGCATGTCGAATGCCGGCGCACTGGACGCCCACCGGCCGCTGTCGAGCCTACCCCCGTGAGAACGTGCATTTTTTCGAGTCATTCCAGACTGCCGGGCCCGGCGGGGATCCGCCTCCCGACCGCCTGGATCCGTGGTCGGCAACTCAATACGGAGCCGCTCCCCGGACTGCTCAATCGAGCTTCAGTACGACGTCCGGGCGCGCCCGCGCCCCGCCGGGCACGACCCCCCGCCAACACGACCCCACCCCCGCGAAGGCCGGGGTACGGGCAACGTCTAAAGTGGCGTGGTACGCGCGAGCCTTTACCGGTACTTCACATGGGCGGGGGCTCGCTGGGATGTCTCTGTAGGGGTGTGCGTGACGGCCGTCGAATCCCGTCCAGCCGGAGTGCTGGGCGAGAGCAGGACCTCGAGTCACCGGCCGTTCGGGGCCCGTGTCAAGGCGTTCGTGGCGCTGACCAAGCCGCGGATCATCGAGCTCCTGCTCATCACCACCGTGCCGGTGATGTTCCTCGCCCAGCGAGGTGTGCCGGACCTGACGCTGGTCCTGCTCACCTGCCTCGGCGGCTATCTCTCCGCGGGCGGCGCGAACGCGCTCAACATGTACATCGACCGCGACATCGACGCGCTGATGGACCGCACCTCGCAGCGTCCGCTGGTCACCGGGATGGTCAGCCCGCGCGAGTGCCTCGCCTTCGGCATCACCCTGGCGGTCGTCTCCACGCTGCTGTTCGGGCTGACCGTCAACTGGCTGTCCGCCTGGCTGTCGCTCGGAGCGCTCCTGTTCTACGTGGTCGTCTACACGATGATCCTCAAGCGCCGCACCTCGCAGAACATCGTCTGGGGCGGCATCGCGGGCTGCATGCCGGTGCTCATCGGCTGGTCGGCCGTCACCGACTCGATGTCCTGGGCGCCGGTCGTCCTCTTCCTCGTCATGTTCTTCTGGACCCCGCCGCACTACTGGCCGCTGTCCATGAAGGTCAGGGAGGACTACGCGCGCGTGGGCGTGCCCATGCTCCCGGTCATCGCCTCCAACAAGGTGGTCGCCAAGCAGATCGTCGTCTACAGCTGGGTGATGGTCGCGGTCTCCCTGCTCCTGACGCCCCTCGGCTACACCGGCTGGTTCTACACGACGGTCGCCCTGGCGGCCGGCGGCTGGTGGCTCTGGGAGGCGCACGCGCTGCAGAACCGCGCCAAGTCCGAGGTGACCGGCGGGAAGCTGAAGGAGATGCGCCTGTTCCACTGGTCCATCACCTATGTGTCGCTGCTGTTCGTGGCGGTCGCGGTGGACCCCTTCCTGCGCTGACGGCCGCTCTCGCGCGCGGGAGCGGCGCGTCCGTGACGTCCGACGGGCGGGGTGCGTGGTCAAGGCCACGCACCCCGCCCGTCGCCGTTGGATCTACCCGTCGGTAGCATCCTGGCCATGGCAGAGACAGAGCAGGTTGACCCGAAGGCCGGGCGCACGGTGGCGCGCCTCGCCCGGCAGATCAGCGCCTTCTCCAGGGCGCACGGCGGGGCGGAGGCCCAGGTGGCCTACATCGGTGAGCGCGGCGCGCGCATCGTCCTGGTCGGGGAGGACGGCGGCTGGGGCGACCTGGTGGCGCCCTCCTGCGAGCTGGCCGAGCAGGCCGTGCACAAGGCCGGCGTCACCGTCCACGAGTCCTTCGACGGCGAGTTCGCGGCCAAGGTGAGGACCGGCCCGTACGAGTGGACGCGGATGGCCGGGATCCAGCTGGGCGGTCCGAGCAACACCTGACGCCGGTTCACCCGTTAGGACGTGTGAGGAGCACAGGTCCACCGAACGGGGAGCCCGGATGATCGAAACGCCGTCCCTCGTGGACCAGTACTGCCACGGCGTACTGAAGACGGAGCTGGGCCTCGGCACCTTCGAGGCCCAGCTGGCCCGCACCGAGGGCCCGCCCGCGCCCGGCACCACCCTCTTCGACACCCAGACCGGGTTCGCGGTACGGCGCTGGTGCCCGCCGTTACTCGGCCTGGAACCGCACTGCCCGCCCGCCCGCTATCTCGCCCGGCGCCGTGAGCTCGGCGTGCCGGAGGCCGGCCGCAGACTGCTGCGCGGCAGCGGCATCACCACCTACCTGGTCGACACCGGGCTGCCCGGCGATCTGACCGGGCCGTGCGAGATGGCCTCCTCGGGGGGCGCCGAGGCCCGCGAGATCGTCCGCCTGGAACTGCTCGCGGAACAGGTCGCCGACACCTCCGGCACCGTCGAGTCCTTCCTCGCCAACCTCGCCGAGTCGGTGCACGGCGCCGCCGTGCACGCCGTCGCCTTCACCTCCGTCGCGGGTCTGCGCCACGGGCTGGCGCTCGCGCCCGAGCCGCCCGGTCCGGGGGAGGTGCGCGGTGCCGCGGCCCGCTGGCTGGGCGGCCGCGGCGTGGGCGGCGAGCTGACCGATCCCGTCCTGCTGCGGCATCTGCTGTGGATCGCGGTCGCCTCCGGTCTGCCGCTCCAGCTGCACGCGGGACTCGGCGAACCGGGCCAGCGCATCGACCGCACGGATCCGGTGCTGCTGACCGACTTCGTCCGCGCGACGGCGGGGCTCGGCACCGATCTGATCCTGCTGCACGGCTACCCGTACCACCGTCACGCCGCCCACCTCGCCGGCGTCTTCCCGCACGTCTACGCCGACTCGGGCGCCGCGCTCGTACGGACCGGGGCCCGGGCGGCGACGGTCCTCGCGGAGATCCTCGAACTCGCCCCGTTCGGCAAGATCCTCTTCTCCAGCGGCGCCCACGGCCTGCCCGAACTGCACGTGGTGGGCGCCCGCCTCTTCCGCGAGGCCCTCGGCCGCGTGCTCGGCGGCTGGGTCTCCGACGGCGCCTGGTCCCTGTCGGACGCCCAGCGGGTGGCGGGGCTGGTGGCCGCGGGCAACGCGCGCAGGGTCTACGGACTGGAGTGAGCCGGGGTGCGTATCCCCCCGGTGGCTGCCCCGGCCCCGCCCAGGACGCCCGGCCGGGCCATCCCCTCTGCCTGCGGACCGCCCCGCGTGCCGGCCCTGGCCGCCGCGGCGGGACGGCGGGTCAGACCCCGGCCCCGACCGCGGACCCGGACTGCGCGGGTCCCGGGATCTCCAGGGTGGTCTCCGGCCGCTCGCGCAGCGCCAGCAGCACCCGCAGGACCCAGATCCAGATCAGTGCCGAGCCGAGCATGTGCAGGCCGACGAGGACCTCGGGCAGGTGCGTGAAGTACTGGACGTAGCCGATGACGCCCTGGGCCAGCAGGATCAGGAACAGCTCACGGGTCCGGGCCAGCGGGCCCCTCGGCGCGTCGACCGCCTTGAGGATGAACCACAGGGCGAAGGTCAGCGTCACCACGATCCAGGCGAGCACGGCGTGCAGCTTGGCGACCGTCTCCCAGTCGATCGGGATCCGGTCGACCTCCTTGGAGTCGCCGGCGTGCGGCCCGGCGCCGGTGACCACCGTGCCGACCGCGATCAGCAGCACCGAGGCGAGGACCAGGAACCAGACCAGCTGCCGGACGGGCTTGCCGACCAGCGGACGGGGCGCGCCGTCGCCCTCGCGGGTGCGCTGCCACATCACGGCCGCGACCGCGATCAGGCCCGAGGAGAGCAGGAAGTGCGCCGCGACGGTGTAGGGGTTCAGGCCGACCAGCACCACGATCCCGCCCAGGACCGCGTTGCTCATCACGATCCAGAACTGGGCCCAGCCCAGCCGGGTCAGACCGCGCCGGTGCGGCTTCTCGGAGCGGGCCGCGACGATCGCCCAGCCGACGGCCGCGCACAGCACGTAGGTCAGCATGCGGTTGCCGAACTCGATGGCTCCGTGGATGCCCATGGCGCCGGTGGTGGTGAGCGAGGTGTCCGTGCACGTCGGCCAGGTCGGGCAGCCGAGCCCGGAACCGGTCAGCCGCACCGCCCCGCCGGTGACCACGATGATCACCGCCATGACGAGCGCGGAGAGTGCCGCGCGCCGGACCGTCCTGGGGGTGGGGGTCCAGCGGGCTGCGATGAAGGAGAGCGGGTTGCGCAGTGCCGCCAGGGCATCGGCGCGCGTCACGTTTGGCACGCGCCCCATCGTAGGCGCCCGCTTGTGCACACGTTCACGAGGGTCCATGGCACCCCTACTCCCAGCGGAAGAACCTTCCGGCCGCCGCCAGCCCCACGACGGCCCACGCGGCCAGGATCCCCAGGTCGCCCCAGGGCATGCCGGCCCCGTGCTGGAGCACCTCGCGCAGGCCGTCGGAGAGCGCCGAGATGGGCAGCAGGCCGAGCACGTCCTGGGCGCCCTGCGGGAACTTGTCCATCGGGACGATCACGCCGCCGCCCACGAGCAGCAGCAGGAAGACCAGGTTCGCGGCGGCCAGGGTCGCCTCGGCCTTCAGGGTCCCGGCCATCAGCAGTCCGAGGCCGGAGAAGGCGGCCGTGCCGGCGATCAGCAGGAGCAGCACGGCCGCGGGGTTGCCGTGCGGCGACCAGCCCAGCGCGAAGGCGATCACCGTCAGCAGGATCACCTGCATGATCTCGGTCACCAGCACCGACGCCGTCTTCGCGGTCATCAGGCCCCAGCGGGGGAGGGGGGAGGAGGCGAGGCGCTTGAGGACGGCGTAGCGGCGTTCGAAGCCGGTGGCGATGGCCTGGCCTGTGAACGCCGTCGACATCACCGCGAGCGCCAGGATGCCGGGGGTGAGGAAGTCGACGGAGCTGCCCGCGCCGGTGTCCACGATGTCGACCGAGCTGAACAGGACCAGCAGCAGCGTCGGGATCACGACCGTCAGCAGCAGCTGCTCGCCGTTGCGCAGCAGCATCTTCGTCTCGAGCGCCGTCTGCGCGCCGAGCATGCGGGTCAGGGGCGCGGCGCCGGGCTTCGGCGTGTACGTACCGGTGGCCGTGGTCACGAGCGGAGCTCCTTGCCCGTTGGTTCGGGACGGTGTCGTTGCGGGGGACGGTCCCCGGACTCCCGGCGGATGCCTGCACGGGCCCGCGTCATGACCGCAGCTCCCTGCCCGTGAGCTCCAGGAACACGTCTTCGAGGGTGTGCCGTTCGACCGAGATCTTGTCGGGCATCACGCCGTGCTGCGCGCACCAGGACGCCACCGTCGCGAGCAGCTGCGGGTCGACCTTGCCGTTCACCCGGTAGGAGCCCGGCGTCAGTTCCGCCGCCGAGCAGTCGGCGGGCAGCGCCTTGAGCAGGGAGCCGACGTCCAGCCCCGGGCGGCCGACGAAGCGCAGCGTGTTCTCGGCGCCGCCGCGGCACAGGGCCTCCGGGGAGCCCTGGGCGATGACCCGGCCGGCGTCGATGATCGCGACGTCGTCGGCGAGCTGCTCGGCCTCGTCCATGAAGTGCGTGGTGAGGATGACCGAGACGCCGTCGGCGCGCAGATCGCCGATCAGGTCCCAGGTCGCGCGGCGGGCCTGCGGGTCGAGGCCGGCGGTCGGCTCGTCCAGGAAGACCAGTTCCGGGCGGCCCACGACGGCCATCGCGAGTGCCAGCCGCTGCTGCTGCCCGCCGGAGAGCCGGCGGTAGGTCGTACGGCCGCACGAGCCGAGCCCCAGCCGCTCGATCAGGGCGTCGACGTCCAGCGGGCTCGCGTGCAGCCTGGCCACGTGCCGCAGCATCTCGTCCGCCCGCGCGCCCGAGTACACGCCGCCGGACTGCAGCATCACGCCGATGCGGGGGTGCAGCCGGCGGGCCTGGCGCACCGGGTCGAGGCCGAGCACGCGCACCGTTCCGGAGTCCGGCCTGCGGTATCCCTCGCAGGTCTCCACGGTGGTCGACTTGCCCGCGCCGTTCGGGCCGAGTACGGCGGTCACGCCCGCCTGGGCCACCAGGTCGAGGCCGTCCACAGCGGTTTTCGTGCCGTACCGCTTCACCAGGGCCTGAACCTGGACCACGGGCTCACTTCGCATGGGCCCGAGTCTAGGGAGGGCGTCCCCCGTTCCGTCGGGTGGGTGCAAGATCTCCACCGGACGGGGCGAACCGGCGGCCGGCGGCGGGTTTCCGCCGGCCCGGCCCCCCCGCTTCGGCGCGGTGGGGCGGCTGTGCCGTGAGGGGCGGGAGCGCCGGTCGGAGGGCGTGCGGGAGGGGACGGGGAGCCGCCGCGCGCGCCGTCGCGGGACGGCCTGCCCGATCGATCAAAGATCGTTTCCGCAGGTCAGATTAGGTATACCTAAGTGACGTAGGGCACCGCCCGTCCGGACGGACGCCGCTTGCCCGCTCCTGAGGAATTACGCAACAATGGCGTTGTGAAAAACGTCGGCGAGGCTCGGGAGACCCCCGCGGGGGCCCCTCAGGAGGAGTTCGCGACCGGTGAGCGCTCGACGCGCAACCGGGTCGCGCGTTCCATCCTGGACCACGGGCCGTCCACCGCCGCCGTGCTGGCCGGCCGGCTGGGCCTGACCCAGGCCGCCGTCCGCAGGCATCTCGACGCACTGGTCGCCGACGACGTCGTGGAAGCCCGGGAGCAGCGGGTCTACGGAGCCCGCGGCCGAGGCCGCCCGGCGAAGGTCTTCGCGCTCACCGACTGCGGCCGCGACGCCTTCGACCAGTCGTACGACAAGCTCGCCGCGGACGCCCTGCGCTGGATCCAGGAGCGCTTCGGCGGGGACGAGGCGATCGTCGCCTTCGCGCGCGCGAGGATCGCCGAGCAGGCCGGCGCCTACCGCGAGGCGATCGAGGCCGCCGACCCCGAGGAGCGCACGGAAGCCCTGGCCAAGGCGCTGAGCGCGGACGGGTACGCTGCTACGGCGCGCAGCGCACCGGTCGGCGAGCAGCTGTGCCAGCACCACTGCCCCGTCGCCCATGTCGCGGAGAAGTTCCCCCAGCTCTGCGAGGCGGAGACCGAGATCTTCTCCCAGCTGCTGGGAACCCACGTACAGCGACTGGCGACCATCGCGCACGGTGACGGCGTCTGCACGACGTTCATCCCCAAGATTTCCCCACAGACCGATCTGCACAGTCACAACGCATCCGCAAGCACGGCCGGGAGGAACCCCGCATGACTCTCCCCATCGAGGAGACCGCCCACCCCGAGCTCGAAGGCCTGGGCAAGTACGAATACGGCTGGGCGGACTCCGACGAGGCCGGTGCCGCAGCGAAGCGCGGCCTGAACGAGGACGTGGTCCGCGACATCTCCGGCAAGAAGTCCGAGCCGGAGTGGATGACCAAGCTGCGTCTCAAGGGCCTCCGGCTGTTCGAGAAGAAGCCCATGCCGAACTGGGGCTCGGACCTGTCGGGCATCGACTTCGACAACATCAAGTACTTCGTACGCTCCACGGAGAAGCAGGCGGAGTCCTGGGAGGACCTGCCCGAGGACATCAAGAACACGTACGACAAGCTCGGCATCCCGGAGGCGGAGAAGCAGCGCCTCGTCGCGGGCGTCGCGGCCCAGTACGAGTCGGAGGTCGTCTACCACCAGATCCGCGAGGACCTGGAGGAGCAGGGCGTCATCTTCCTCGACACCGACACCGCGCTCAAGGAGCACCCGGAGCTCTTCAAGGAGTACTTCGGCACGGTCATCCCGGCCGGTGACAACAAGTTCGCCGCGCTGAACACGGCCGTGTGGTCCGGCGGTTCCTTCATCTACGTGCCGAAGGGCGTGCACGTCGAGATCCCGCTCCAGGCCTACTTCCGCATCAACACGGAGAACATGGGCCAGTTCGAGCGGACCCTGATCATCGTCGACGAGGGTGCCTACGTGCACTACGTCGAGGGCTGCACCGCCCCGATCTACAAGTCGGACTCGCTGCACTCCGCGGTCGTCGAGATCATCGTCAAGAAGAACGCCCGCTGCCGCTACACGACCATCCAGAACTGGTCGAACAACGTCTACAACCTGGTCACCAAGCGCGCCGTGGCCTACGAGGGCGCGACCATGGAGTGGGTCGACGGCAACATCGGCTCCAAGGTGACGATGAAGTACCCGGCCGTCTACCTGATGGGCGAGCACGCCAAGGGCGAGACCCTCTCCATCGCCTTCGCGGGCGAGGGCCAGCACCAGGACGCCGGCGCCAAGATGGTCCACATGGCCCCGAACACGTCCTCCAACATCGTCTCCAAGTCGGTGGCGCGAGGCGGCGGCCGCACCTCCTACCGCGGTCTCATCGAGATCGGCGAGGGCGCCCCGGGCTCGAAGTCGAACGTGCTGTGCGACGCGCTGCTCGTCGACACCATCTCCCGCTCGGACACCTACCCGTACGTCGACGTCCGTGAGGACGACGTCTCCATGGGCCACGAGGCGACCGTCTCCAAGGTCTCCGAGGACCAGCTCTTCTATCTGATGAGCCGTGGTCTGAGCGAGGACGAGGCCATGGCGATGATCGTGCGCGGCTTCGTCGAGCCGATCGCCAAGGAACTGCCGATGGAGTACGCGCTGGAGCTCAACCGGCTGATCGAGCTGCAGATGGAGGGCGCGGTCGGCTGACCGCCCACCGCCCTTCCCATCAAGCCACTTACGCAAGAAAGCGAGCATGACGACAGCCATGGCCGAGGCCCAGAACCCCTCCCCCCTCGCATCCGGTCGCGCGGGGGGACCGCCACCCGTGGGATCCACCACCGCGGGCTCGATCGCGGTCGCCGCCGAGTCGACCGTCGCCACGCGCATGAGCGCGCCCCCGTCCTTCGACGTGGCGGACTTCCCGGTCCCGCACGGTCGTGAGGAGGAGTGGCGGTTCACGCCGCTGGAGCGTCTGCGCGGGCTGCACGACGGCACCGCCGCCACCGGCGAGGGCGTGAAGGTCGAGGTGGAGGCTCCCGAGGGCGTCATCGTCGAGACCGTCGGGCGCGACGACGCGCGGCTCGGCAGGGCGGGCACCCCGGTCGACCGCGTCGCCGCCCAGGCCTACTCCGCGTTCGAGAAGGCCGGCGTGGTCACCGTCCCCAAGGAGACGGTCCTCACCGAGCCCATCCGTATCGCCGTGCACGGCGAGGGCGGGACCGCCTACGGCCACCAGGTCGTCGAGCTGGGCGCCTTCGCCGAGGCCGTCGTCGTCATCGACCACACCGGTGACGCGGTGCTCGCGGCCAACGTCGACTACCTCGTCGGCGACGGCGCCAAGCTGACCGTCGTCTCGGTCCAGGACTGGGACGACAAGGCCGTGCACGTGGCCCAGCACAACGCCCTCGTCGGCCGGGACGCGAGCTTCAAGTCCGTGGTCGTCACCTTCGGCGGCGACGTCGTCCGCCTGCACCCGCGCGTGTCCTACGCCGGCACCGGCGGCGAGGCCGAGCTGTTCGGCCTGTACTTCACCGACCGGGGCCAGCACCAGGAGCACCGCCTGCTGGTCGACCACAACACCCCGCACTGCAAGTCGAACGTCGTCTACAAGGGCGCGCTCCAGGGCGACGACGCGCACGCCGTGTGGATCGGCGACGTCCTCATCGAGGCCAAGGCCGAGGGCACGGACACCTACGAGATGAACCGCAACCTCGTCCTCACGGACGGCGCCCGGGTCGACTCGGTGCCCAACCTGGAGATCGAGACCGGTGAGATCGTCGGCGCCGGCCACGCGAGCGCCACCGGCCGCTTCGACGACGAGCAGCTCTTCTACCTGATGGCCCGCGGCATCCCGGAGTTCGAGGCCCGCCGCCTGGTGGTCCGCGGCTTCTTCGCCGAGCTGGTCCAGCAGATCGGCGTCCCGGACATCGAGGAGCGCCTCATCGCCAAGATCGAAGAGGAGCTGGAGGCGTCGGTCGCATGACAGCGTCGTCCACGTTCCTGCGCGTCTGCGGGCTGAGCGAGCTGGAGGAGGACACCCCGAAGCGGGTGGAACTCGACGGCACGCCGGTCTCGGTCGTGAAGACCGAGGGGGAGGTGTTCGCCATCCACGACGTCTGCTCGCACGCGAACGTCTCGCTCTCCGAGGGCGAGGTGGAGGACTGCCAGATCGAGTGCTGGCTGCACGGCTCCAGCTTCGACCTGCGCACCGGCAAGCCCTCCGGCCTGCCCGCGACGCGCCCCGTCCCCGTATACCCCGTAAAGATCGAAGGGGACGACGTGCTCGTCTCCCTCAACCAGGAGTCCTGAGGCACCCATGGCAACGCTTGAAATCCGAGACCTGCGCGTCACCGTCGAGGCCGACAACGCCACGAAGGAGATCCTCAAGGGCGTCGACCTCACCGTGAAGCAGGGCGAGACGCACGCCATCATGGGCCCCAACGGCTCCGGCAAGTCGACCCTCGCCTACTCGCTCGCGGGGCACCCGAAGTACACGATCACCGGCGGCACCGTCACCCTCGACGGCGAGGACGTCCTGGAGATGTCCGTCGACGAGCGCGCCCGCGCGGGCCTGTTCCTGGCGATGCAGTACCCGGTCGAGGTCCCGGGTGTCTCCGTGTCGAACTTCCTGCGCACGTCCGCCACCGCCGTCCGCGGCGAGGCCCCCAAGCTGCGCACCTGGGTGAAGGAGGTCAAGGAGGCCATGGAGCGCCTCAACATGGACTCCTCATTCGCCGAGCGCAACGTCAACGAGGGGTTCTCCGGCGGTGAGAAGAAGCGCCACGAGATCCTCCAGCTGGAGCTGCTCAAGCCGAAGATCGCGATCCTGGACGAGACCGACTCCGGCCTCGACGTCGACGCGCTGCGCGTCGTCTCCGAGGGCGTCAACCGCGTCCGCGAGACCGGCGAGGTCGGCACCCTGCTGATCACGCACTACACGCGCATCCTGCGCTACATCAAGCCCGACCACGTGCACGTCTTCGCGGGCGGCAGGATCGTGGAGTCCGGCGGCCCCGAGCTGGCCGACAAGCTGGAGGCCGAGGGCTACGAGGCATACACGAAGGGTGGCGTATCCGCGTGACACAGCTGCCGGGCCTCCTCACTGAGTCCAGTCTTCTGGGCGAGGCGATCCGCAAGGACTTCCCCATTCTGGACCGGCAGGTCCACGACGGGCGGAAGCTCGTGTA
Organism: Streptomyces sp. NPDC101225; assembly: GCF_044767585.1. NCBI lineage: Bacteria > Bacillati > Actinomycetota > Actinomycetes > Kitasatosporales > Streptomycetaceae > Streptomyces > Streptomyces sp. NPDC101225. Next base: position 164,808 of record NZ_JBIWOE010000020.1, read on the forward strand.
TCTGGACAACGCGGCGACCTCGCAGAAGCCGCGCCAGGTGCTCGACGCCCTGAACGAGTACTACGAGCGCTACAACGCCAACGTCCACCGCGGTGTGCATGTGCTCGCCGAGGAGGCCACGGCGCTGTACGAGGGCGCGCGCGACAAGGTCGCGTCGTTCATCAACGCGCCGAGCCGCGACGAGGTGATCTTCACCAAGAACGCCTCCGAGTCGCTCAACCTCGTGGCGAACATGCTCGGCTGGGCCGACGAGCCCTACCGGGTCGACTCCGAGACCGAGATCGTCATCACGGAGATGGAGCACCACTCCAACATCGTGCCGTGGCAGCTGCTGTCGCAGCGCACGGGCGCGAAGCTGAAGTGGTTCGGCCTCACCGACGACGGCCGCCTCGACCTGTCCAACATCGACGAGATCATCACGGAGAAGACGAAGATCGTCTCCTTCGTGCTGGTGTCCAACATCCTGGGCACGGTCAACCCGGTCGAGACGATAATCCGCCGCGCCCAGGAGGTCGGTGCCCTCGTCTGCATCGACGCCTCGCAGGCGGCGCCCCACATGCCGCTGGACGTCCAGGCCCTGCAGGCCGACTTCGTGGCGTTCACCGGCCACAAGATGTGCGGCCCGACCGGCATCGGTGTCCTGTGGGGCCGCCAGGAGCTGCTGGAGGACCTGCCTCCGTTCCTCGGCGGCGGCGAGATGATCGAGACCGTGTCGATGCACTCCTCGACGTACGCACCGGCTCCGCACAAGTTCGAGGCGGGCACCCCGCCGATCGCGCAGGCGGTCGGCCTCGGCGCGGCGATCGACTACCTGAGCGCCATCGGCATGGACAAGATCCTCGCCCATGAGCACGCGATCACCGAGTACGCGGTGAAGCGGCTGGCCGAGGTCCCCGACCTGAGGATCATCGGGCCGGCCACGGCCGAGGACCGCGGCGCGGCGATCTCCTTCACCCTCGGGGACATCCATCCGCACGACGTGGGCCAGGTCCTGGACGAGCAGGGCATCGCGGTGCGCGTCGGCCACCACTGCGCGCGGCCGGTCTGCCTGCGCTACGGAATTCCTGCGACCACCCGGGCGTCGTTCTATCTGTACTCCACGCCTGCCGAGATCGACGCGCTGGTCGACGGGCTGGAGCACGTACGGAACTTCTTCGGCTGACGGGACGGGACGAGCGATCGCATGAAGCTGGACTCGATGTACCAGGAAGTCATCCTGGACCACTACAAGAACCCGCACGGGCGTGGTCTCAGGGACGGCGACGCCGAGGTGCACCACGTGAACCCGACGTGCGGTGACGAGATCACCCTCCGCGTGAAGTACGACGGCACGAGGATCGAGGACGTCTCGTACGAGGGCCAGGGCTGCTCCATCAGCCAGGCCTCCGCCTCGGTGCTGAACGACCTGCTGGTCGGCAAGGACCTGACGGACGCGCAGAAGATCCAGGAGACCTTCCTGGAGCTGATGCAGTCCAAGGGAAAGATCGAGCCCGACGACGCGATGGAGGAGGTGCTGGAGGACGCGGTCGCGTTCGCCGGCGTCTCCAAGTACCCGGCCCGGGTCAAGTGCGCCCTCCTGAGCTGGATGGCGTGGAAGGACGCGACGGCCCAGGTGCTGGGCGGAGCCGACGCCGAAAGGAAGACGGCATGAGCGAGACCGTTGAATTGAAGCCGGCCTCGGAGGAGGAGATCCGCGAGGCGCTGTACGACGTCGTCGACCCCGAGCTGGGCATCGACGTGGTCAACCTCGGGCTGATCTACGGCATTCACATCGACGACGCGAACATCGCGACGATCGACATGACCCTGACCTCCGCGGCCTGCCCGCTCACGGACGTCATCGAGGACCAGGCCAAGTCCGCCACGGACGGCCTCGTCAACGAGCTGCGCATCAACTGGGTCTGGATGCCCCCGTGGGGCCCGGACAAGATCACCGACGACGGTCGGGAGCAGCTCCGGGCGCTGGGCTTCAACGTCTGAGTGCCGCTGTACGCAGGGGAACGGCCATATCTTTACGGGTATGGCCGTTTCGCTGCATCACCTCGTCGTCGACGCCCGCGACCTGCCCGGGCTCGCCCGCTTCTGGTGCCGGGTGCTGGACTGGCAGGTCCTCTCGGAGAAGCCGCGTGAAGTCGTCATCGGGCCGGACGAGTCCGCCGCGACCGGCATCTGCTTCATGCCGGTGAGCGAGCCGAAGACCGTCAAGAACCGGCTGCACTTCGACCTCGCCCCCGACGACCAGGACGCCGAGGTGGAGCGCATCCTCGCCCTGGGGGCGCGGCGCGTCGACATCGGGCAGGGGAGCGGAGCCGGCTGGGTGGTGCTGGCCGACCCGGAGGGCAACGAGTTCTGCGTGCTGCGCCCGAAGGCGTCCCTGATCGCCTTCCGCGACGCCTAGAAGGCTCATGAAGATCTTGGGGTTCTGGCCCCGCCGCGTGAGCGGCGGGGCCAGACTCGTTTTGTGGTGATGGGGGAATGGGCCGGGGAG
>NZ_JBIWOE010000021.1:0-154947 GCF_044767585.1 Streptomyces sp. NPDC101225
CAGCTGGCAAATCACCCCGGCCACCGCATAGCGAACAGGGGCTGCCCGGCCTACGGCCGGACAGCCCCTCACCAAGATCTTCATGAGCCTTCTAGATCATGGTTCCGTCGACTGCGGCGTCATCTGTCGGCGTCTCCTCGTACGCCGCTGCCAAGCTCTGGAGGCGTTCCGAGGGTCGCCTCAGAGCTGATGTGGGTCCGACTGGGTCCGACCTTGTCCTCGGCCGAGGAGGGAGCGCGTGCGGCCGGGCCCCGTCCTCGTCGAGGGAGGGGCTCAGCCGCGTCGGGTCTGCAAGGCCGCAGGCTACGGCCGGTTTCCACGTCTTGAGGGCATGTCCGCGGGTGCCGTTCCCTGGTGGTACATGCGGGCCTCGGTCGCGGACAGCCTCCGCTCGATGTGCGGTCTGCGGCGCCGTACGGCCAGGAAGATCGCCCCGGCCAGGAAGAACAGGGACGGCCGAGCTTGAGGCCGCGGTGGGGCATCCGATGCCACCGCTCCTCAAGCGGATCTATCTCGAAGTCGCCGACGGTGGGTTCGGCCGCTGGGGGCAGGCTTTGTCCCGATTGCTGAGACTGCGGCACTGCCGTCGCCGAGAGTCGCCGCGTTCGAGGTGACGGCGACGTCCGTGTCGGAATGGTTGACCTTGATGGCGTAGGCGACACCGCCGATGGTCACCGGCGGTTGCACAGCCGTTGGTGCTCAGCCGAAGGGTGGGCCCCGCCGGGCAGGCGGGGCTTTTCGCAACAGGCCCCAGGGGCCTTGGCGGTGTTACGGCGGTGCCCCCGCCCGGAGCGGGCGGGGGCACCGTGTCGGGTGGGGCCGGGGTGGCTACTTCACCGGCTCCGGCTCGGGCTCGGTCTCCTGCTCGGCCTCGCCCGCGGGGTCGAGGGGCGTCCTGACCGATTCCAGGAGGAGCTGGGCGACGTCGACGACCTGGATGGACTCCTTGGCCTTGCCGTCGTTCTTCTTGCCGTTGACCGAGTCGGTCAGCATGACGAGGCAGAACGGGCAGGCGGTGGAGACGATGTCGGGGTTGAGCGACAGTGCCTCGTCGACGCGCTCGTTGTTGATGCGCTTGCCGATCCGCTCCTCCATCCACATGCGCGCGCCGCCGGCGCCGCAGCAGAAGCCGCGCTCCTTGTGGCGGTGCATCTCCTCGTTCCTGAGGCCCGGGACACCCGCGATGATCTCGCGCGGCGGCGTGTAGATCTTGTTGTGGCGGCCCAGGTAGCACGGGTCGTGGTAGGTGATGATGCCCTCGACCGGGGTGACCGGGGTGAGCCTGCCCTCGTCCACCAGGTGCTGGAGCAGCTGGGTGTGGTGGACGACCTCGTAGTCGCCGCCGAGCTGCGGGTACTCGTTGCCGATCGTGTTGAGGCAGTGCGGGCAGGTGGCGACGATCTTCTTGGCCGACTTCGGCTTGCGGGACTCCTCGGTCACCTTGCCGTCGTCGTCCAGTTCCTCGCCGAACGCCATGTTCAGCGCCATGACGTTCTCCATGCCGAGCTCCTGGAAGAGGGGCTCGTTGCCGAGGCGGCGGGCGGAGTCACCGGTGCACTTCTCGTCGCCGCCCATGATCGCGAACTTGACGCCCGCGATGTGGAGGAGTTCGGCGAAGGCCTTCGTCGTCTTCTTGGCGCGGTCTTCGAGGGAGCCGGCGCAGCCGACCCAGTACAGGTACTCGACCTCGGTGAGGTCCTCGATGTCCTGGCCGACGACCGGGACCTCGAAGTCGACCTCCTTGAGCCACTCCAGGCGCTGCTTCTTGGCCAGGCCCCAGGGGTTGCCCTTCTTCTCCAGGTTCTTGAGCATCGTGCCCGCCTCGGACGGGAACGCGGACTCGATCATCACCTGGTAGCGGCGCATGTCGACGATGTGGTCGATGTGCTCGATGTCGACCGGGCACTGCTCGACGCAGGCGCCGCAGGTGGTGCAGGACCACAGCACGTCCGGGTCGATGACACCCTGCTCCTCGGCGGTGCCGATCAGCGGGCGCTCGGCCTCGGCCAGCGCGGCGGCCGGCACCTGGGCGAGCTGCTCCTCGGAGGCCTTCTCCGTGCCCTCCATGTCCTTGCCGCCGCCCGCGAGCAGGTAGGGGGCCTTGGCGTGCGCGTGGTCGCGCAGCGACATGATCAGCAGCTTCGGGGACAGCGGCTTGCCGGTGTTCCAGGCGGGGCACTGGGACTGGCAGCGGCCGCACTCGGTGCAGGTGGAGAAGTCCAGCAGGCCCTTCCAGGAGAACTGCTCGACCTGGGAGACGCCGAAGACGTCGTCCTCGCCCGGGTCGGTGAAGTCGATCGGCTGCCCGCCGGAGGTCATCGGCTGCAGCGCGCCGAGCGCCGTGGCGCCTTCGGCGTTGCGCTTGAACCAGATGTTGGGGAAGGCCAGGAAGCGGTGCCAGGCCACGCCCATGTTGGTGTTCAGCGACACCACGATCATCCAGATGAACGACGTCCCGATCTTGACCATGGCGACCAGGTAGACGAGGTTCTGCAGCGTGCTGACGCTCAGGCCCTTGAATGCGACGACCAGGGGGTACGAGGCGAAGTAGCCGGCCTCGTAGCCCTCCACGTGGTGCAGCGCGCCCTCCAGGCCGCGCAGCAGGTAGATCGCCAGGCCGATGATGAGGATGACGTACTCGACGAAGTAGGCCTGGCCGGCCTTGGAGCCCGCGAAGCGGGACTTGCGGCCGGGCCGCGAGGGCAGGCTCAGCAGCCGGATCGTGATCAGCACGATGATGCCGATCGTGGTCATCACGCCGATGAACTCGGTGTACATCTCCAGCGGCAGCCAGTCGCCGACGATCGGCAGCGTCCAGTCGGCCTGGAAGAGCTGGCCGAAGGCCTGCGCCAGGGTCGGCGGCAGCGTCAGGAAGCCGATGGCCACGAACCAGTGGGCGAAGCCCACGATGCCCCAGCGGTTCATCCGGGTGTGGCCGAGGAACTCACGCACCAGCGTCACGCTGCGCGCATAGGGGTTGTCGGTCCTGCTGCCCGCGGGCACGGGCTGGCCCAGTCTGAAGTACCGGACGAACTGGCCGATGGCGCGTGCGAGCAGCGCAACACCGACCACGGTCAGGACCAGCGACACGATGATCGCGGCGAGTTGCATTTGGGGGCTCCTCGGGCCTGCGAGGTTTCGTTCGAGGGAGAGCCTCGACATTACTAAGCGGTAACTTATGCAGTCCGTCTGAGACTACCCCCATCTTCCGTCGCACTGTAGCCAGCGGCCCGGTGATCTGTGTCGCTGAGGGTCGCCTTAAAGGTCTGTGACGATGCGATCGTGTTATTCATGCCAAATTGGTACATTCGCGCCTAACTTAGATCCGTGCTCTACGGGATCGCCGCCGCCACGACCGCCCTGCTGCTCGCAGCCGTGCTCACCGCACTGCTGCGGGCGCCCGCGTTGCGCCTCGGAATCGTCGACCGGAGACGGCGGCAGCGACCGGTGCCGCCGGCCGGGGGCGTCGCCGTGGTGCTCGCCACCGTCGTCGTGGTGGTGGTCGGGGAGCGCACGGGCGTCGCGCCGCTCGGCTCCGGCGTGGGCCGGCTGCTGCTCGCCGGGGCCGCCGTCGCCCTGCTCGGGCTGGTCGCGGACCTGCGGCGGGTGCCGTCGCGGGTCGTCGTCGCCGGTACGGCCGTCGCGGCGGCCTGTGTCGTGCCGTACGAGGAGACGGGGGTGCCCGCGGGCCTGCTCGCCGTGGGCTGGATCGTCTTCGTCGCCGTCGCCTTCAAGGCGCTCGACCACGCCGACGCGCTGGCCGGGACCGTGGGGGTCGTGACCGCCTTCGGGGTGGGCGCCTGCGCCGCGGCCGAGGTGATGGACGGGCTCGCGGTGCTGCTGAGCGTGCTGGCCGCCGCGCTGACCGGCTTCCTCATGCACAACTGGCCCCCCGCGCGCGTGGGGCTCGGTGCGTGCGGGTCGCTGTTCACCGGGTTCGTGCTCGCCGCGGCGGCCGTGTGCACCAGGGCCGGCTACGGGCTCGCGGACAGCGCGGGCGTGCTCTTCCCGATCACCGCGGTGGCGACCGTGGACGTGGTCCTGGTGATCCTGTCGCGGCGGCTGGCCGGACGGCCGTTGCTGCGGGGCGGGCCCGACCATCTCGCCCACCGGCTGCGGCGGTTGGGGCTCACCCCGCAGGGGGCGACCGTCCTGCCGGGCATCGGGGCGTTCGCCGGCGTGCTCGACGGGGTGCTCACCCACATCGGCTGGACCGCCCGGTCCGGGGTGTTCTGGGTGGCGGCCGGCGCGCTCGTCGTCGTCCTGCTGCTGCTTCGGGTGCCGGTGTACGTGCGTCGGCCCGTGCCCACGCAGGCCGGCCGGTCGTTGTCCACGCAGGCCGGCCGGTCGTTGTCCACGCAGGCCGGCCGCTCGTTGTCCACGCAGGCCGGCGGGCCGGTCTCGCGTCAGGTCCGGTCGCCGTCCACTCAGGCCGGCAGATCTGCATCCTCCCAGGTCAGCAGTCACTTGCGTGTAAGGAACGGATAAGAGTTGAGTCCCCCGGACTCAGGTCTGTTGACCCATCGCCGGGTGTCGTGCACACTTGAGTCCGTTCCACTCAAGTCAGCTGGAGGAAGATCACCATGGCACGTGCGGTCGGCATCGACCTGGGCACGACTAACTCCGTCGTCAGCGTTCTGGAGGGCGGCGAGCCCACCGTCATCACCAACGCCGAGGGTGCCAGGACCACGCCGTCCGTCGTCGCCTTCGCGAAGAACGGTGAGGTGCTCGTCGGCGAGGTCGCCAAGCGCCAGGCGGTCACGAACGTGGACCGGACCATCCGCTCCGTGAAGCGCCACATGGGCACGGACTGGAAGATCGAGCTCGACGGGAAGCCCTTCAACCCGCAGCAGATCTCCGCCTTCATCCTGCAGAAGCTGAAGCGCGACGCCGAGTCCTACCTGGGCGAGAAGGTCACGGACGCGGTCATCACCGTGCCGGCCTACTTCAACGACTCCGAGCGCCAGGCGACGAAGGAGGCCGGCGAGATCGCCGGCCTGAACGTCCTGCGCATCGTCAACGAGCCCACCGCGGCCGCGCTCGCCTACGGCCTCGACAAGGACGACCAGACGATCCTCGTCTTCGACCTCGGTGGCGGCACCTTCGACGTGTCCCTCCTGGAGATCGGTGACGGCGTCGTCGAGGTGAAGGCCACCAACGGCGACAACCACCTCGGTGGTGACGACTGGGACCAGCGCATCGTCGACTACCTGGTCAAGCAGTTCCAGTCCGGTCACGGCGTGGACCTCAGCAAGGACAAGATGGCCCTGCAGCGTCTGCGCGAGGCCGCCGAGAAGGCCAAGATCGAGCTGTCCTCGTCCACCGAGACCTCGATCAACCTGCCCTACATCACGGCGTCCGCCGAGGGCCCGCTGCACCTGGACGAGAAGCTCACCCGGGCCCAGTTCCAGCAGCTGACCGCGGACCTGCTGGAGCGCTGCAAGACGCCGTTCCACAACGTCATCAAGGACGCGGGCATCTCCATCAACGAGATCGACCACGTCGTCCTCGTCGGCGGTTCCACCCGTATGCCCGCCGTCGCCGAGCTCGTCCGCGAGCTGACCGGCGGCAAGGACGCCAACAAGGGCGTCAACCCGGACGAGGTCGTCGCCATCGGCGCCGCCCTGCAGGCCGGTGTGCTCAAGGGTGAGGTCAAGGACGTCCTGCTCCTCGACGTGACCCCGCTGTCCCTCGGCATCGAGACCAAGGGCGGCATCATGACCAAGCTCATCGAGCGGAACACGACGATCCCGACCAAGCGGTCCGAGATCTTCACCACCGCCGAGGACAACCAGCCCTCCGTGCAGATCCAGGTCTACCAGGGCGAGCGCGAGATCGCGGCGTACAACAAGAAGCTCGGGATGTTCGAGCTGACCGGTCTGCCGCCGGCCCCGCGCGGTGTCCCCCAGATCGAGGTCGCCTTCGACATCGACGCCAACGGCATCATGCACGTGACCGCGAAGGACCTGGGCACGGGCAAGGAGCAGAAGATGACCGTCACCGGCGGCTCCTCGCTGCCGAAGGACGAGGTCGACCGGATGCGCCAGGAGGCCGAGAAGTACGCGGAGGAGGACCACGCCCGCCGCGAGGCCGCCGAGAGCCGCAACCAGGGCGAGCAGCTCGTCTACCAGACGGAGAAGTTCCTCAAGGACAACGAGGACAAGGTCCCGGGCGAGATCAAGACCGAGGTCGAGGCGTCCGTCGAGGAGCTGAAGTCCGCGCTCAAGGGCGAGGACACCGCCGAGATCCGCACCGCCACCGAGAAGGTCGCGGCCGTCTCGCAGAAGCTGGGCCAGGCCATGTACGCCGACGCCCAGGCCGCCCAGGCCGCCGGTGGCGGCGAGTCCGCCGGCGCCGAGGCCCCGAAGGCCGACGACGACGTCGTGGACGCCGAGATCGTGGACGACGAGCGCAAGGACGGTGCCGCGTGACGGAGGAGACCCCGGGCTTCGAAGAGAAGCCCGACGTCCCCTCCGGCGCCACACCTGACGACGCCGAGCCGAAGGCCGCCTCCCCCTCCACGGGGGAGGGGGCGGCCCCGGCCGGGGACGCAGCAGTACAGATCGCCGGTCTGACGGCCCAGCTGGACCAGGTACGTACGGCGCTCGGTGAGCGCACGGCGGACCTCCAGCGGCTCCAGGCCGAGTTCCAGAACTACCGCCGCCGTGTGGAGCGGGACCGGATCACGGTCAAGGAGATCGCCATCGCGAATCTTCTGACCGAGCTCCTGCCCGTGCTCGACGACATCGGCCGCGCGCGGGAACACGGCGAACTCGTCGGCGGATTCAAGTCCGTGGCGGAGTCGCTGGAGACCGTGGCGGCGAAGATGGGTCTGCAGCAGTTCGGCAAGGAGGGCGAGCCCTTCGACCCGACGATCCACGAGGCCCTGATGCACAGCTACGCACCGGACGTCACCGAGACGACGTGCGTGGCGATTCTGCAGCCCGGGTATCGCATCGGCGAGCGCACCATCCGCCCCGCGCGGGTGGCCGTGGCCGAGCCCCAGCCGGGGGCGCAGACCGTCAAGCCGGAGTCCCAGGACTCCGCCGAGGCGGCCGACGACAAGGAGAGCGGTGGCCCGGACGAGGGCTGAGCTTGAACCGATGAGAAAGGAGGGGCGTCGAGGATGAGCACCAAGGACTTCATCGAGAAGGACTACTACAAGGTCCTCGGCGTCCCCAAGGACGCCACCGAGGCCGAGATCAAGAAGGCGTACCGGAAGCTCGCCCGCGAGTTCCACCCGGACGCCAACAAGGGCAACGCCAAGGCCGAGGAGCGCTTCAAGGAGATCTCCGAGGCGAACGACGTTCTCGGCGATCCCAAGAAGCGCAAGGAGTACGACGAGGCGCGCGCCCTGTTCGGCAACGGCGGCTTCCGCCCGGGGCCGGGCGGCAGCAGCGGCTCGTTCAACTTCGACCTGGGCGACCTCTTCGGAGGCGGCACTCAGGGCGGGAGCGGCTCCGGAGGCTTCGGCGGCGGGATCGGTGACGTCTTCGGGGGCCTGTTCAACCGCGGCAGCTCCGGCACCACCCGGGTGCAGCCGCGGCGCGGCCAGGACATCGACACCGAGGTCAGCCTCAGCTTCACCGAGGCGATCGAGGGGGCGACGGTCCCGCTGCGCATGTCGTCGCAGGCGCCCTGCAAGGCCTGTTCCGGCACCGGCGACGCCAACGGCAACCCCCGGGTCTGCCCGACGTGCGTCGGCACCGGACAGGTGGCGCGGGGCTCCGGCGGCGGCTTCTCCCTCACCGACCCCTGCCCGGACTGCAAGGGCCGCGGTCTGATCGCGGAGAACCCCTGCGAGGTCTGCAAGGGCTCGGGCCGCGCCAAGTCGTCCCGGACCATGCAGGTCCGCATCCCGGCCGGGGTGCAGGACGGCCAGCGCATCCGGCTGCGCGGCAAGGGCGCACCGGGTGAACGGGGCGGACCGGCGGGCGACTTGTACGTCACGGTCCATGTGTCCGCGCACCCCGTGTTCGGCCGCAAGGGCGACAACCTGACCGTGACCGTCCCGGTGACGTTCGCCGAGGCGGGCCTCGGCGGCGAGGTCAGAGTGCCCACCCTGGGCGGCCCGCCCGTCACCCTGAAGCTGCCGCCGGGTACGCCCAACGGCCGCACCATGCGCGCCCGGGGCAAGGGCGCGGTCCGCAAGGACGGCACCCGCGGCGACCTCCTGGTCACCGTCGAGGTGAGTGTCCCGAAGGACGTGACGGGGAAGGCTCGTGACGCGCTCGAGGCGTATCGCGAGGCAACCGCGGGTGAGGACCCGCGGGCGGAGCTGTTCCAGGCCGCGAAGGGAGCTTGACACAGATGGACGGCCGTCGACGCAATCCGTACGAACTGACCGAGGAAACCCCGGTCTACGTCATCTCGGTGGCGGCCCAGCTCTCCGGCCTGCACCCGCAGACCCTGCGCCAGTACGACCGCCTCGGCCTGGTCTCGCCCGACCGCACACCGGGCCGCGGCCGTCGTTACTCGGCCCGCGACATCGAACTGCTGCGCACCGTCCAGCAGTTGTCGCAGGACGAGGGCATCAACCTGGCCGGCATCAAGCGGATCATCGAACTGGAGAACCAGGTCGCCGCGCTCCAGCAGCGTGTCGCCGAACTCCAGACGGCGGTCGAGGGCGCGGCGGCGGCCATGCAGCAGCGCGAGGCGGCGGTGCACGCGTCGTACCGCCGCGACCTGGTGCCGTACCAGGAGGTGCAGCAGACCAGCGCGCTGGTGGTCTGGCGGCCGAAGCGGCAGCAGTCCGACTGAGGCGTTCGGGCGGCGTTCCGTCACGTCGCGGCAGGGGCCCGGAGACATTCCGGGCCCCTGCCGCGTGTGCGGGCACCGGTCGCCTTGCGTCACAAGGCCGAGCGAACTCTAACGTTGACGTCTCATTACCTGGTTATTCCTTGACGATCGTGTGAAGAAAGCGTTGGCTTCCTTCACCTGGGACGCCATATGCACCCTTGTTCGGAAGGTCAACAGAAGTGAACACCCGCATCCGTCGTACCGCCCTCTGCGTGGCAGTAGCCGCGACAAGCCTGTCACTTGCCTCCTGCGGCGTGCTGAACGTCTCGGGCGACAGCAGTTCGGCGAGTCCCACCAAGGGCAACGACGTCACGATCGGGCTGCTGCTGCCGGAGACGGCCAACACCAGGTACGAGAACTTCGACTACCCCATCATCAAGAGGCAGGTCGCCGCCCTGACGAAGGACCAGGGCCGGGTCGCCTACGCCAACGCGGACCAGAAGGCGGACAAGCAGGCGGACCAGATGCAGAAGATGATCGACGACAAGGTCGACATCATCCTGCTGGACGCCGTGGACTCGCACGCCATCGCCGGCGAGGTGCAGAAGGCCAAGGACGCCGGTATCCCGGTCATCGCCTACGACCGGCTGGCCGAGGGCCCGATCGACGCGTACATCTCCTTCGACAACGAGCTCGTCGGCGAGGTGCAGGGCCGCTCGCTGCTGGAAGCGCTGGGCAGCGACGTCAGCACCTCCGACAAGATCGTGATGATGAACGGCTCGCCCACCGACCCGAACGCCAAGCAGTTCAAGGCGGGCGCGATGTCCGAGCTCAAGGGCAAGGTGACGATCGCCCAGTCCTTCGACACCAAGGACTGGGACCCGAAGAACGCCGAGTCCAACATGTCCGACGCGATCAAGGCGATCGGCAAGGACAACATCGCGGGCGTCTACTCCGCCAACGACGGCATGGCCGGAGGCATCGTCAAGGCCCTGGAGGACGCGGGCGTCTCCCACCTGCCGCCGATCACCGGGCAGGACGCGGAACTGACCGCCGTGCAGCGGATCGTCGCGGGCGAGCAGTACATGAGCATCTACAAGTCCTACCCGGACGAAGCCCAGGCGGCCGCGCAGATGGCCGTCGACAAGGTGCAGGGCAAGGACATCGAGTTCGACGCGCTGACCCAGGACACGGTCGACAGCCCGACGAACAAGGACATTCCCGCGCAGCTCGTCACCGTCACCGCCCTGACGAAGAAGAACATCAAGTCGACGGTGGTCGCCGACGGCATCCACAAGATCTCGGAGATCTGCACCTCGAAGTACGCCTCGGAGTGCGCGGCCATCGGGCTGAAGTAGGACGCCGGCACGAGACGTTCCGCCTTTGCGGACGCGACCGTTGCGGGGGCCGCCGTGAAGGATCACGGCGGCCCCCGGGCGCATCCCCGGCCCCTACGTGATCCGGCCGCCGTCCGGCCGCCGACCGTGCGCGGCCGCCGTCCGGACACCGCTCCGCCTCCCGGACCGTCAGCTTGTTGCAATGCGGCAGGAGGAGGACCGTACAAAGCGGGAGTTACGGGCGTTTAACGACCGTGACCCCGGGCCCAGCCGTGTTGCGGAGCCGGTCCCGTCCGCGCATAGTTGCGCTGCGAAGGCGGCGAAACCGGGGGTGGGATGGGCGATGGCCGGGCACGGGACGGAGGAGCATCCACACGGTGCCGACCGACTGTGCGAGGCCGGGGAGCGCGTGTACTCCCGGGCCGTACGGCGGGGCCGCGTGCCGCGCCGGGAGGCCGGGCCGGTGCCGTGCCTGCTGGACCTCGCCCTGCTGCACCCGGACCCCGACGACATGGACTGGCTGGTCCCCACGTCGCCGCAGGAGGTCATGACACGGCTGCTGCGCGGCGTCTACGACGATGTCAGCGCCAGTCAGCGGCGGGTGGGCGAGGCGGTCGCCGCGGTCGAGCGGTACGCCGGCCTGGGCCCCGAGACGGAGACGGCGCCGGGCTCCGGCTCCGCGGAGGGCGCCGCGATCCGGGTCCTGGACGGGCTGTCGCGCATCCAGGCCGCGATGGACGCGGCGACCGAGGCGTGCACGACGGAGGTCATCACCGTCCAGCCCGGCGGCATCCGGCCCGAGGACGAGCTGACGGAGGGCCTGCACCGCGCGCTCACCCTGCGCGGGCGGGGCGTGCAGATGCGCGACCTGTACACGCATGTGGCCCGGCACGGCCAGGGCCTGCTCAACTACCTGGAGCTGATGGGCGGTTCGGTCGAGGCGCGCACCCTGGACGAGGTGATCGACCGGCTGATCCTGTTCGACCGCACGGTGGCGTTCATCCCGGCCAACGCGGACCGCACGCTCGCGCTGGAGCTGCGCCACCCGGCCCTGGTCGGCTACCTGGTCACGGTCTTCGAGCGGATGTGGCGGCTCGCGATCCCGCTGACCGCGCCGCTGCCCGACACCGGCATCGAGGGCATCTCCCACCGCGAGCAGTCCATCGCGGCGCTGCTGGCCGAGGGGCACCAGGACGCGGTCATCGCGGAGCGGCTCGGCATAAGCGTCCGCACGTGCCGCGCCCACATCGCCCGGCTCTCCGAGACCCTCGGCGCGGCCAGCCGCACCCAGCTCGGCGTCCGTATCGCCCAGGTGGGCCTCGACGGCCACCGTCATCCCACCGGCACCGGTCCGATCACGCTTCCCGGTCAAGAATCCCCGACCGCCCGATGAGATAGCCCAGCTGCGCCCGGCTCTCACTGCCCAGCGTGGCCGCGAGCTTGGCGATGTGCACGCGGGCGGTCCGCACGTTCATCCCGAGCCGCTCCGCGATGGCGGTGTCGGTGTGGCCCTCGACGAGGAGGGCGGCGATGGCGTGCTGCCGGGAGCTGAAGCCCGCCTGGGCGGGCGGCTGGGCGGCGCGCGGGTACATGGGCGTGGCCAGGCGCCACAGGCGGTCGAAGGCGGTGGCGAGGAAGCCGGCGATGACCGGGTGCCGGATCTCCAGGGCGAGCGTGCGGTCCGTGTTGGCGGGGATGAAGGCGACCGCGCGGTCCACGACGAGCAGGCGGTCGGTGATCTCGTCCAGCGTGCGGGCCTCCGCGTCCCCGCTCAGCTGCTCGTAGCGGGCGAGGACCGAGGGCGCGTGCCGGAGCGTGTGCTGGTACAGCGTGCGGATACGGCCGCCGCGGGTGAGGAACTCCTGGTCGCGGGCGAGGGCGTCGGCGCGCGCCGTCAGCGGTGTGCGGGTGTGGCTGATGTGCGGCTGGATGGCGAGCAGTTCGTCGTGGCCGGCGGCCATGGCCTCGGTGATGGCCCGCCCGATGCGGTCGGACCCGCTCAGCACGGCGACGGCCGCCGGGGCGCCGGTCGCGGTGAGCGCGCCGCCGATCCGCATGAGGGGGTCGAACAGGTCGGCCAGCCGGGCCTCGCGGCGCCGCTCCCGCGCGATGCGCTCCTCGCACGTGCTCAGCAGGCGGTGCAGGGCGACGGCGGGCGCGACGGGCTCCAGACGGGCCTCCTCCTCGACCGAGGGGTGCAGCAGCCCGAAGTCGAGCAGACAGGGCGTCCCGTCGGCCTCGCGGACCGGCACGTGGCCCGCGCGCAGCGCGCGTTCGTACAGCGCGGCTCCCGCGGGGCACAGCTCGTCCGGCCCGTGGTCCGGATGCGCCGCCGAGTCCATCGTGTCCCTCCCCCGCGGACTCAGGCGTCCTGCTCCAGGATCCCGGACTGCGCTATGAGAAAGCCGAGTTGGGCCCGGCTGCCGCTGCCCAGGGCCAGCGCGAGCTTGGCGATGTGGGCGCGGCAGGTGCGCACGTTCATGCCCAGCCGCCGGGCGATCGCCTCGTCGACATGGCCCTCGACCAGGAGCTTGGCGATGGAGTGCTGGATCTCGGTGATCCCGTCGGGGGCGGTCTCGTAGGGGGCGCCGGCGCTCAGCGGGACCGCGCGGGTCCACATGAACTCGAAGACCTTGATCAGGTAGCGGACGAGTCCCGGATGCCGGAGTTCGAGCGCGATCTCGCCGTCGTCGCGGGTCGGGATGAAGGCCACGGTCTCGTCGCAGATGATGAGCCGCTCGACCAGCTCGTCGATGGTGCGGTACTCCACCTTGCCGTCGGTGAACTGGGCGACGTAGGCGAGGGTTTCGGGGCTGTAGCGGGCCGGGTGCTGGTAGAGCGTGCGGATGCGGCAGCCGCGCTCGATCAGCGGCCGGTCGCGTTCCAGGGCCTTGGTGAGGGTGTGTTCCAGACGGCGGCGGCTCGGCTGGACGGTGAGCATCTCGGTGTGGCACTGGGACGTGGCAAGATCGAGCGCCGCGTTGATCCGGTCCAGGCCCTCCAGCACGGTGATCGAGTGCGTGGTCGCCGTCGACTGGGCGCTGAGGGTCATGAACGGCTCGAAAGCGTCGGCGAGTTCGATGGACAGCCGCCTGCGCTGGGTGATCTCGTTCTCGATCGGTGTGAGCCTCTGGGCAAGCGCGACCGAAGGCGGTACGGGGCGCAGCCAGTTGGGGTCGTCGGGATCGGGATGAAGCAGGGCGAACTCCATCAGGCACGGCGCGGGCTCGACATCCGCACGGGCTACGCGTCCCGTCCGGAGAGCGTTGCCGTAGAGGCGGCGTCCGTCCTCGCACAGGTCGGTCAACCCATGGGGATGTGTCCGCTTAGTCTCATTTATCACCAGATCTCCACCCCCCAGGGTCCTGAACGTGCAGGAACATGATGCATCGTTTGTGTGGCCATGACGTGCCGGAATGGGCCATCGTCGTATTCGGACGGGGGAGAGGTGACCTTCAAATGAGGACGAAGCCGACTATGCATAAGAGAATGCTTCGCTCGGCGCTTGTCGCCGCCTTCTCCGCCGTGGTGGCCCTCGGAGCGCTGAGCGGCATCGCGGGGACGAAGAGTGACGTCGCGGGGGACAGCAGCTGGAGCACCACTGCAGCCGCCCCCGGTGACAGCAGTTGGATCGTGGCGGCAAGCGTCCCCGGGGACAGCTCATGGGTTGCCCCCGCTGACAGCAGCTGGGCCGTTTCGTCATGACCACTCCACCCGACGACCGCTCCTTCCGCCGCGAAATGGCCACGGCCTACCGCTCGGGCTGGCACTTCATCGACCTTGTCACCGCGATCCCCCACTCCGGTGACTCGCTGATGGTGACCGTCTTCGGTGAGCCGGTCGTCGTCACGCGCGACGAGGACGAGGACGTACGGGCGTACCGGTGTCTGCGGCGGCCTCGGGGGGCGCCGCAGCCCGTGCGATGTGCCATCCGGTACGGAATGATCTTTGTGAATCTGGACCAACGAGACCATCGGCTGGTGGAACCGGAAACCCCCGATGTTCGGACCATCTCAGCCACCCCCCGCAGTGCCTGACGCGATTCCCCCGTCGTAACAGATCGCTCAGGTGCTTCCCCCCGCAGCGGCGTCACCGTGACCTGAACACGGTGACGCCGCTGCAGCTTTGGCGGACATTTCCCGCTATCGACCGGTTGGCTCCGTGCGCGTCCATGGCTGAAAATCATCAGGTGTTGCCCATGGCGCGGGTGAGCTCGATCTCGATCACGACGCGTGACGGGTTCGGCGACGGCGTCCGGTCGTAGCGCTCGGCGTAGCGCCGCTCGGCCTCCGCGACCCGCTCCGGCTCGGTCCGTACGACCGCCCGGCCCTCCAGGGTGGCCCACCGCCGCCCCGCCACCTGGCACACCGCGACCCGGGCGCCCTCGGGCCCCGTGGCCAGCACATGGGCCACCTTCCGGCTCGACTTGTTCGCGATCACCCGGGCGAGGCCGGCCTCCGGGTCGTAGGTGACCCCGACGGGTACGACGTGCGGGCTGCCGTCCGGGCGCGGAGTCGTCAGTGTGCACAGGTGCCGCTCCCGCCAGAAGCCGAGATACGAGGCGCCGGGGGCACCGGGGTCCTGGGTGTACGTAGCCATGTCCTGGAAGGTAGCCGGAAGTCGCCGATCTCGCCCTTGAGTGGAATAGACTCAACTTTGTGTACGCTGGTCAAGTCAGGTGAATGACTGCAGACGTGATGACCGCAGACGTCAGGAGGAGAACGCGAACGTGGACGCCGAGCTGACCAACCGGAGCCGGGACGCCATCAACGCCGCCGGCAGCCGGGCCGTGACCGGGGGACACCCCGACCTCACACCCGCACACCTGCTCCTCGCTCTGCTCCAGGGGCAGGACAACGAGAACATCGTCGACCTTCTGTCCTCGGTGAACGCCGACCAGGCCGCCGTCCGCGCCGGCGCGGAGAAGGCGCTGGCCGCGCTGCCCAGCGTGACCGGCTCGACGGTGGCGCCCCCGCAGCCCAACCGGGACCTCCTCGCCGTCATCGCGGACGCGCAGGCGCGCGCCAAGGACCTCGGGGACGAGTTCCTCTCCACCGAGCACCTGCTCATCGGGATCGCCGCCAAGGGCGGCGCCGCCGGTGACGTACTGTCCGGACAGGGGGCCACGGCGAAGAAGCTGCAGGAGGCCTTCCAGCAGGCGAGGGGAGGACGCCGGGTGACCACACCCGACCCGGAGGGCCAGTACAAGGCCCTGGAGAAGTTCGGCACGGACTTCACGGCCGCGGCCCGCGAGGGCCGGCTCGACCCGGTGATCGGCCGGGACCAGGAGATCCGCCGCGTCGTGCAGGTGCTCTCGCGCCGCACGAAGAACAACCCGGTCCTCATCGGCGAGCCCGGCGTCGGCAAGACCGCCGTCGTCGAGGGGCTCGCCCAGCGGATCGTCAAGGGTGACGTGCCCGAGTCCCTGCGGGACAAGCGGCTGGTCGCGCTGGACCTCGGCGCGATGGTCGCGGGTGCGAAGTACCGCGGCGAGTTCGAGGAGCGGCTGAAGACGGTGCTGGCGGAGATCAAGGACTCCGACGGCCAGATCATCACGTTCATCGACGAGCTGCACACGGTCGTGGGCGCGGGCGCCGGCGGCGACTCGGCCATGGACGCCGGCAACATGCTGAAGCCGATGCTGGCCCGCGGCGAACTGCGCATGGTCGGCGCGACGACGCTGGACGAGTACCGCGAGCGGATCGAGAAGGACCCGGCGCTGGAGCGCCGCTTCCAGCAGGTGCTGGTGGCGGAGCCGTCGGTGGAGGACACGATCGCGATCCTGCGCGGCCTCAAGGGCCGGTACGAGGCGCACCACAAGGTGCAGATCGCGGACGCGGCGCTGGTGGCCGCGGCGACCCTCTCCGACCGGTACATCACCTCCCGCTTCCTGCCCGACAAGGCCATCGACCTGGTCGACGAGGCGGCCTCCCGCCTCCGTATGGAGATCGACTCCTCGCCCGTGGAGATCGACGAACTCCAGCGCGCCGTCGACCGGTTCAGGATGGAGGAGCTGGCGCTGGAGAAGGAGACCGACCCGGCCTCCCGCGAGCGCCTGGAGAAGCTGCGCCGCGACCGCGCCGACAAGGAGGAGGAGCTGCGCGGCCTGACCGCACGCTGGGAGAAGGAGAAGCAGTCCCTCAACCGCGTCGGTGAACTGAAGGAGAAGCTCGACGAGTTGCGCGGGACGGCCGAACGGGCCCAGCGCGAGGGCGACTTCGACACCGCCTCCAAGCTGCTCTACGGCGAGATCCCCACCCTGGAAAGGGACTTGGAGGAGGCCAGCGAGGCCGAGGAGGAGGCCGCCAAGGACACCATGGTCAAGGAGGAGGTCGGCTCCGACGACATCGCGGACGTCGTCGCCGCCTGGACCGGCATCCCCGCCGGACGCCTGATGGAGGGCGAGACGCAGAAGCTGCTGCGCATGGAGGAGGAGCTGGGCAGGCGCCTGATCGGCCAGGCCGAGGCCGTGCGGGCGGTCTCCGACGCGGTGCGGCGCACCCGGGCCGGCATCGCCGACCCCGACCGCCCGACCGGCTCCTTCCTCTTCCTCGGCCCGACCGGTGTCGGCAAGACCGAACTGGCCAAGGCGCTCGCCGACTTCCTCTTCGACGACGAGCGGGCGATGGTCCGCATCGACATGTCGGAGTACGGCGAGAAGCACAGCGTGGCCCGCCTGGTCGGTGCCCCGCCCGGCTACGTCGGCTACGAGGAGGGCGGCCAGCTCACCGAGGCGGTGCGCCGGCGCCCGTACAGCGTCGTGCTGCTCGACGAGGTGGAGAAGGCCCACCCCGAGGTCTTCGACGTGCTGCTCCAGGTGCTGGACGACGGCCGCCTGACGGACGGTCAGGGCCGTACGGTCGACTTCCGCAACACCATCCTGGTGCTGACGTCCAACCTGGGCAGCCAGTTCCTCGTGGACCCGCTGACCGGCGAGGAGGAGAAGAAGGAGCAGGTCCTGGAGGTCGTCCGGACGTCCTTCAAGCCGGAGTTCCTCAACCGCCTCGACGACCTGGTGGTCTTCTCGGCGCTGAACAAGGACGAGCTCGGCCGTATCGCCCGTCTCCAGCTCGACCGGCTGGCCGCGCGCCTCGCCGACCGCCGCCTGACCCTGGAGGTCACCGACGGTGCCCTGGCCTGGCTCGCCGACGAGGGGAACGACCCGGCCTACGGTGCCCGGCCGCTGCGCCGGCTGGTCCAGACGGCCATCGGCGACCGCCTCGCCAAGGAGATCCTCGCGGGTGAGGTCAAGGACGGCGACACGGTCCGGGTGGACGCGTTCGGCGATGGCCTGATCGTGGGTCCCGCCACCGGAAAGACGTTGTGACGGAGGGTGCCGGGGTTGCCACCACCCTCCCCGCATGGGGGAGGATGGCGGCATCCGTACGAAGGGAAAATCACGGTGAGCATCGACCCGTCCTCGATTCCGAACTTCGGGGGCCAGCCCGAGCCGCAGCAAGGACCGGCGGGCCCCGTCGTCCCGGATCAGGACCTCGTGAAGCAGCTCCTCGATCAGATGGAGCTCAAGTACGTCGTCGACGAAGAGGGTGACCTCGCGGCGCCGTGGGAGCAGTTCCGTACGTACTTCATGTTCCGTGGTGAGGACGACCAGCAGGTCTTCTCGGTGCGGACGTTCTACGACCGGCCCCACCAGATCGACGAGAAGCCCCAGCTGCTGGAGTCCATCGACGACTGGAACCGGCGGACCCTGTGGCCCAAGGTCTACAGCCACACCCACGACGACGGCACCGTCCGCCTGATCGGCGAGGCGCAGATGCTGATCGGCACCGGCGTCAGCCTGGAGCACTTCGTCTCCTCGACGGTCAGCTGGGTGCGCGCCGCCATCGAGTTCGACCGGTGGCTCGTCGAGCAGCTCGGCCTCGAGCAGGAGATCAACGAAGCGGACGAGAAGCCCGAGGGTGACGAGGAGTAGCCCTCCCCCTACAGCGGCATATGGGCGAGTACGACCAGATACGCCCCGTAGCCGAACGAGAGCCCGGCCAGGGCACCGACCACCACGGTCGCGTGCCGGGGCCGGGCTCTCGCCGTACGGACCAGGGCCCGGGCGAGCGGCAGCAGCAGCGGGAAGGCGGGCAGCAGGAAGCGGGGCTTGGACTCGAAGTACCCGGACCCGCCGAGGACGATCAGCATCAGGACGCCGCTGTGCACGAGCAGCGGCAGCGGGGCGCGGTCGGCGATCAGCAGCGCGAACAGCACGACGGCCGCCGCGACGATCACCATGGCCATCGGGAAGACCAGCCGGTCGCCCTGGAGCAGCAGATGGCGGACGAACGTCAGCGCACCCGCGCCGAGGTCGAACCGTGAGCCCCACAGCCGCTGGACCTGGAAGTATCCGCCGAGCAGGTCGCCGGTGCGCTGGCCGACCCACAGCACGTACGCCGCCCAGCCGGCGGGCGCGAGCAGGGCGCCCGTCCACAGCCTGTGGGAAACCCGGCGGCGCTCCCGAAGACACCGCCACATCTCGTACGCCGCCGTCGCGAGCACCGCCGCGGCCACCGCGAGGCCGTTGGGGCGCGACAGCCCCGCGAGGGCCGCCAGCGCGCCCGCCCACAGCCAGCGGCCGGTGAGCACCGCGTACAGCGACCAGGCGGCGAAGGCGGTGAGCACCGGTTCCGTGTACGCCATCGACAGCACCACGGAGTGCGGCAGCAGACCCCAGAGCAGGACCAGGGCGACCGCGACGGCCCGCCCGTGCAGCCGGGCGCCGACCGCGTAGATCCCGCAGGCCGCGACGGCCGCCGCGGTCCAGGACACGAGCAGTCCCGCGGCGCCCCCGCCCAGCGGCGTGACGGCGTACACGGCCCGCACGAGCGCCGGGTACAGCGGGAAGAACGCCAGGTCGCTGTAGACGCCGGGCCGTAGGTGCGGGGTCGGGACGTATCCGTGGGCGGCGATCCCCAGGTACCACAGCGAGTCCCAGGAGAGCCCGAGCAGGCCGAGGGGGCCGCGTCCGGTCGCGCGGGCGGCCGCCGCGAGGGCGGCGAAGCCGAGCAGCCGGGCGGCGAGGAACAGCCCCAGGGCGGCGGCCATCCCGGCCGCCGGAGCGGACCGCCCCCGGTCCTGGCAGGCGGGGTCCGGCTCCGTGGCGGTGGACGGGCGGGCGAGGGTACTGGCGTGTGTCACACGGGCACAGTGCGTGCCCGACCGGCGGCGCGCGAGTGCTGGGGGCCCGAGCGGGTGCGGTCACGGGCGCCCGGGCGTGTCCGCGTGACAGCGGGGCCGCCGCCCCTTCGGCGGTCCGGGGCCGATGCACACCGGCGAGGGGAGGCGGCGCACCGCGCCGGTGGCCGGCTCATCCGCCGACGATCGCCTGCAGCACCACGTACAGCAGTGACGGGCCCAGCAGGCAACCGACGCCCGTGTAGAAGGTGGCCGTCATGGCCCCGTAGGGGACCAGGCGCTTGTCGGTGGCCGCGAGGCCGCCGGCCACACCGGAGGTGGTGCCCAGCAGACCGCCGAAGGCCATGGCGGATTTCGGGTTGTTCAGGCCGATCAGTGGGGCGATGAGCGGGGTCCCCACCATGACCACCACGGATTTGACCAGCCCGGCCGCCACGGACAGCGCTATCACGTCCGAGCTCGCGCCCACCGCCGTGCCGGTCACCGGCCCGACGATGTACGTGGCCGCACCCGCGCCGATGGTCGCGAGCGACTTGGCGTCCGTGTAGCCGAAGGCGGCCGCGATGACGACTCCCACCACGAACGAGACGAGCACACCCAGCAGGATGGACAGGCCGCCGGACAGCCCGGCACGCTTGATCACCTTCAGGTCGACGCCGTAGGCGGTGGAGACGATCGCGAAGTCCCGCAGCATGGCGCCGCCCATCAGGCCCACCCCGGAGAGCGCCGCGACGTCGGCGAGTCCGTGCGCGCCTCCGGTCGCCTTGCCGCCCCAGTAGGCCAGGACCAGGCCGAGGAGGATGGCGATCGCGGAGCCCTGCAGCCGGCCGCGGGTCAGCGTCCTGGACAGCCACCCGCCGACCAGCATGAGGGCGCCGACCAGCGCGAAGGCCACGAGCAGGCCGTTGTCTTCGAGAATGGAGGTGAACCGGTCCATCTCAGGCCTCCTGCTTCTCGTCCGCGGTCAGCGACCCCAGCGGTTCCATGGGTTCGCCCGGCTCGCCGATCCGCGCCAGCGCGGGCACCAGGGCGAACCCCGCGGCCACGGCGCCGAGGCCCGCGAGGATCGCCATCGGACCGCCGGTGACGGCCTTGGCCACGTTCTGGATCGAGGCCATGGCGATGACGATCGGTATGTACATCGCGCTCCAGAACAGCACGCCCTGCTCGGAGGCCTCGGGGAACTTGCCCTTCTTGCGGAGCTGGTGGGTGACCAGCACCAGCATGATCATGGCGAAGCCGACTCCGCCGACATTGGCGTCGACGCCGAGCGCCTCGCCGAGCAGTTCGCCGACGAGCGTGCCCGCGAGCATGCACACCGCCAATGCTGCAACTCCATAAATGACCATCGTCTTCTCCACACTGAGAGACATCGGGGACGGTTGGGAAACAGGGGTCGTGCAGGGGGGCACAGGCGGGGCGGGCCGACGCGGTCGTGCGCGGCCGGCGACGGATCAGGCGCCGGCGTCGGCGAACAGGTCGGCGTAGCGCTTGCGCAGCTCGGCCTTCTGCACCTTCCCCATGACGTTGCGGGGCAGGGTGTCGACGACACGTACCGCGCGCGGGTGCTTGAAGCGGGCGAGGTCCCTGGCGACGAAGTCCAGCAGTTCCGCCTCCCGGGGCCGCAGGTCCGGGGCCGGGACGACGACGGCCACCACCGTCTCGCCGAAGTCGGGGTGGGGGACACCGATCACGGCGGACTCCAGCACCGTGGGATGGGCGTCGAGGACTTCCTCGATCTCCTTCGGGTAGATGTTGTAGCCCCCGGAGATCACCAGGTCCTTGCCCCGGCCGACGATGCAGAGATAGCCGTCCTCGTCGATGCGGCCCAGGTCGCCGGTGATGAAGAAACCGTCCTCACGGAACTCCGCGGCGGTCTTCTCCGGCAACTGCCAGTACCCGGTGAAGACGTTCGGACCGCGGACCTCGATGCTGCCGACCTCGCCGTCGGGCACCGGCCGGCCGGTGTGGCCGTCCACCACCCGGATCTCGGTGCCGGGAAGCGGCATGCCGACCGTGCCGGGCTTGCGCGGTCCGCCGTCGTAGGGGTTGGTGGTGTTCATACCGGTCTCGGTCATCCCGTAACGCTCCAGGATGGCGTGGCCGGTACGGGCCTCGAAGGCCGCGTGGTCACTCGCGAGCAGCGGAGCCGAGCCGGAGACGAACAGCCGCATCGAGGCGCAGGCCTCGGGGGTGAGCCGGTCGTTCTTCAGCAGCCGCGTGTAGAAGGTGGGCACGCCCATGAGCACGGTGGCGCGGGGGAGCAGATCGGTGATCGTCCCGGCGTCGAACCTGGGCAGGTAGTACATGGAGGCGCCTGCGGTCAGGGTCATGTTCACCGCGACGAACAACCCGTGGATGTGGAAGACCGGCAGGGCGTGGATCAGCCGGTCCTCGGCGGTGTACCGCCAGGCGTCCAGCAGCGCCTGGCAGTTGGCGGCGAGGTTGCCGTGGGAGAGCACGGCGCCCTTGGAACGCCCGGTGGTACCGGACGTGTAGAGGATCGCCGCCGGGTCGTCGGCCGAGGCGTCGAAGACCTCCTCGTGCCGGTCGTCGCCGTCGAGGACGGTCCCGTCCCCGGCGGTGCCGAGGGTCTCGACGACCAGGCCCCGCTCCGCGTGACGGGCGTGATCGGCCAGGCGATCCGGGGAACAGACCAGCACGCGAGGCCTGGCGTCGCCGAGGAAGTACTCCATCTCCGCACCGGTGTACGCGGTGTTGAGCGGCATGAACACGCCGCCGATCTGCAGGGTCGCCAGGTACAGCGCGACGGCCTCCGGGGACTTCTCCACCTGCATGGCGACCCGGTCACCGGGGGTGACCCCGTCGGAGACGAGACGGGCGGCGATCCGCCGCACGGTCCGCGCGGTCTCGCGGTAGGTGATGGTCCGCCCGTCGGGCATCTCGAAGAGCGCCTTGTCCGGCCGCCGCTCGGCCTGCTCGATGAAGGACCGGTGGATGGTCGTGCTGGGCGCCATGGGGGGTGTTCCTCTCTCCTCGTCCGGGGTGGTGGACGTGTCTTGCCGGTGGGAAGCCGCCGGGGTGTGCGGGAGGACGTCCCGCAGCGGCCCGCCCAGCGCCACGGTCCGGCGGCGGACGAAGTCCTCGTGCCGGCGTTCGAGTTCCGCCGGCTCGTAGCGGTAGTTGATCATCGCGCCGTAGGACTGCCGCCAGGCCTCCGGCGAGTCGTCCGCCGGCCAGTTCAGCCGCCAGGCGGCTGCCCCGTTGCCGAGGTGGAACCGGGCGACCGGGTCCAGGGGGCGCCCGTCGTCACGCCGTTCGACCGCGATGTACCGGGCCAGGGCGGGAAGGAGCCGGGGACGTATCCGCTCGGCCTCCTCCGCGCCGAGGCCGGCCGGCGACCGCACCGCGTCCAGCTCCCGGACGAGCTGCCGCAGACCGGGGTCCTGCTCGGCCTGCCCGTCGAGCCAGCGCCGGAATCCGGGGACGGGCGAGAGCGTGACGAACTGCGTCAGGTGCGGCAGCTGCTCGCCCACCTGCTCGATGACCTGCTTGATGAGGAAGCTGCCGAAGGAGACTCCGGCCAGGCCGTCCAGGGCGTTGTTGATCGAGTAGAGCGCCGCGGTGTCCGCTTCCGGCGGGCTCAGCGCAGGGCCGGGCTCCAGCAGGGGGGCGATGCGGTCCGGCATGCCGCGCACCAGGGCGACCTCCACGAAGATCAGCGGCACGTCACCGGTGGCCGGGTGGAAGAAGGCGTGGACACGGCGGTCCTCGGGCCGCAGGCGGCGGCGGAGTTCGGTCCTGTCCGCCATCGGGTGGACCTTCTCGTAACGCACCAGGTGGTGGTGCAGCTCCTCCGGCGCATCCCAGGTGATCTCCTCCATGCGGAGGAAGCCGCGGTTGAACCAGGAGGTGAGCAGGTGGTGGAAATCATGGTCGAGAGGCCGCAGTCCGGGGTGCCGGCGCGTCAGCCGCCGCAGGTCCGCGCGCATCCGGACCAGGGCGAGCGTGGCATCCGGTGCGTGGTTCATCCGGCGGAGCAACTGCTGGCGGGCCGGCTCGACCACGTCGAAGAGCCGCACCAGCTCCTCCTCGCCCCGGGACCCGGAGTTCCTGGCGTCGTCCCATCCGCGGAAGGCGGCGCGGACCTGTTCGGCGTCGACGTCGTAGGTCTTGATGATGTGGGTGAAGAAGGCGAGCCTGCCCGTCTCGTCGAGTGCGTCGTAGGCGGTCAGGGCCCGGCTCGCCACCGCGCGCATCGAGGCCTCGCCCACGTCGCTCATCAGGACTTCGCAGGCGGCCAGCAGCTGCTCCAGGGGGGAGCCGTACGGTTCTGCGGTCGGCCGGTCGGTCCCCCGTCGGCGCCCGAGCACGCGGAACAGGTCGGTCAGCAGCCAGCCGTCCTGACGCGCCATCAGTGCTTCCCTCCCGCACCCCTGGCATGCGGGCGCGTTTCGTATTCATGAAGTGGCCTGATGTATATAACAGCGCGGAACTGGGATGCACTACCCCTTGGACAGGGTCGGATAATCTGGGTGGGGAGGTGTCCATGGCTCAGGTCCCGGAATCCCAGCGCGTACGGGACGCGCTCGAGACCGCCGTCATCGACGGCCGCTACCGGCCCGGCGAACGCCTCGATCCGGCCCGGCTCGAGCAGGAGTTCGGTTGCTCTCGCACGCCGATCCGGGAAGCCCTGCAGGCCCTGGAGCGCTCGGGGCTGGTGCGGATCCGGCCCAAGCGGGGCACGTATGTCACCGAGCTGAGCATCTCCGAGCTGGCCGAACGCTTCGAGGTCATGGCCGAGCTCGAAGGAATGGCGGCACGGCTCGCCGCCCGCCGCATCGAGCGGGAGTCGCTGGCCGAGCTCGAACAGGCCCTGGCGGAATGCGAGAAGCACGCCACGACCGGCGACGCCGACAGCTACTACTACGCCAACGCCTGGTTCCACGGAATCGTCTACGACTCCTGCGGCAACGAGTACCTCCGGCAGCAGGCCCACGCGCTCAAGCGAGCCCTGCAGCCGTACCGGCGGCTGCAGTTGCGCGTGCCGGACCGCATGCGGCGCTCGCTCGCCGAGCACCGCGAGATCGCCGACGCGATCGCCGGCGGGGACGTCGAGACCGCGGAGAACGCCGCCCGTGACCACGTGCTGGTCCAGGTCAAGGAGTTCAGCCAGCTGGTGCGCACCTGGAGACATCTGACGAAGCCGGACGGAAGCCGGTGAAACCCGCCTGAAGCCGGGATGCCGTAGGCCGCGTCGTCACCGCGCCCGACGGTCGGGGCCGGTGTCGGGGCGGGGGACCGTTTCCTCCCGTTCCTGTCGAACGGCACCGGCCAGTTCGCCGCGTCCCCGGACACCGAGTTTGCGGTAGACCCGTCCCAGATGCGTCTCCACGGTCTTCACGGTGACGAACAGCGCCTGGGCCACTTCCCGGTTGCTGCCGCCGGCTGCCGCGAGGAGGGCGACCCGGTGCTCCGCGGGGGTCAGCGCGTGGATGCCGAAGAGCGCGGTGCGGCGTGGGCGCAGTCCGAGTGCGTGCAGTTCTCGGCGGGCCCGCTCGGCCAGGGGCCGGGCGCCGAGCCGGGTGCACAGCGCGAGGCCCTCGCGCAGGGGCGGCTCACTCGCCCTGCGCCGCCCCGTCCGCCGCAGTGCCGTGCCCCACTCGACCAGTGCGTGGGCGCAGGCCAGTCGCGCCTGGGAGTCACGCAGGACGCGGGCCGCCTCCTCCAGCGGGCCGGGGTCCGGGCGTGGGTTCCCCACCAGGCCGGTGACGGTCAGCGCGTCGCCGACCGCCTCGGGTACGCCGAGCTCCTGCGCCCGGTCAAGGCCCCGGAGGGCGAGGGCGGTGGCCTGGTCGCGGTCTCCGAGGCGGTGCGCGGCGAGCGCCGCCGTCGTGCGCCACGGCATCAGGACGGGATGGTCGATGGCGTACACCCGGGCCAGGCTCTCGCCCGCCTCGCGGGAGGAGGCCAGCGCGGTCGCCGGGTCCCCGTCGGCGAGTGCCAGGCGGGCGCGGGCGTGCAGCAGCATGGCCGCGCCCATGGGATCGGCCGCCGTCGGGCGGGCGTCCCGCAGCACCCGGCGGGCGGCGTCCGTGGCCCCCTGCTCCAGCTGGACCTGTGCGATCAGCGCCGCGTTCCAGTCCGCGGCGCCGTCCCAGGCGTCGACGCCGGCCCGCGGTGTCAGATCGGTGCGGGCGTCGGCCAGCAGCCCCTGGTGGTAGCGGCAGAGCGCCCGGTGGTAGGCGGCCGTGGCGTGCGCCAGCGGACCCTCGCGGCGGGCGGCGGCCGCCAGGGCCGCGTCCGCCACCGCGTGCCCCGTGTCGATCTCCCCGACGAGGACCAGCGAACGCACCACGAAGGACAGCAGGGTGCCGAGCGTGCCGGCGTCCGTGGTGTCCACCAGCGGGTCCTCGGCCACCGCCCGCTCGGCCAGCGAGCGCACCAGCGACGGCCGGTCGCCCGCCAGCGCGAGCCGGAGCGCGGCGTGCGCCAGCAGGCCGGGCCGCCTCGGCGGCCGGCCCTGCCGCGCGGCCTCCAGCACCGGCATCAGACGCAGGTCCGCGGGGGTCCGCAGCGGCGGATGGAACAGCGCGAAGGTGAGGTAGTCCGCGAGCAGGTCCTCGTGGCTCGCGGACGCCGCGCCCGGCAGCGCCAGCGCCTCCTCGATCCGGGCCGCGGCCTGTGCGAGGTCGCCGCGTGCCTGGCAGATCCGGGCGAGCGTCCGCAGCGCCTCGGCCCGCTCCGTGACCTGGTCCCCGCCGAGCAGGGACAGGCTCTGCACCGCCGATCCGTACGCCGCCGGGTCGCCGCAGTCCAGCTGTGCCCTGGCCAGGTCCAGCAGCAGGATCGCGCGCCGGTCGGCCGGTGGCGGCTCCGCCAGGGCACGGCGCAGCAGGCGGGTGGCCGAGGGGGCGTCGCCGAGCCCACGCGCCCGCGTGGCCGCCTCGTGCAGGTGGGCCACGGCTTCCGGGTCCCCCTCCGGCTCGGCGGCCAGCAGGTGCCGGGCGATCGGCTCCGCACTCCCTCGCCGGGAACGCAGCAGGCCGGCGGCGGTGCGGTGGGCCCGGGACCGGGCGAAGGCGGGCAGCTGCGCGTAGACCGCGGCACCTGTCAGCGGCTCGGCGAAGGCCAGTGGACCGCCGCGCCGCAGCAGCCGGGCCTCGGCCAGCGTGTCGGCGGCGTAGGCGGCCACCGCGGGGTCGAGGCCCGCCAGCGCCGCCGCGTCGTGCAGCGGCGCGCCGTCGCCGAGCACCGCGACCGCCTCCGCCAGCCGGCGTGCCGCCCGCGGCAGCACCGCCGTCCGCAGGGCGACCGCCCGGCGCACCGCGTCCGGAACCACCCCGTCGGCCTCGGCACCTGCCGTGGAACAGGGGCGCACGGCGAGCGCCGACAGCAGCTCACGCACGAGAAAGGGATTGCCCGCGGTCCTTCGGGCCACGGCCGCGGCCGTCCTTTCCCCGGCACGCGGCAGCGTGTCCACGACCAGCTGTGCCACGGCGTCGGCGGACAGCGGGTGAAGGCGTAAGGGGAGGAGCCGCGGATGATGCGTCAGCCGGACGACCAGCGGGGCGGCGACGCTCCGTTCTCCCTCACGCACCGCCGCGACCAGCCCCACCTCGGCCGGTCCGGCATCCAGCAGGGCCAGCAGCCGCCGCAGCGAGGCCGGGTCCGACCACTGCACGTCGTCGACCACGAGCAGGGTGCGTGTGCCCGGCCGGTCCTCCGGCGGCCGGGGCGCCGCGCGCGGCCACGGGGTGTCGGACATCTGCGACATCAGCCCCAGCCGCGTTCCGCGCTCCAGCTCCCGTCCCTGGGCGGTCCGTACGGTCAGACCGGCCGCACGGGCGCGTCGGGCCGCCTCCGCGAGCAGTTCCGTCCGGCCGGCGCCGGGTGGACCGAGCACCAGGACGCCACGCCCGCCGTGCGCCGCTCGTTCCCCGTCGGTCCCGTGTGTCCGGTGTGCTCCGAGGGCCACGGCCTGCACCGTCGCCAGGACCGCCGCACGCTCCAGGAGTCTGCTCCGCGCACCTCGGCCCGGCCCGGCCGGTACCCGCTGACGCTCGTTCAGGATGTCCACGAAAGCCCCCCGACTCCCCTGGTTCCGCCGCAGGCACTCCCGCGACCGGACCGGTCCGTCCGGCGGCCGGGAAAACGTCAGGGTGCCGTCCCTGACGCCGTTGCCCCCACAGTCGAACAGGCTAGCGCCGACGGGCGCCACCGGTCCCTTTCGCGCGGGTTCGGTGACAGCCCGAAGGATTCCGAGCCGGCCCCCTCCGAGGCGGCGGGGCGGCCTGAGCAGAAGGGGGGCGGCATGACGAGCGAACTGCGCATCGTCGCCGCGCGGAACGAGGCGAAGCAGGGCGAGGCCGAGGAGTCCGCGGTGGCCGGGGCCGCGGACGCACCGGTGTACGTGCAGGACGGCCAGACCAAGAACGTCACCTACTACTACGACGACCGACTGGGCGACACCGGCAAGGCCCTGGCCGAAGCGCTCAAGGCCACGTCGGAGGCGGACTACGCGCGGCTGGTGAACCTCTTCGGCGTCACACTGCCCGACAACATGGGCCAGACCCCCCTGTACCTCTACGTCATCCCCGGAGACGGCGGCGCGCACCATGCCGCCTGCCGCAACCCGCAGCTCTACCTCTCCGCCTACCAGGGCGACAACCCCGACCTGGTGCGCTTCCTCGCCGTCGCCGAGTCCAGCGAGGTCTTCATGGCGGTGCAGGACGCCGGCTGGAACTGCGCCTGGAGCAACGGGGAAGCGCTCTCCCGCGCCCTCGCCACGGAGTTCTACCCGGCGCAGCTCAACCCGCCCGGCGTGGCGTACGGGTTCAAGACCGCGCACTACTGGCTGGACGGTGCCCGGCCCGACTACGTCACCCGGAACGCGGAGACCGACACCGACAACATCTCCCTGGGCTGTGCCGTCCTGTTCATCAACTACCTGCGCTTCCAGCTCGGTTACGACCTGGAGCGGATCATCCGCGCCGGCGGCGCGACCCTGGCCGACACCTATCGGACCCTGACCGGCCGTACCGACGCGTTCGCCGCCTTCAAGCAGCTGATGGACCGCTGGTTCCCGCCGGGCACCCCCTGCGGGCTGAACACCGACAACCCCTTCCCGCTCGGGCGGTTCGAGTCGATCGGCGGCACGTTCGCGTACCCGCCCGCCGTGCTCCCCACCGGCGCCACCACCGCGAGCGACACCGTCGAGGTCTACGCCGTCGACACCGCGCGCCAGCTGTGCCGCAACACCTGGAACAGCGGGTGGCGGGGCTGGGAGAAGATCGGCGGCACGCTGGTCGGCTCCCCGACGGTGATCTCCCGTGCGCCCGGCACCACCGACGTCTTCGGCGTCGGCACCGACGGCGAGGTGTACCACCTGTCCCAGGCCGCCGGAGGCTGGGGCGCCTGGGAGTCACTGGGCGCGGCGGCGTTCTCCGACATCACCGCGGTCAGCTCCGGGCCCGACAGCATGGACATCCTCTTCCTGGGCCAGGACAGCACCATCTGGCACCGCTCCTGGAAGGGCGGCAGGTGGGCCGACTGGGACCGCAGCAAGGGCCCCATCCTCTCCCGGCCCTCGGCGGTCGTGTGGAACGGCGGACTGCAGATCGTCGCGACCGGCCCGAACAGCGACCTCATGCACCTGGTCTACCGCGAGGGCGACGGCTTCTTCACCAGCGAGTCGCTCGGCGACGCGCTCAGCTCGCCCCCGGTGATCGTCGCGCCGGACTCCGAACGGCTCAACGTCTTCTTCCGGGGCACCGACCTGACGCTCCATCACCGGTTCTGGTTCAACGGCTGGGGCGGTGTCTCGTCCTCGCTCGGCGGCGTCCTGCTCTCCCCGCCGCACGCCACCGTCCTGACCCCGACCCGTATCGCCGTCACGGCCGCCTACGGCCCCGACCACTCGGTACGGCACTGCTCCGTCACCCTCGACGGGACAGCGTGGAGCGGCAGCTGGGCGGACGACGGCGGCACGGTCGCCTCGCCGCCCCTGCCCCTCGGGGTGCTGCCGGGCCGGCTGGACGAGTACGTACTGGGTCTGGACCACGCGGTGTGGCACCAGCGGCTCTGATCCGAACAGCGTCAGGCGCTTCGTGCCTTCCCTGCCACGACAACCTCCTCCTGCCCGGCGACGGGTCGGTGGTGAGTCAGCGGAGCCAGGGGGCGAGTACCTGCGCGAGTACGGCATAGGCCGGGTCGGTGGGGAGCCAGAGAAGTTTGTGCTGGGCCCCGTCATGCATGCGCACGGTGAGTCGGTCGGCGGAGAAGCCGTGGCGCAGATGGGCGGAGGCGATGCCGGCCAGAGGGATCACCGTGTTGGTCCGGTGCTCCGCCCGGATCCGCGCGGTGGCGGCCGCGGTGACGTCGGTCTCCGGCAACGGCACGACCACCGTCGGCCCCTTCCTGTGCGCCAGGGTGGCAGTTAACCCGAGCCGTCGGCGGACCAACGAGGACGGGAGCAGCCACAGCTCCCCGTGAATCCAGTCGCCCCACCCGGTCGTGCAGCTCCGCGTCAGCAGTCGCGCTCGTCCATCCATCGGGTCACCGTAGGGCGCGGCGGGTCGGAGCAGCCAGGCCGGTACCTTTGCCGGCAGCCTGTCGGCCGTTACGCGGCCGGCGTCTTGAGGCGGGAGGCGGCCTCCTGGAGTACCGCCGTCTGCTTGCAGAAGGCGAAGCGGACGAAGGGCGCGCCCTGGTCGCGGTGGTCGTAGAAGACGGCGTTCGGGATGGCGACGACGCCCGCGCGTTCGGGCAGGGCGCGGCAGAAGGCGAAGCCGTCGCTCTCGCCGAGGGGGCGGATGTCCGTGGTGACGAAGTACGTGCCGGCCGGGCGGAAGACCTTGAAGCCCGCCCGCTCCAGGCCGCCCGCAGGCAGCTCCCGTTTGGCCAGCATGTCCGCGCGGAAGTCCGCGAAGTAGGAGTCGGGCAGGCGCAGGGCCTCGGCCACGGCGTATTGGAAGGGCCCGGAGGCGACATACGTCAGGAACTGTTTGGCCGAGCGGACGGCGGCGACGAGACCGGGGGCGCCAGTAACCCAGCCCACTCCGTGTTCGTACGCCTAATTGTTTGTCACCGGTGAGGGAATCCCTCTCCGCCTCAAGGAACCCCTTCGCTGTGACCGCCGAGCCCGCGCCGTGTGATGCCTGCGGCAGGCAGTGACTGTGCTCGATCCTTGGGTCCGGTCAGTTCTCGTAGTGGTAGCGGCACTGTGCGATGAGGACGCTGTCCTCGGTGACCTTGTAGATCAGTCGGTGCTCGTCGCTGATGCGGCGCGACCAGTAACCCTGGAATCCGTGCTTGAGCGGTTCCGGTTTACCGATCCCTTCGTTGCCGTTCCGGGCGATGTCCGCGACGAGCGTGTTGATGCGCTTCAGGATCTTCCGGTCCTGAAGCTGCCACCACAGGTAGTCCTCCCAGGCGCGGGAGGAAAAGGTGATCTTCAACTCGGGGCCCTCATTCGTCGGTCGCCAGCTCGCGTACGGTGCCGCCGCCGTTCTCCAGTTCGTCGATGGACGCGAGCAGGCGCCGGGCGTTGGCCGGGCTTCGCAGCAGGTACGCCGTCTCCTTCAGGGACTCGTAGTCCTCAAGGGAGACGATGACGACCGGCTCGTGTCCGGCCCGGGTGATGACGACCTCTTCACGGTCGTCGGTGACTGAGTTGAGTACCTCGGCGTAGCGCGCGCGGGACTCGGAATATGTCATGGTCTTCACAATCACCCTCCTTTGACGTACAAGAAATTGTACGTATCGGCCTGTGGTGGGGCAAGCGCCGGCACGACGGCCGGGAGCATGTGGCTTCCGGTGCGGACGTTCCGGGCGGGTGAGGCAGGGCGGGCGACGGGGAAGGTGAAGCCGTCGGTCTCGCTTAGGGGGGGGGCGGATGCCGGTCATGATGAAGCAAGCGTCGGTGGCGCCGTGGACCTTGAAGCCCGCTTCGGCGTCACCCTCCACCTCGACGAACTCCCGCGCCTGGAGCCCGAGGTGGACGCCTGCTGACGAGGACTCCCGGTGCGGTCGGTCCGCTGCCGTGGGTCCGTGCGGCGAATCCCGGTCCGCCGCACGGAGGTTCGACGCCGGGGTCGCTGTAGGTGACAACCACTGTGTACGGCCCTTGCGGTAGCCGGCCGCTCGCCCTCAGCCCAGTTGCCGGCCCCGGACGGGCGATAGCGTGGAGCGGCAAGGACTGCTGCTGACGAGGTGGACGATTTTCGTGCGGATGCGGTTCGAACCCGAGGACGAGGAAGAGTTCGAGGCGGCGTGCGGGCTGCTGGTCGACCGCCTCGTCCGGTGGGCCGGGGAGCAGGCGCTGCCGGTGGACGGGTTCACGGCCGAGAGGGCACTGGACTACCGGCACCGGGCGACCGCCGACGGCCGACTGGGACTGTGGGAGCCGCGCCATGTGGAGGAGCTGCTTCTCTCCTGGCTTCCCGAGCAGGTCACCGAGGGCCCGGGGGAGGAACGCGCCGACGCTCCGGGCACACTGCGCACGCTGCTGCGCTATCTGCACGCCACGCGGTTGGCGGACCCGCGCGGCCCCGCCCTTGAGGACTCCCTCGCGGCGGTCGACGCGACGGCGGGGCGGTATCCGGCGGCGATGGCGGACCGCGCGCGCTGGGGGATGGCGAAGTTCTGGGCCATGACAGCCGCCGAACAGGGCGTGGACGTCCTGGACGGGGCGGCGTTGCAGCGGTTCGCGGAGCGGGCGCAGCGTGGTGAGGTCGTCTACGACCGGCAGGTTCTCGATGTGATCATGGAGCGGCGGCTGACCGGCAACACACTGTCCGGTGTCGCGAGGGCCGAGCCGCAGCTGCCCGTGGCGCTCCCCCCGGACGGCGAACTGCGCCGACGGGCCGAGGCGTCGGCGATTCCTGCGCAGTTGCGTGGACTCGCCGAGTGGGCGGGGCGCGACGGCCGCGCGGTGACGGCGGCGGGGCGGCTGCGGATGGCAGATGCCCGCGAGCTGGTGGACGTACTGGACACCGGGGACAAGGCCGACGGGGTGCGCTCTTCGGCCGACCTGCCGCGACTGGGCCTGCTGATGGAGTGGGCGAAGAAGGCGCGGCTGGTCCGGGTGGCCAAGGGGCGTCTGTACGCGGTGGCCAAGGCCCGGCCGGTGCTGGCCGACCCGCTTCAGCTGTGGCAGCGTGCCTTTGACGCGTGCTTCCAGCTGCGGCAGGCCCTGATCGGCCCGCGGAGCGGCTGGCACGTCGAGTCGATGCTCTTCGACGTCTACGAGGACATCCTGGAAGATGTGCTGAACACGCTCTACAGCCTGCCTTACCCGATGCCCTGGCCGCGGCTGCGCGACTCCGTACACCTGGCCTATCGGGGCCGCTTCCAGCTGGACGGCGGGTCGGATCTCCGGCACCGGATGTGGTTCGAGCACGCCGACCGGGACCTGCGCACGGTACTCGACCTGCTGGACGACCTGGGCGCGATCGAGCGTGCCTGCGGGATGGCTGCCCCGGTGTTCCTGGACGTCGACCTCTCCGATACCGGACCCGAGCTGCCCCCGGACATGCCGCCGGAGCTCGCGGAGCTGCTGGGCGTCGCGGGGACGGCGACGGACCCGGCGGCGCGGGAGCGTGCCGATGCCCGGCGGGAGGAGCTGACCGCCGGGCCGGTCGAACTCATCCGTCTCACCGAGCTCGGTACCCGGGCCGTACGACAGCGGTTGCTGGCGGCCGGCCGGGACGCACCGCTGGTCGGTGAACTGGCCCAGGCGCCGGCGGCCGGCCTGCTGGGGGTGCTGGCCGAGGACTACGACCCGGACGCCGCCCGCACGGAGCTGGCCGGCTGGATCACGGCACGCGGCGAGCGGGAAGGCGCCCTGCGGCAACTGACCGATGCCGTAAGGATCATGACCTTCCGCACGCGAGCGCAGGCGATGCTCGACGTGTTGCCGGCGGCGCTGCCGGACGGTGAGGGTGAGGGGCTGCTGCGCACGCTGCGGCGAGACGCACAGCTGGCGCCGCTGGCGCTGAACGAGCTGGCGCACCGTGAATCGCTGTCCCCGGAGGACATGACCGATGCCGAGCATCTGCTGGTGCTCGCCGAGAGCCTGCTTCAGCTTGTGGAGTTGGCGGGCGGTGGGGACGGCGCCGAGGAGATGCTGCGCGCTCAGGGCCCCCAGGCCAGGGACGCGGTGGCCGCCGCGTTGGACTCCGCGCACCCGGACCGGGCCGGACTCGACGAGCTCAGGCAGCTGGCGGCCCGGGCACTGGGTACCCGCGGCGCCCGCATCGGCCGCGCCCGGACGGCTCGGCGCCCCTCAGTCAAGACCGGCCGCAAGCGGCGCCGCTGACCGGGCGACTCCCCCGGGCCTCCGACCCACGGACGCCGGGCGCGCCGGCACTGGCACGGAGCCGTGCGGAGGGAAACCGATGGGTCCCGGCGTCGTACGTCCTCGGTCGCGCGTACCGTCGGAGTCGTGGCTGAGGGATGGGGCGAGGACGGGCTGCGGGCCGTGCGTGGCGCGCTCGCGGATCCTGTCGCAGGAGTGGGGCTTTCAGCTGCTGTCCACGTCGCGCGATAGAAATCAGAGTGCAATCAGAGTACAGTCTGAGTATGAGCATCGCGCCCTTGGCATTCGAATCGGAGTCCGTCTCGTTCACCGATCTGTCGCGGAACCCGAAGGCTGTCGCCGCCAGGGCCGCCGCCCTGGGATGTCTGCGTGTTACGCACCGAGACGCGCCCGACATGGTGTTGACCACGGCCATATACGCGGAGCGTGCCGAGGAGAACCTGACCACGGCGTCTCGGCTGTTCCTTGCGCTGTTGAAGCAGGACGACGGTGCCAAGTCGCTTTTGCTCGCTCTGCCCGAGGTGTTCCCGTGGGTGCGCCACCTGGACGCTGAGGAAGTCCGGGAATTCACTGTCGAGCTTCTGGAGGCGCTGTCCGACGCCGCTGAACTGGGCGCCAGGGAGGCTGTGCACCGAGCGATCGTCTCGTGGCGGGCCACCGCCCGCATCAACGCCGATCCTGACCAGCTCAGGGAAGCGCTCCGTCCGCTCGGTGACGTCGATCTCGGCCCCGTCGAGGTGCACGAGTGAGTCCGAAGAAAGGCGATTGGGTCAGTGTTCCTCCGCTGAGCGGCTGGCACGTCATCTACGGCACGACGGAGGCCGCGACCGGTTGGGAGGAGCTGTGCCGGGTGGCGTTGCCGAACGCGCATCGCTGTCTGGAAGCCCTTCGCGCAGACCCGCTGTCGCGGGCCAACTGGAATCGCCAGCACCGGCTCCGAGGCAGACACGCCACCAGGGAATGGAAGGGCTCCGAGCTGGAGCAGTGGGAGTACGAAATCACCAGCGGCGGCAGGGTCCGCTATCTGGTCAGCCCGGACACCTCGACTGTGATCCTTGTGTACGCCTCCCCGCGACACCCGAAGGACACCGAATAGCCTCCGGTGTTTCGCCCGCGCGGAAGGCCAGGCGAACCGGGGCGCGGGTTGCGATGGGCTCTTGCGGTGCAGGTCGCTGGCCGACCGGAGTCGGCGGACGGCCGCGCCAAGGACGACTGGCCCCATGGAGCGGCGGTCAGTGCGCGAACGCCTTGCGGAGCCGTTCCACCGCGTCCGCCAGTACCTCGACGCGTTTGCAGAAGGCGAAGCGGACGAAGGGCGCGCCCTGGTCGCGGTGGTCGTAGAAGACGGCGTTCGGGATGGCGACGACGCCCGCGCGTTCGGGCAGGGCGCGGCAGAAGGCGAAGCCGTCGCTCTCGCCGAGGGGGCGGATGTCCGTGGTGATGAAGTACGTGCCGGCCGGGCGGAACACCCCGAAGCCGGCCTCGGCCAGTCCCGACGCCAGCAGGTCGCGCTTGGCCCGCATGTCCTCGCGGAAGGCGGTGAAGTAGGTGTCGGGCAGCGCCAGCGCCTCGGCGACGGCGTACTGGAACGGCCCGGCCGAGACGTAGGTCAGGAACTGCTTCGCCGAGCGGACGGCGCCGACCAGCGGCGCCGCGGCGGTCACCCAGCCCACCTTCCAGCCGGTGAAGGAGAAGGTCTTGCCCGCGGAGCCGATCGTCACCGTGCGCTCCCGCATCCCGGGGAAGGCCGCGAGCGGCACGTGCTCGCCGTCGAAGGCCAGGTGCTCGTAGACCTCGTCGGTGACGACGAGCAGGTCCCGCTCGACGGCCAGCTCGGCGATCGCGGCGAGCTCGGCGCGGGTGAGGACCGTGCCGGTGGGGTTGTGCGGGGTGTTGAGCAGCAGCAGCCGGGTGCGGCCGGTCACCGCGGCGCGCAGCTCGCCGAGGTCCAGGCGGAAGCTGCCCTCGTGCGGGCGCAGGGTGACGGGCACGCGCCTGCCGCCCGCCATCGCGATGCCGGCGGCGTAGGAGTCGTAGTACGGCTCCAGCGCGATCACCTCGTCGCCGGGCTCCAGCAGGGCCAGCAGGGACGCGGCGATGGCCTCCGTGGCGCCGGCGGTGACGAGCACCTCCGTGCCGGGGTCGTACGACAGCCCGTACCACCGCTCCTGGTGCGCGGCGATCGCGGTGCGCAGCTCGGGGACGCCGGGGCCCGGCGGGTACTGGTTGCCGCGTCCGTCGCGCAGCGCCCGCACCGCCGCCTCCCGGACCTCCTCGGGGCCGTCCGTGTCGGGAAAGCCCTGGCCCAGATTGATCGCACCGGTCCGCACGGCCAGCGCCGACATCTCGGCGAAGATCGTGGTCCCGAACTCGGCGAGGCGGCTGTTGAGGAGCGGGCGGCTGCTGGAGGTCATGCCGGCCATCCTGCGTCGAAGGCCCGGAGTTCCTCAACTCATGTCCGCGTCGCCGTCCTGATCGGCGACCGGTTCGGCGGTACGCAGAGCGGCCGCCGTCCGGCGCGCCCGCTCGGCGCGTCCGCGGTGCTCGGCGGCCTGCTCCGGCTCTTCCAGGGCGAGCCGCTCGTACTCCTCGGCCAGCGCGCTCTCGGTGGCGCCCAGCGCGAACGCCACCGCCGCGTACCGCTGGTGGAGGCGGCGCGCCCTGGCTTCCAGGACGCCCCGCAGTGCACGGCCGGCCCCGTCGTCCCCGTCGTCCCGGTCGTCCCGGTCGTCCCGGTCGTCGTGGTGCCGGAAGCCGGACGCCCCGCCGTCGGTGAGGCGCTCGTCCCGGGCGTCGTGTGCGTCCGCACGGCGCAGCGTGGCCTCACTGCGGTCCAGCCGGTCCAGGCTGGAGGCCACCCGCTCCCGTGCCCGCTCGATCGCCTCGTACGAACGCTGCCTGCTGCTGGGGAGCGGCTGGCCCTGCGGGAGCGCCTGGCCCTGCGGATCCGGGTCCATGCCTGTCAGTATGCCCAGGCGCGCCGATCTCACGACCGCTGCCCCGCCGCGGCCCCGGGCCGGGCGTGCGGGAGTCCCTCAGAAGTTGCTCAACTCTGCTTTGGCCCACGAAGCGGCCGGGCATCCCTCGTGCACGCAGGAAACAGAGGCGCCCACGGGGGGCTGCTTCGGTTCTACCGAAAGGACGGTGGCGCCATGACCGGCTTCATCGTGGCGGCGGTCGTGATCGTGTTCGTGGCGGTCGTCGTGTCGGCAGTGCGCAGGGGCGGGTCGAAGCGGTACGGCTCGGCGGGCCGGCGCGGGTCCTACGCCGCGGGCGGCGGCGGCAGCTGGTGGGCCGGTGACGCCGGCAGCTCGTCGGGCGGGCTCGGGAGCCACCACGGAGGACACCACGGAGGACACCACGGAGGCAGCGATGGGGGCCACCACGGGAGTCATCACTCCTGCGGGGGCGGTCACTCCTCGTGCGGCGGGGGGTCCTCCTGTGGTGGCGGCTCCTCCTGCGGCGGCGGGGGCGGATGCGGCGGAGGCAGCTGACACGGGGCGGCCGGGCTCGGTCGGGGGGAGCCGTATCCCCCGCACGTGATGTCCTGTCACTCCCGTCGAACACCCGCCGGCGCCCACGCCCCGGTGGGTGTTCTCGCGCTCCGGCGTACGCGGCGCCACCCTGGCGCACGCCATGGTTGAACAGTTGAGCAGGGGAGCCCTCTGAGGGATGGAAACCCAACGAAGTTGGGTAAAAAGGCTGTGACGGCGCCACTGTTCATGATTCCCTCTAAAACACCGACGCAGCCCCCCTCGGACGTCCCGCGTAGACCTTCTGACCTCCTGACTGGGCTGACCGGGCCGATTCCCGGGAGTCGCCGGGGTGTGCCGGACCCCCACACCTTTCCCTTCCCCCCTTTTTCTTTGCGTGCCAGCGGAGAGCCGATCCATGCTCACGACCCTGAACACCTCATACACCGACACGCGCGCTGCCGACCTCGCCTGGGCCCTCGGGCGTGAGCCGCTCGACGCGCTGGCCACGCTCGACCTCGAACTGGCGGACTCGAAGCTTCAGTTGAGACTGCTGGGGGCCTCCCACCAGGTACTCCTGGAGGAAGAGCGGGGCAGATGTTCGGAGACGGTGGCGTGCATCGCCGGCAGCAGCACCCCGCTGCCGCTGGGCGTCGCCAAGCGGGTGGGCGACTGGGAGTACGAGTTCGCGGCCCGCGTGGAGATGCTGTCCCCGGGGTCGTTCGCGGGCCGCGCACAGGAGTTGCTCGCGCTGGTCGCCGACCATCCGCACGGACTGGCGGGCGTCTTCCCCGGCAGCCCGCACGCCTTCACCGCCCTGCTGGCCCAGCGGCACGGGGGCCAGATCCACTGGCGGACCTGGCACGCGTACCCGCAGGACGGGCAGTTGGTGGCGACGCGGACCCGCGTGGGAGTCCGGGTGCCGGCGGCGCGGCTCAGTCCGGCGGACGCCTGAACCGGACCCGTTGGCTCAAACACCGGACACCCGACCGACCGGCAGTTCCACACGTGTGGGTGACGAAGCGTGACTCGGCCGTGACGTAACGTCGCAGTCGTGATCGAACCGCACGCCCCGGCACCGCCGGGCTCCCCGCCCGACTGGGCGGGTCCGGCGCGGCTGCCCGTGCAGCCGGACACCGGGCGGCTCCTCGTGCTGGCGTGCGTGTTCGTCTGCGCGGCCTGCGGACTCGTGTACGAACTCGAACTGGTCGCCCTGGCCTCGTACTTGATCGGCGACTCGGTCACCCAGGCCTCGGTGGTGCTGTCCCTCATGGTCTTCGCCATGGGCGTCGGCTCGCTGGGCGCGAAGCGCCTGCGCTGGCGGGCCGCGGCCGGCTTCGGCGCGATCGAGGCGATCCTCGCGCTCGTCGGCGGCTCCAGCGCGATGGCCCTGTACGCCGTCTTCGCGTGGACCGGCGGCTGGGGCGGACTGTGGGGCCCGCGCTGGCTGCTGGTCGGCTTCTCGCTGACGATCGGTCTGCTGATCGGCGCCGAGGTGCCGCTGCTGATGGAGCTGATCCAGCGCATCCGGCGCCAGGACGCGGGCGGCGTGGTGGCCGACCTGTTCGCGGCGGACTACGTCGGCGCCCTGGTCGGCGGGCTCGCCTTCCCGTTCCTTCTCCTGCCGCTGCTCGGGCAGTTGACGGGCGCCCTGATCACCGGCACGGTCAACGCGATCGCGGGCGGCGCCCTCGTCCTCGGCCTGTTCCGCCGCGATCTGACGCCCCGCGCGCGCCGCCTGCTGCTGCTCGCCAACCTCACCGTGCTCGGCATCCTCGCCTGCGCGGCCGTCCTGGTCGACGACTTCGAACGGGCCGCGCGGCACGCGGTGTACGGCAAGGACGTCCGTGTCGCGCTGCAGACCGGCGTCCAGGAGGTCGTCCTCACCGGCGGCACCCACGGCCGCCCCCTCGACCTCTTCCTCGACGGCCGCCTCAGGGTCAGCGGCCGTGACGAACTCTGGTACCACGAGGCCCTGGTGCAGCCCGCGATGGACGGCCCGCACGCGCGCGTGCTGATCCTCGGCGGCGGTGACGGCCTGGCCGCGCGCGAGGTGCTGCGCCACGCCGGGGTGCGCCGTGTGGACGTCGTCGAACTCGACCCGGAGGTCGTCCGGCTGGCCCGGGACGACCCGGCCCTGTCGCGGCTCAACGGCCACGCCTTCGACGACCCGCGCGTGCACGAGACGACGGCCGACGCCTTCCGCTGGCTGCGCACGGCGCCGGTCTCGACGTACGACGTGGTCGTCGCCGATCTCCCCGACCCGGGCATCACCGCCAGCACGAAGCTCTACTCCGAGGAGTTCTACGGCCTCGCCCGGCGCGCCCTCGCGCCCGGTGGCCGTCTCGTGGTGCACGCGGGACCGGTCGCCACCCGGTCGCGCGCGTTCTGGACGGTGGACGCGACCCTGCGCTCCGCCGGCCTGCACACCGTGCCCTACCGCGTGAGCGGCAGGGACGCGGGCTTCGCCGCGGGGCCCGACCGCTCCGTCGGCGCCTCCCGCGCCCCGCGCGACTGGGGATTCCTCCTGGCGTCCGCGGACAGCCGCCCGCGCCTGGGCCTGGACCCGAACCAGCCACCGCCGCGCACCCTCACCGAGTCGGCCCTGCGGGCCGACGCCAGGGCCGCGGCGGCCACCCGCATCGGCGGTCTGCCCGCCTCGACACTGGTGCATCCGCGGTACTGACCACGCGCGCGGCCGTGGCCGCGGCACCGCGGCGACCCGCCACGCGCCCTGTTTCGACCAACGGGGGTGCAGGATCCGGCCTCCTGGGTAGGCTCGCGTGACATGGAGCATGAGGTGTTCGTTCCGGTTCCGGTCCGGCGGCTGCGGGAGACCCTCGCCGACCCGGCAAGCGTCGCCCGCGCGGTTCCCGGCCTGCAGCAGGACGCGGGCGCGGAGCCCGTCACGGGGCGGCTGAAGGTGCGCGTCGGCAGCCATTCGGTCACCTACCGGGGCGCCGTCCGCGTCACCCCGCGCGACGACGGTTCCTGCACCGCCGAGGGCGACGGCACCGAGGCCCGCGGCACCGGCTCCGTGAAGCTCGCGCTGACGCTCCGCGTCGAGGAGGCCGAGGGCGGCTCCCGGCTGGTCTTCGGCGGCACCGCCTCCGCGCGGGGCCGCCTCACCGAGCTCCCGGCCGAGCAGGTCGCGTCGGCCGCCACCCGGCTGCTGAACCGTTTCGCGGAGAACCTCGCCGCGCAGGCCGCGCGGCCGCCCGCCGGTCCCGGGGCGTCCGAGGAGCCCGAGGAGCCCGAACCGCTCGTCACCCAGGACTTCGAGCCCAAGGCGACCAGCGACTTCGAGACGACCCCCGACGCCGACGACGCGCCCGCTCCCGGTGCCGGGACCGGCTCGGTCTTCGACACCGAGGTCCCCCCGCCGTCCCTGGACCCCCGCGCGCAGCAGGAGGACGGGGGCGAAGCGCAGGACGAGGACGACACGCAGGACGAGGACGACACGCAGGACGGGACCGCGCCGGACGACTCCGCCGCCCCGGTCTCCGGCGCGGCTCCCGACGACTTCACGGACGCCTCCCGGCCTCCCGCCGAAGCGGCCCACGCCCGGCGCACGATGATCGGCCGCAGCGCGGAGGAGGTCGACCACGCGCCGCCCCGCGGCCGGTACGCCCCCGTCCCGGCCCCGCAGACGGTCGCCGGCGGTTCCCCGCTGCGCTGGGCGGCCCCGGCGGCGGCCGTCGTGCTCGCGTCGGCGATCGTCGTGGGCCGGGTGCTGCGCAAGCGGCGCTGAACGGGCGGCGGCAGAGCGCCTGCCTGCGGCGGCGGTCTTGATCGCCCCAGTAGGGTCGTCCCGTGAGTGACGAAGACATCACGCTGACCGCGGGCGACGCGGAGGTGACCGTGCGGCCGGGCAACGG
This sequence comes from Streptomyces sp. NPDC101225, assembly GCF_044767585.1. Taxonomy (NCBI): domain Bacteria; kingdom Bacillati; phylum Actinomycetota; class Actinomycetes; order Kitasatosporales; family Streptomycetaceae; genus Streptomyces; species Streptomyces sp. NPDC101225. Next base: position 40,850 of record NZ_JBIWOE010000021.1, read on the forward strand.
CGGCCGGGTTGCGGGAGTGCGCGTCGGGGGCACCGAACTGCTGCGCCAGGGCGAGCGGTTCGGCTGCTTCCCGATGGCTCCCTGGTGCGGGCGGCTCAGGGAAGGCCGCTTCCGGGACGGCGCGACCGTCCACCAGATGCCCCTCAACTCCCCGCCGCACGCCATCCACGGCACCGCCCGCGACGGAGCCTGGAGCGTGGTGCGCGCGCACGGCGACGAGGCGGTCATCTCCTACGAGCTGGTCGAGCCCTGGCCCTGGCCCGGCCTGGTCACACAGCAGTTCGCCCTCACGCCCGAGTCCCTGACGCTGACGATGTCCGTGGAGGCGCATGGCTCCTCCTTCCCGGCCCAGGTCGGCTGGCACCCCTGGTTCAACCGCACCCTGGTGCGTGAGGACGGCGCCGCCGGCGAGGGCGTCCGCCTCGGCTTCAGCCCGGCCTGGCAGGAGGAGCGCGGCGCGGACCACCTGCCCACCGGCAACCGCGTCGAGCCGGCGCCCGGCCCCTGGGACGACTGCTTCGGCACACCCGGCGGCGTCGACGTCACGCTGACCTGGCCCGGGCAGCTGGAGCTGAAGGTGACCAGCCGCGAGGAGTGGGTCGTCGTCTACGACGAGCAGCGGGAGGCGGTGTGCGTGGAACCGCAGACCGGCCCGCCCGACGGCCTGAACACCCTGCCCCGCCAGGTCACGCTGCTGGAGCCGCTGGAAGCCACGATGACCTGGGCCTGGCGGCGGCTCTAAGCTGACTGGCATGACGGACGCCAACGAAGCAACGCCGCCGGGCACACGTGGTGAGCTGCTGCAGCAGATCAAGGACAAGGCCGTGGTGCACGGCAAGGTGACCCTGTCGTCGGGGCTGGAGGCGGACTACTACGTCGACCTGCGCCGGATCACTCTTGACGGTGAGGCCGCCCCGCTGGTCGGCCAGGTGCTGCTGGATCTGACCGCCGACCTCGACTTCGACGCGGTGGGCGGCCTGACCATGGGCGCCGACCCGGTCGCCGCCGCCATGCTGCACGCGGCGGCCGCGCGCGGGCAGCGGCTCGACGCCTTCGTGGTGCGCAAGGCCGCCAAGGCGCACGGGCTGCAGCGCCGTGTCGAGGGCCCGGACATCGCCGGCCGCCGTGTGCTGGTGGTCGAGGACACCTCCACCACCGGCGGCTCCCCGCTGGCGGCCGTCGAGGCGGTGCGCGAGGCGGGCGCGGAGGTGGCCGGCGTGGCGACCATCGTGGACCGCGCGACCGGTGCCGCCGAGAAGATCGAGGACGGCGCGGGGGTGCCGTACCTGTTCGCCTTCTCGAAGGACGAGCTCGGCCTGGACTGACCGGGCCGCCCGCCCGGGAGTCGTCCACAGGGCGGTATCCACAAGCTGGACAGTACGGGCAGAGCACCCGGCCGAGTCTGGAAAGATGGGGCCGACGATGACGTCATCCCCAAGGTCTAGGTCAGGGCCGTAGGACGCAGAACGCCAACCCGCACATACCAAGGAGCGGACAGATGCCCATCGCAACTCCCGAGGTCTACAACGAGATGCTGGACCGGGCGAAGGCAGGCAAGTTCGCCTACCCGGCCATCAACGTGACCTCGAGCCAGACCCTGCACGCGGCGCTGCGCGGTTTCGCCGAGGCGGAGAGCGACGGCATCGTCCAGATCTCCACGGGTGGCGCCGAGTTCCTGGGCGGCCAGTACAGCAAGGAGATGGTCACCGGCGCGGTGGCCCTCGCCGAGTACGCGCACATCGTCGCCGAGAAGTACCCGGTCACGGTCGCCCTGCACACGGACCACTGCCCGAAGGACAAGCTGGACGGGTACGTACGCCCGCTGCTGGCGGTCTCCGAGGAGCGCGTGAAGGCCGGCGGCAACCCGCTCTTCCAGTCGCACATGTGGGACGGCTCGGCGGAGACCCTCGCCGACAACCTGGCCATCGCGCAGGAGCTGCTGGAGCGCGCCCGCGCCGCCAGGATCATCCTCGAGGTCGAGATCACCCCGACCGGCGGCGAGGAGGACGGCGTCTCGCACGAGATCAACGACTCGCTGTACACCACGGTCGACGACGCGATCCGCACCGCCGAGGCCCTGGGCCTGGGCGAGAAGGGCCGCTACCTGCTGGCCGCGTCCTTCGGCAACGTCCACGGCGTCTACAAGCCGGGCAACGTCGTGCTGCGCCCCGAGCTCCTGAAGGAGCTGAACGAGGGCGTGGGCGCGAAGTACGGCAAGCAGTCCCCGTTCGACTTCGTCTTCCACGGCGGCTCCGGCTCCACCGAGCAGGAGATCCGCACCGCGCTGGAGAACGGCGTGGTCAAGATGAACATCGACACGGACACGCAGTACGCCTTCACGCGTCCCGTCGCCGACCACATGTTCCGGAACTACGACGGCGTCCTGAAGGTCGACGGCGAGGTCGGCTCCAAGAAGACCTACGACCCGCGCACCTGGGGCAAGCTGGCCGAGGCGAGCATGGCCGCGCGCGTGACGGAGGCCTGCGGCAACCTGCGCTCGACCGGCACGAAGATCAAGTAGACGGAGGCGGTCCCCGGGCCGACTTCTTCCGCGAGCCCGGTGCTACGGCACCGGGCTCGCTGTATACCTGGGGTCATGCCCGACGTCCGGATCGCCTCCCCCCAGGGCAGGTGGATCCTGCTCACCACCGTCCTCGGCTCCAGCATGGCCATGCTGGACTCCACCGTCGTCAACGTCGCCCTGCCGCGCATCGGCCGCGACCTGCACACCAACCTCGCCGCCCTGCAGTGGACGGTCAACGCGTACATGCTGACGCTGGCCGGCCTGATCCTGCTCGGCGGCTCCCTCGGCGACCACTACGGCCGCCGCAAGGTCTTCGTCATCGGCGTCGTCTGGTTCGCCGCGGCGTCCCTGCTGTGCGGCCTCGCGCCGAGCTCCGGCGTCCTCATCGCCGCCCGCGCCCTCCAGGGGGTCGGCGGCGCGCTCCTCACACCGGGCTCCCTGGCCCTGATCCAGGCGTCGTTCCACCCCGACGACCGCGGCCGGGCCGTCGGCCTGTGGTCCGGCTTCGGCGGCATCGGCGCGGCCGTCGGCCCGTTCCTGGGCGGCTGGCTGGTCGACGGCCCCGGCTGGCGCTGGGTGTTCCTGCTCAACGTCCCGCTGGCCGTGGTGTGCGCCCCGATCGCCCTGCGCCACGTCCCCGAGTCGTCGGACGGCCGCTCCCACGGCCGCTTCGACGTGCTCGGCGCGTTCCTCGCCGCCCTCGCCCTCGGCCTGGTCACCTACGCCCTCATCGAGGCCCACCAGGGCTCGCTGGTCGTCGCCGTCACCGCCCTGGCGGGAGTGGCCGCGGCCGTCGCCTTCGTGCAGGTCGAGCGGCGCAGCCCGGACCCGATGATGCCGCCGTCCATCTTCGCCTCCCGCCAGTTCACGGCCGTCAACCTGGTCACCCTGTGCGTGTACGCGGCGTTCGGCGGCTTCTTCTTCCTGACCGCCCTCCAGCTCCAGGTCGCCGTCGGCTGGACGCCCCTCGCCGCCGGTACGGCCCTGCTGCCGACCACCGCCCTGATGCTGCTGTTCTCGGCCCGCTCCGGCGCCCTGGCCGACCGCATCGGCCCCCGCATCCCGCTCACCGCCGGACCCCTGCTGTGCGCCGCCGGGATGCTGCTGATGCTGCGGGTCGGGCCCGGTGCCTCGTACGTGCGCGACGTCCTGCCCGCCGTCCTGGTGCTGGGTGTCGGCATGGTGACGCTGGTCGCCCCGCTGACCTCGACCGTCCTGGGCTCGGTGGACACCGCGCGGGCGGGCCTGGCCAGCGGGATCAACAACGCCGCCGCCCGCGCGGCCGGTCTGATCGCGGTGGCCGCGCTGCCGCTGCTCGCCGGGATGGGCCCGGAGGCCTACCGCTCGGCCACCGCCTTCGACGACGCCTTCCACCGGGCGATGCTGATCTGCGCCGGTGTGCTGGTGGCCGGGTCGGCGGTGGCCTTCGCGACGGTGCGCCCCCTGCCCCCGGACTGCCGCCGCCCGGAGTGCCGTACGCACGGGTCGGTCACGGCGCCGCCCCTGGAGGGGCAGCGGGCCGCGAAGCTGCCGACGGCGGAGCGGACGCCCCGCACCGAGTGATGGCGCAGACTTGGACGCATGTCGATTCACGAGAACCTCCTCGGGGGCCCGCCCCCGACCCACCTCCCCGACGACCCCGCGCCCCGCGAGCTGCTGGCCGGCGGCACCGCGCCCGCGGACGTCGCCGCCAAGTACCCGACGTCCTCGCTGGCCTGGGCCCAGCTGGCCGACGAGGCGTTCGAGCGGGGCAGCGTCGTGGAGTCGTACGCCTACGCCCGTACGGGCTACCACCGCGGCCTGGACGCCCTGCGCCGCAGCGGCTGGAAGGGCCACGGCCCGGTGCCCTGGGAGCACGAGCCCAACCGCGGCTTCCTGCGCGCCCTGCACGCCCTCGCCCGCGCGGCGCAGTCGATCGGCGAGCAGGACGAGTACGAGCGCTGCTCGCAGTTCCTGAAGGACTCCTCGCCGACGGCGGCCCAGACGCTGGGCTAGCGCGCCGGTGACGTCCGTGAGGTCCGCCCGGTGTGACCGGGCGGACCTTGCGGCGGTCGGGGTGATTGCGGAGGATGCCCGTGGGGACCGGGGCCCCCGTGCCGGTAACGGCAGGGGCGGACCGCTACCCGTAGCACACATCAGGAGACAGCGATGTCCCACGAGGCTTCCGAGCCCGAGACCCCGCATCTCGATTTCCAGGGCACGACACCGTACGAGGACTACGTCCAGGCGGACGTGCTCACCCACCTCCAGCACACCCTCTCCGACGATCCCGGAGAGATGGTCTTCCTGGTCACGACCCAGGTGATGGAGCTGTGGTTCACCGTGATCGTCCACGAGTGGGAGACCGCCGCGCGGTCCCTTCGTGAGGACCGGGTACCGGTGGCCATCGACGCGCTGAAGCGCTCGGTGCGCGAGCTGGAGGCGCTGAACGCCTCCTGGAGGCCCCTCGGGCAGCTCACCCCGGCCCAGTTCAACTCCTACCGCTCCGCGCTCGGCGAGGGCTCCGGCTTCCAGTCGGCGATGTACCGGCGGATGGAGTTCCTGCTCGGCGAGAAGTCCGCGTCCATGCTCGTCCCGCACCGCGGCGCCCCGCGCGTCCACGCCGAGCTGGAGAAGGCCCTGCACGAGCCGAGCCTGTACGACGAGGTGCTGCGCCTGCTCGCGCGGCGCGGCCACCCGGTGCCCGGCTCCGTCCTGCGGCGCGACGTCTCGCTGCGCCACGAGCCGTCGGAGGCGGTGGAGGCCGTCTGGGCCGCCGTCTACTCCGGTGACGAGCACGCCGAACTGGCCCGTCTGGGCGAGGCGTTGACGGACGTCGCCGAACTGGTGTGGCGATGGCGCAACGACCATCTCGTGGCCACCCGCCGGGCGATGGGCGCCAAGGCGGGCACGGGCGGCTCCGCGGGCGTCGCCTGGCTGGAGAAGCGGGCGCAGAAGAACGTGTTCCCCGAGCTGTGGACGGCGAGGTCCCATGTCTGAGACGACCGAACTCGCCGCCAGGGCCGCCAAGCTGGACGCCGTCGACGAACTCGCCGCGGTGCGGGCGAGATTCGTCCTCGACGAGGCGGTCTACCTCGACGGCAACTCCCTCGGCGCGCTGCCGGCGGCGGTCCCGGGCCGGATGGAGGACGTCGTACGGCGTCAGTGGGGCGAGTTGCGCATCCGCTCCTGGGACGAGAGCGGCTGGTGGACGGCGCCCGAGCGGATCGGCGACCGGATCGCGCCGCTGGTCGGCGCGGCGCCCGGGCAGATCGTGGTGGGCGACTCGACCAGCGTCAACGTCTTCAAGGCACTCGTGGGCGCGGTCCGGCTCGCGCGGCTCGACGGCGACGGCCGGGACGAGATCCTCTTCGACGCGACGACCTTCCCCACGGACGGCTACATCGCCGAGTCGGCGGCCCGGATGACGGGGTGCACCCCGCGTCCGCTGGAGCCGGCCGAGGTGCCGGGCGCGCTGTCCGGCCGTACGGCCGCGGTCCTGCTGAACCACGTCGACTACCGCACCGGCCGGCTGCACGACCTGCCCGCTCTGACGGCCGCGGTGCACGCGGTGGGGGCGCCGGTCGTCTGGGACCTGTGCCACAGCGCGGGCGCGCTGCCGGTCGGGCTGGACGAGCACGGCGTCGACCTCGCGGTCGGCTGCACCTACAAGTACCTCAACGGCGGCCCCGGTTCACCGGCGTACCTCTACGTCCGCGCCGGCCTCCAGGACCGCTTCGACTCCCCGCTGCCCGGCTGGAACTCCCATGCGGAGCCCTTCGGGATGCGGTCCGCCTACGAGCCCGCGCCCGGCGCGCTGCGCGGCCGGGTCGGCACCCCGGACATCCTCTCCATGCTGGCCCTGGAGGCGGCGCTCGACGTCTGGGACGGCGTCACGGTCGAGGCGGTACGGGCCAAGTCGCTGGCGCTGACGGACTTCTTCCTGGAGTGCGTGCGCGCGTACGTGCCCGCGGGGCGGGTGGAGTCGCTGACCCCGGTGGCCCACGCGGAGCGCGGCAGCCAGGTGGCGCTGCGGTGTCCCCCCGCTCCCGGCCTCGCCGGTGCGGGAGGCGCCCCCGTCGCCGGGGACGTCATGAAGCGGCTGATCGAGCAGGGTGTGGTCGGCGACTTCCGGTACCCGGACGTCCTCCGGTTCGGCTTCACTCCGCTCTACGTCGGGTTCGGCGACGTCGAGCGGGCGGCCCGGGTGCTGGCGGAGACGCTCGCCGGATAGCCCCGGCGCCCGCCGCGCGGCCGGGCAGTCCCCCGGGACTGCCCGGCTTGCGCGGGTACAGAACCGTTTCCCCCTCACCGAGCGTGACATCCCCGTGTCCGCGCACGTCACCGGCCTGATACCGTCCCCGCCAACGGCCTGCATCGCACCTGGTCGGCCAAACTGGTTACGTCGCTGAGAGGTTGGAGCATGCCGGACGACGCCGCAGCAGCCCGGGCCGCCGCCGAAGAGGAGTCGGCGTTCTCGCACCCGGCGGTCGACCCCGACTCCACCGCTGCCTACGGTGACCATCCCGACCAGCTGATCGACTTCTACGCACCGCGCGTGGAGGCGGTCCCGGGCGGCCTGGCCCCGCTGGTCGCCGTGCTGCACGGAGGCGCCTGGCGGGCGGCGTACGACCGCCGGCACATCTCCCCGTTCGCGGACTTCCTCGCCCGGCGCGGTTTCGCCGTGGCCAGCGTGGAGTACCGGCGCGGGAGCGCGATCCCGGCGCAGGGCGGGAGCGGACCCGTCGCGGGCCGGTGGCCGGAGACCTTCGACGACGTCGCGGCCGCGCTGCGGGCGCTGCCCGGCCTGGTGCGCGAGCACCTGGTGCAGGCCGATCCGCGCCGCACCGTGATCACCGGGCACTCGGCCGGCGGCCATCTCGCCCTGTGGGCGGCGGCCCGCCATCTGCTGCCCGGCGACGCCCCCTGGCGCATCGAGGGGCCCGCGCCGCTGCGCGGGGTCGTCGCCCTGGCCCCGATCGCCGACTTCGAGGTGGCCGACAAGCTCGACGTGTGCTCCGGGGCCACGCGTCAACTCCTGGGCGGCGACGAGAGGTTCGCCGAGCGGCGGCCGTACGCCGATCCCTCCCTGCTGCTTCCCACCGGCATCGCGACCGCCCTGGTCCAGGGCCGGGACGACCTCACCGTCCCGCAGGCGGTCGCCGAGTCCTACGCGGAGGCGGCGGCGAAGGCCGGCGAGGTCGTCGGCCTCACCCTGCTCGAGGAGGTCGGCCACTTCCCCCTGATCGACCCGGCGGCGGACGCGTGCGCGGTGGTCGCGGAGGAGATCGCCCAGCTGGCCTGGTGAGGCCGCGCGCCGCCCGTCCCGGCCGCCGTAGTACCTGAGGGGGAGGGCGCAGGACCCTTCTCACTGGTGACGCCCGCGAGGCCGGGCGGCGCCTACCGTCGTACCCGTGACCGAGACGCCCCGTACGCAGCCGGCCCCGTCGGAGCCCACCAGGCAGACGGACCCGCCGGACAGCGTGTTCGACCCGTACAAGCCGCGCAGCCCGGAGTTCCGGGCCGCCATGGACGCCCTGCGGGGGCTGCGGCAGGACCTGTTCCACGACGCCTTCGCCTACCGCCCGCTGCGCCGCGCGAGCACCGACGGGCGGCTCGCCCGCCGGCTCCCCGGCCCGATACGCGTGTACGCGGCGTGGGCGCCGCACGCCGTGATCACGGCGTGCGGCTTCGTCGCGATGCTCATCGCCTCGGACAGCCCGATGGACGGCGCGGCCACCAATCTGGTCCTCGGCCTGCTCGCCCTGGCGCCGGTGCTGCTGACCATGGTGCGGCCGGTCGGCGCGTTCTGGCTGTCGATGCTCGCGACCCCGATCGCCGCCGCCGTCGGCAGCGACTGGGACAGCGAGTGGCCGTGGCTGTCCGGCAGTTTCGCCTGTCAGCTGCTGGTGCTCACGATCGTGGCCGTCCGCACCAGGCCGCGCACGGCGGCCTGGACATGGGTCCTGACGGCGGTGTACGGCGCCGTGGCGGGGAGCGTCGGCGGCCGTGGCCGCTTCGGCTCGAACACCATGGAGCTGCTGTTCCTCTCCGCCGTGGCCATCCTCGTCGTCACCGTCTGGCACATCCGCCGGGACGCGAAGCAGGAGGTGACCGCCCAGCAGACCGTCACCGCGCACGAGCGGTCCCGGCGCACCCTCCTGGAGGAGCGCACGACGATCGCCCGCGAGCTGCACGACGTGGTGGCGCACCACATGTCGGTCGTCGCCATCCAGGCGGAGGCCGCCCCCTACCGGGTGCAGAACCCGCCGCCGGAGCTGGAGCGCGCCTTCGCCACCATCCGGGAGAACGCGGTGGCCGCGCTCACCGAGCTGCGCCGCGTCCTCGGCGTCGTCCGCGCCGAGGACTACGAGGCCCCGGACGCCCCGCAGCCCACCCTCGCCGACCTGGACGCGCTGCTGGCGAACGTGCGCGAGGCGGGCCTGAGCGTCGGCAAGACGGTGACCGGGGCGGTGCGCGAACTGCCGCAGGGCGTCGAGCTGTCGGCGTACCGCATCGTCCAGGAGGCGCTGAGCAACAGCCTGCGGCACGCGCCGGGCGCGGACGCGCGCGTCGAGATCGGCTACGTCATCGGCGGCCTGGGACTGCGCGTGGTCAACGACCCGCCGCCCGAGCCGAGCCTGGTGAAACCCTCCCCGGGCGCCGGGCACGGCATCACCGGCATGCGCGAGCGGGTGTCGATGCTGAACGGCGAGATGACGGCGGGCGGCACGGAGGCGGGTGGCTACGAGGTGACGGTCTTCCTGCCGGTCGCCGCCACCGGGGACGGTGAGGCATGACCATCCGCGTCCTGATCGCGGACGATCAGATGATGGTGCGCGAGGGCTTCTCGGTCCTGCTGAACGCGATGCCGGACATCGAGGTGGTCGGCGAGGCGGTCAACGGCCGCGAGGCGGTGGCCCGTGTGCGCGAACTCGCCCCCGACGTGGTCCTGATGGACATCCGCATGCCCGAGCTGAACGGCATCGAGGCGACGAGGGAGATCGTCGCCTCCGACACCACGGCCAAGGTGCTGGTCCTCACGACCTTCGACCTCGACGAGTACGTGTACCAGGCGCTGCGCGCGGGTGCCTCCGGCTTCCTGCTCAAGGACGCCTCGGCCCGCCAACTGGCGGACGGCGTGCGGGTGGTGGCGTCCGGCGAGGCCCTTCTCGCCCCCACCGTCACCAAGCGCCTGATCACCGAGTTCTCGAAGCTCTCGGCGGCTCCCCGCCCGTTGTCCTCCGCCCACGCGGCCTACGGCGACCTGACCGAACGCGAGACGGAGGTGCTGGTCCTGATCGCCCAGGGGCTGTCGAACGCGGAGATCGCCGGACGGCTGGTGGTCGCCGAGTCCACCATCAAGACCCACGTCAGCCGCATCCTGGTGAAGCTCGGGCTGCGGGACCGCACCCAGGCGGCGGTGTTCGCGTACGAGGCACGGCTGGTGACGCCGGGCTGACCGCGGCGGCCACGGGCTCGCTCCGCCGACCGGCCGCAGCACCGGGGGCCCTGGTCAGAGCCGGGGACGCCGGGTTAGCGTCCCGCCATGGCTGCCTTCGACCCATGGGACCCGGCGTTCGTCGCGGACCCCTACCCCGCCTACGCCGAGCTGCGCGCCAAGGGCCGGGTGCACTACTTCGAGCCCACGGACCAGTGGCTGGTGCCGCACCACGCGGACGTCTCGGCGCTGCTGCGCGACCGGCGTCTGGGGCGGACGTATCAGCACCGGTTCACGCACGAGGAGTTCGGGCGGACCGCGCCGCCGGCGGAGCACGAGCCGTTCCACACCCTCAACGACCACGGGATGCTCGACCTGGAACCGCCGGACCACACGAGGATCCGGCGGCTGGTGTCGAAGGCGTTCACGCCGCGTACGGTCGAGCGGCTCAAGCCGTACGTGGACCGGCTCGCCGGTGAGCTGGTGGACCGGCTCGTCGCGGCCGGCGGCGGGGATCTGCTCACCGACGTCGCCGAGCCGCTGCCCGTGGCGGTCATCGCCGAGATGCTGGGCATCCCCGAGTCCGACAGGGCCCCGCTGCGGCCCTGGTCCGCCGACATCTGCGGGATGTACGAGCTGAATCCCCCCACGGAGACGGCGCGCAGGGCCGTGCGCGCCTCGGTCGCGTTCTCGGAGTACCTCCGCGACCTGATCGCCGAGCGCCGCAAGGAGCCCGGCGAGGACCTGATCTCGGGCCTGATCGCCGCGCACGACGAGGGCGACCGGCTCACCGAGCAGGAGATGATCTCGACCTGTGTGCTGCTGCTGAACGCGGGTCACGAGGCGACGGTGAACGCGACCGTCAACGGCTGGTGGGCCCTGTTCCGCAACCCCGGCATGCTCGCGGCCCTGCGCGGCGACCACTCCCTGGTCCCGTCGGCCGTCGAGGAGCTGATGCGCTACGACACCCCGCTCCAGCTCTTCGAGCGCTGGGTGCTGGAGGAGATCGAGATCGACGGCACGACGATCCCGAGGGGCGCGGAGATCGCGATGCTCTTCGGCTCCGCCAACCACGACCCCGAGGTGTTCCCGGAGCCGGCGAAGCTCGACCTCACCCGCGCCGACAACCCCCACATCTCCTTCAGTGCCGGCATCCACTACTGCATCGGCGCCCCCCTGGCCCGGATCGAGCTGGCGGCGTCGATGCGGGCCCTGCTGGAGAAGGCGCCCGCCCTGAGCCTGGCCGCCGAGCCCGAGCGCAGACCCAACTTCGTCATCAGGGGGCTGGACGGGCTGCGGGTGTCGGTCTAGAGCCGTCAGGAGGCGCCGAGGCGGCGGGCGGCGAGCTGGACCTCCAGGGGTGTGCCCGGGGGTTCGAGGACCATGAAGCCCGCCTCCTCGCCGCGGTGGTAGATCTTCAGGCGCGGCCCGTCGACGGCCAGCCGCAGCTCGGGCCAGGGGCGGGCCCACAGCAGGTTGGAGCGTTCCCACAGCTGCAGGTGCCGGGAGGTCAGCAGCAGCTGGTAGGGCGGGTTCTCGTACGGGGTCGGGGCCCGCCCGGGCGTGAACGGCGGCCGCACGGCGTAGGAGCCGATCAGCCGCTCGCCGGGGCCGAGCGTCTGCGCGCGGACGGCGTTCTCGCGTCCGGTCCTCGCCCCCGCCCAGCCTGCGAAGGCGCTGCACACCAGGATGAACGGCACGACGACCGGCCAGGGGATGCCGTGCGCGACCCCGGCGGCGCTCTCGACGGCGAGGGACGCCGCGCCGACGCAGGCGGCCGTGGTGCCACCGGCGACGGCGGCCCGGCGTCTGCGCCGCTGTCCTTCGGCCTCCGCGGTTCCGCGCTCGGCGGGCTGTCGTGCCATGGGGCGTCTCCCTCCGCGTCGGCCCGTTCGTCCGCGACGTGGTGGAGGACTCGGCAGCGGCCCGGACGGTTGTATGGCCCACGGACATGCCGTCACCGTCCGGCGCGCCGGACCAGCGCCCAGACGGCGAGGGCCGCGGCCGTTCCCCCGAGGACCGCGAGCGGCAGTTCGGCGTAGAGCACGCTCCAGTCCGGGCTCCGTTCGAACCGCCGGAACCGGGCCCGCACGCCGACGGCCCACACCGCGAGCCCCGCTCCCGCGCCCGCCGCCATGGTCAGGCATCCCGCCGCGGCCTGCATACGTTGTCCCATGCCCGGGAGGGACGTGTGCGGAGCGCGAGCGGGTTCCCCGCGCCCGTCAGGTCGTCATGTCCCGCCGTCGCAGCCCCGCCAGCCCCGCGGCCACCAGCGCCGCCGACAGCGCGAGCAGGACCAGCACCGGGCCCCACTCCATCGACCCGCCCGGCAGTTTCGGCAGATGACCGAACGGCGACAGGTCCAGCACCGCCTGCGGCGCGTCCAGCGCGGGACCGACCCAGCCGATCAGCAGTACGGCGGCCGCGACACCCCAGGCCGCCGTCGCCGCCCGGGGCAGCACCCCGTACAGCAGCACCGCCAGTCCGCCGACCACCCAGATCGCGGGGAGCTGGAGCAGGCACGCCCCCAGAATGGGGCCGGCCTCCCTGCCGTGTCCGACGACGAAGCCGGCTCCGGTCAGCAGCATGATCAGGACCGTGCCGCCGAACGCGATGACCAGGTGGCCCGCGGTCCAGCGCAGCCGGCCCACCGCGTTCGCGAGGACCGGTTCCGCGCGGCCGGACGTCTCCTCGCCGTTCAGCCGCAGCACCGAGCCGACCACGTACAGGGCCGCGACCAGGCCCATCATGCCGATCATCGAGGCGAGGAAGGCGTCCGTCAGGCCGCTTCGGCCGCCCATCCGCTCGAAGATCCGCCGGGCGTTGTCGTTGTCGCCGACCAGATCGCTCACCCCGTCCGTGAGGCCGCCGTAGACGACGCCGACGACGAAGAAGGCGGTGCCCCAGCCGAGGACGCTGCCCCGCTGCAGCCGCCAGGCCAGGGCGCCCGCGGTGCCGAGGCGGCCGGTGGCCGGTCCGGGGCGGGTGGGCAGGAAGCTCATGCCGACGTCCCGGCGGCCCGCCAGCGCGTAGGCCGCCACGGCCTGGACCGCCACGGCCGCCGCGCACAGCAGCAGCACCCACCAGCGTTCGCCGGCGTACGGCCGCAGGTTCTCCAGCCAGCCCAGCGGCGACAGCCAGGTCAGGACGGACGATCCGTCGTCCCTCGCCGAGTCGCCCGCCGCGCGCAGCACGAAGGCCGCACCGAGCGCCGCGGAGGTCAGCCCCCGGGCCAGGCGCGCGCTCTCCGTGAGCTGGGCGACGATCGCCGCCGCTGTCGCGAAGACCATGCCCACGGCCGCGACGCCCAGGCCCAGGGCGAGGGCTCCGGCGCCTCCCTGGCCCGCCAGGCCGACCGTGACCAGCACCGCCAGCGCGGCGTTGGCGACCCCTGCCGCCAGCAGCGCCGCCGTCAGGGAGGCCCTGCGGCCCACCATCCCGGAGGCCACCAGTTCCTGGCGGCCGCTCTCCTCCTCGTCCCGGGTGTGCCGGACGACGACGAGGAGGCCGGTCACCGCGGCGAGCAGGCCGGCGTAGACGCCGGCGCGCCAGGCGGTGAGCGCGCCGATCGAGGTGTCGAAGACGGGTCCGATCAGGGCGCGGAAGGAGGCGTTGGCCGCCACCTGGTGGATCAGGTCGGTGCGCTCGGCCGGGGTGCCGTACAGGCTCTTGAGCGTGTTCGGCATGGACAGGACCATGAGTGCGTTGACCGCGACCCAGACCGGGATCAGCACCCGGTCGCGGCGCAGCGCGAACCGCAGCAGGGTCGCGGTGCCCGCCAGTTGGCGCGTGCCCCCGCCCCGTACGGCGAACGACGCGGCGGTCATCGGGACGCCACCTCCGCCCCGTCTCCCTGGTAGTGCCGCAGGAACAGCTCCTCCAGGGTCGGCGGCGTCGAGGTCAGCGACCGTACGCCGGACTCGCTCAGCTGGCGCAGCACCGCGTCGAGTTTGTCCGTGTCGACCTGGAGCCGCACCCGCCTGCCCCGGACGTCGAGGTCGTGCACGCCCGGCAGATGCGCCAACCCGTTGGGCGCTCCCGCGAGTTCGGCGGTCACGCTGGTGCGGGTCAGATGGCGCAGATCGGCCAGCGAGCCGCTCTCCACGGTGCGGCCCCTGCGGATGATGCTCACCCGGTCGCAGAGCTCCTCGACCTCGCTGAGGAGGTGCGAGGAGAGCAGGACCGTCCGGCCGCGCTCGCGCTCCTCCTCCACGCAGCGCTGGAAGACCTCCTCCATCAGCGGGTCCAGGCCCGACGTCGGCTCGTCCAGGATCAGCAGGTCCACGTCCGAGGCGAACGCGGCGACCAGCGCCACCTTCTGCCGGTTGCCCTTGGAGTAGGTGCGGCCCTTCTTGGTGGGGTCCAGCTCGAAGCGCTCGACCAGCTCGGCGCGGCGGCCCGCGTCGAGGCCGCCGCGCAGCCGGCCGTAGAGGTCGATGACCTCGCCGCCGGAGAGGTTGCGCCACAGGGTCACGTCGCCGGGGACGTAGGCAATCCGGCGGTGCACCTCCACGGCGTCCTGCCAGGGGTCGCGGCCGAGCACCTGCGCGGCGCCGGAGTCGGCGCGCAGCAGGCCCAGCAGGACGCGGATGGTGGTGGACTTGCCGGCGCCGTTCGGGCCGAGGAATCCGTGCACCTCGCCGGTCTCCACCTCGAGGTCGAGGCCGTCCAGGGCATGGGTCCTGCCGAACGACTTGTGGAGTCCGGAGACCGTGATTGCCTTCGTCATGGTTCAGAACGTACGCTTCCTTCAGAAATTTGTGAAGTTAAGGAAGCATATGAAGCCCGGTTAGGGTGGTGAGCATGACGGATGAGGCGGGCAGGGACCAGGAGGCGGTCTCGAAGTTCGTGGAGAGTTTCGCGGCCCAGCTCGTCGAGGCCGGCATGCAGCGGATGCCCTCCCGGGTGTTCGCCGCGCTGCTCTCCTCCGACGAGGGCGTGCTGACCTCCGCCGAGCTGGGCGAGCAGCTGCGGATCAGCCCGGCCGCCGTGTCCGGGGCGGTGCGCTACCTGACCATGACGCACATGGTCTCGCGCGAGCGGGAGCCGGGCTCGCGCCGGGAGCGCTACCGGGTGCACGGCGACCAGTGGTACGAGGCCCTGACCAACCGCGAGGCCATCATCAAACGCTGGGAGGGCGCCCTGCGCGAGGGCGTCGACAGCCTCGGCCCCGGCACGCCGGCGGGCCGCCGCATGGCCGAGACGCTCGCCTTCTTCGAGTTCGTCGAGACGGAGGTGGCCGCCATGATGGAGCGCTGGCGGGTGCACCGCCGCGAGGTCTTCGGCGACTAGTAAGGCGTGTTGCGGAGCAGCGTCGTGCGTCCTCACCCCGGATCCGGCACCGTGAGCCCCCACGCCCCTTCCAGTACCGTCCACGTCCGCCGTCGTACCGGCCCGCACACGCCCGCGTCCGCCCGGTAGCGGAAGTCCGCCCCGGACACGCTGACGGTCCGGCCCTTCGCCCGCAGGGTCGCGGCCTCGGCCCCCACCGAGGCCGGCTGCACCTCCACCTCGGCCAGCCCCGTGGCGCCCGGCGTCAGCGACACCGCCTCCACCGGCTGGTCCAGGTCCACCAGCGTCACCCCGTCCACCTCCACCCTGAGCCGGGCCGGCCGGGGCGGGGGGACCGCGGCCTCGCGCGCGGGCACCAGGGTGCGGACCAGGGACTGGGCCGTACGCAGCCACGGCCGGCCCGGGTCCGGTGCCGGGGCCCGCCGGATCGGCACCGGGATGCGCAGCGCGCCGAGCACCACGCCGTCGCTGTCGTCCACCAGCAGGTCCAGGCGCCGCTCGACCCCGTCGAGGACCGCCCGCGCCGCCGCCACCGCTCCGGTGGGCACCCCGAGGGCTTGCGCCACGGAGAGCACGCTGCCCACCGGCACCACCGACAGGGCACATCCGGCCAGCTCCCGCTGCCGGTGCAGCAGGGACACGGCGCGCACCAGCGCGCGGTCGTCGCCCACCACCACCGGACGCCGCGAGCCGCGCCGGGCCAGCGCCCGGGCGAACTCCTCGGGCCCCTCCGGCAGGCAGACCTTGGCGTGCGCACCCGCGCTGAGCACGTCTTTCGCGATGCGTACCGACTCCCCGTCCGTCCTTCGGGCCACCGGATCGATGACCACCAGCAGCTGTTCGGAAGTCGGAGAAGTCGCCACCTCGGTCCTGCCTCGCTTCCTCGGGTAGCATCTTTGTGCAAGAGCCCCTTGCGCTATTGCGCCAGGGGCTTCGTCTATTCCGGGGCATCCGGTCCGACGGTTTGCGGCCAACGACGGCCGCGGTGCACGCGGCGGTGAACCCTACGCGTACGCCCCTGACCTTGGACATGCCCCGCCCGGAAGGGGTGTACGCGCGTGCCCGCACTTGTGCTGCTCGGTGCTCAGTGGGGTGACGAAGGCAAGGGAAAGGCGACGGACCTGCTAGGCGGATCCGTCGACTACGTGGTGCGCTACCAGGGCGGCAACAACGCCGGCCACACGGTGGTCGTGGGCGACCAGAAGTACGCCCTTCACCTGCTCCCTTCCGGAATCCTGTCCCCGGGGTGCACCCCGGTCATCGGCAACGGAGTCGTCGTCGACCCGTCGGTCCTGTTCTCCGAGCTGAACGGGCTGAACGAGCGTGGCGTCGACACGTCCAAGCTCCTGATCAGCGGTAACGCTCACATCATCACGCCGTACAACGTCACGGTGGACAAGGTGACGGAACGCTTCCTCGGGAAGCGGAAGATCGGGACCACCGGCCGCGGCATCGGGCCGACCTACGCGGACAAGATCAACCGCGTCGGCATCCGCGTGCAGGACCTCTACGACGAGTCGATCCTCACCCAGAAGGTCGAGGCGGCCCTCGACGTCAAGAACCAGATGCTCACCAAGCTCTACAACCGCCGCGCGATCGCGGTCGACCAGGTGGTCGAGGAGCTCCTGGGCTACGCGGAGCGGCTGCGGCCGTACGTCGCGGACACCGTCCTGGTGCTCAACCAGGCGCTGGAGCAGGACAAGGTGGTGCTGTTCGAGGGCGGCCAGGGCACGCTCCTGGACATCGACCACGGCACCTACCCCTTCGTGACCTCGTCGAACCCCACCGCGGGCGGTGCCTGCACCGGCGCCGGCGTGGGCCCGACGAAGATCAGCCGGGTCATCGGCATCCTCAAGGCGTACACCACCCGCGTCGGCTCCGGCCCCTTCCCGACCGAGCTGTTCGACGAGGACGGCGAGGCGCTGCGCCGCATCGGCGGCGAGCGGGGCGTGACCACCGGCCGGGACCGCCGCTGCGGCTGGTTCGACGCGGTGATCGCCCGCTACGCGACCCGGGTCAACGGCCTGACCGACTTCTTCCTCACCAAGCTCGACGTCCTCACCGGCTGGGAGCAGATCCCGGTCTGCGTGGCCTACGAGATCGACGGCAGGAGGGTCGAGGAACTGCCGTACTCGCAGACGGACTTCCACCACGCGAAGCCGGTCTACGAGACCCTGCCGGGCTGGTCCGAGGACATCACCAAGGCGAAGTCCTTCTCCGACCTGCCGAAGAACGCGCAGAACTACGTCAAGGCGCTGGAGGAGATGTCCGGCGCGCCGATCTCCGCGATCGGCGTGGGCCCGGGGCGGGACGAGACGATCGAGGTCAACTCGTTCCTGTGACCGGAGGACCGGCCGGAGCCGCCCCGCCCGGGGCGGCTCCTGTCGCTCCCGGCACCGGACGGTCCGCGGAAGGCTTCCGCTGAAGAGGGCTCTGGTCCTATCGTCTGGGCCCGTGATCAGAGACGGCGTTCCACGGCCCCCGACGGTCTATCCGCTCGCCAAGCGACGGGTGTGGGCCATGATGGCCGGCTCTCTGGCCTTCGTCGCTCTGGGCGTTGTCTTCTTGGTCGCCCACAGCACCGTGCTCATGACTGTGGCAGGGGTGCTGGTGGCACCCTTCTTCGGATTCTGTTCGGTGATGATGGCCCAGCGCCTGCTCCGGGACCGACCGGAGTTGGTGCTGGACGACGCGGGAGTGGAGCACGCGAGTCTGGGCCGGTTCGGCTGGGACGAGATAGCCGCCGTACGGATACGCGAGCAGCGGGTACGCAACACCTCGCAACGGTTCATCGAGCTGGTGCTGCACGATCCGGACGCTTATCTGGCTCGAGCACCCAAGCTCGTCCGCAGCACCGCGTCCATGAACGCACGACTCGGCTTCGGTCCGGCCAACATGACCACGAACACCTTGCCGGTGCCGCCGGAGGCGGTTCTGGACGCGATGCGGCGTCACTGCCCCGGGCTCGTAGTGCAGCACTGAGTCCTTCAGCCGTTCGGTTCGCTGTCCTCGGCCGCCTCCGGCATTCCGATGACGTACGTGCCCTTGGCCGGCAGGGTGGCGACGAGTCCTCGATTGCGGAGTTCCACGACGGCACGACGCACGGTGCCGATGCTGACGCGATACAGGTCGGTCATGGCGCGCTCGCCGGGCAGGGCGGCCCCCTGCGGCAACTTGCCGGACGCGATGTCCGCCTCGATCGAGTCGGCGAGTTTCACGTACTCGTAGCGCGGGAGCTCGGTCATATCTCCACCGTGCCGCAGCCTTACGCGCACGGCAGGGCTGGAACGCGTCCCGACGCGGTAGCAAGCAGAAGAACTCAGTAGGGTGCAGGGGGACGCAGTTAGCGGTATGGTCGAAATGACAGGACCCCGGCGAGGCGGCAACCTCCCGGGGCACGGCCCACGCTTACTAGGAGCGTCGACATGACCGACCTTATCCCGCGCGCCCTCCAACGGCTGCGCATCCTCCTCGGTGCCGGTACCGGACGGCGTCGTAAGCCGCGATCCCAGCGCGACCCGTTCCCCGGGCTCCATCCCACTCCCGTCCGCCCCGCCATCACCCTCCCGCGCCCCCGCTCCCCGTACGGCCTCCACGCCCCCCTCGACGGCGGCGACTCCGCCCTCGTGCGCCCCTACCTCGCCGCCCACGAACGGGAAACCGGGGAAGCCCAAGCGGCCGCGCTCCGGCAGCGCCGCCGTCTCGCCCTCGTGCTCGCCGCCGACTTCGGGATCGACCTGGACCGGCACCTGGTCGGCGCGCGGGAGGTGGCGGCCTGATGGAGCCCGTCAACGGCATCCCCGCACCCGTCGTCACCCCGCGGCTCCTGCCCTGGCCGTCGCCGGAGGGCAAGCCCTGCTACCTGGTCACCGACAACGCGGGCGGCTACCTCTCCCGGCTCGCCGACGACCTGGAGGCCGCTCAACTCGCCACCGCCACCGACGTGCTCGGCCTCGCCCGCGCCGTGCTGGACGACCCGGTGTCCCCGTGCACCGAGGTCCGCTACGCCGGCCGCCGTCTCGCCGAGTGCCTGACCGACGCCCTGCGCGTCGCCGAGTCCCGGGGCCTGCGCCTGCCCGCGCCCCGCTCCGAGGGCTTCGCCGAGGACGTCACGGAGGAGGGGGCGGAGAGCGCCCGGTAGACAGGTGCCCCGGTGGACACTGGAGGGATGAGCGTCCACCGGAACGCACGGTGCCGGGGGCCGTACGGCGGTGAGGGCGACCTGGCCGGCGGCACGGACTGCTCCGACCCGGCGGTCTTCGAGGTGGCCCGGCACCACCTGCCGCCGCTGCTGGTGTGCCCGGTGCACCTCGGGCCCGCCCTGCTGATGGCGAACGGGGTGCTGTGGCCGCCCGAGATCAGGCTCGTCGGGCCGGTATGACCCGGTTCACCCACCGGCCCCCTGAGCGACTCCTGACCCATCCTTGACCTGGACATGGTCTTTTCCTGGTTCCCGGCAGCGCCGAGGCACGAGCACGATCTACGCGGGTAGCCACCGCACGGCCCGCTCATCTACTCGCGTCAACTCCAGCCTCTCAGGAGCCTCGCATGCCCCTCAGTCCCATGAACCGCCGGGAGTTCGTGAAGAAGTCGGCCGTCACCGGCGCGGCCGTCGCCGCGACGGGAGCGGTCGGCACCGGCACCGCCGAGGCCGCCGACCGCAGGCACGGCAGGACCCCGAAGACGTGGTCCTTCTCCATCCTCGGCACCACCGACCTGCACAGCCACGTCTTCAACTGGGACTACTACACCAACGCGGCCCCGGTGGACTCCAAGGGCAACACCTACGGCATCGCCCGGATCGCCACCCTCGTCAAGCAGTTGCGCGAGCAGAAGGGTGAGGAGCGGGTGCTCCTCGTCGACGCCGGCGACATCATCCAGGGCACGTCGCTGGCGTACTACTACGCGAACGTGGACCCCATCACCGGCAAGGACGGCGAGCGCGGTCCCGAGCACCCGATGGCGATCGCCATGAACGAGATGCGCTACGACGCCGCCGCGCTGGGCAACCACGAGTTCAACTACGGCATCGACGTGCTGCGCACCTTCGAGAAGCAGTGCCGTTTCCCGCTGCTGGGCGCCAACGCGCTGGACGCCAGGACGCTGCGGCCCGCCTTCCAGCCGTACACCGTCAAGCGCATCCGGGTCCCCGGGGCGCCGGACATCAAGGTCGGCATCCTCGGCCTCACCAACCCGGGCATCGCGCTGTGGGACAAGGACAACGTGAGCGGGAAGATGGTCTTCCCCGGGCTGGTGGAGCAGGCGAAGAAGTACGTGCCGCGGCTGCGCGCGCTCGGCTGCGACGTCGTCTTCCTGACCGACCACTCCGGTCTCGACGGGTCCTCCTCCTACGGTGACGCGCTGCCGTACGTCGAGAACGCCTCCAACCTCGTCGCCGAGCAGGTCCCCGGCATCGACGCGATCCTCGTGGGGCACACGCACGTCGACGTCCCCAGCTACACGGTGAAGAACGAGGAGACCGGCAAGGACGTCGTCCTGTCCGAGCCGTACTGCTACGGCTACCGCCTCTCCGTCTTCGACTTCGAACTGGAACTGCACCACGGCTGCTGGAAGATCACCAGCACGAAGGCGACCACGCTCAACAGCAACACGGTCACCGAGGACGAGCGGATCACGCAACTGCTGGAGGCCGACCACGAGTTGGTCGTCAAGTACGTCAACACGGCGATCGGCACCTGCACCGAGGACATGCCGACGACGGAGGCCTGCTGGAAGGACGTACCCGCCATCGACTTCATCCACCAGGTCCAGATGGACGCGGTGAAGTCGGGCCTGTCGGCGGCGGACGCCGCGCTCCCGCTGATCTCCGTGGCGGCCTGCTTCAGCCGTACCGCCGACATCCCGGAGGGCGACGTGACGATCCGCGACGTCGCCGGCCTCTACATCTACGAGAACACGCTCTACGGAAAGAAGCTCACCGGCGCCCAGCTGAAGGACTATCTGGAGTACGCGGCGAAGTACTACCACCAGGTGCCGGCCGGGACGGCGGTGGACACCGCCACGCTCACCAATGCCAACAGCTTCTGGGACTACATGTACGACACCGCCGCCGGCGTCTCGTACGACATCGACATCGCACAGCCCGAGGGCTCCCGCATCAAGAACCTTACCTACGACGGCGCTCCGGTCGCCGACGACCAGGTCTTCGTCGTCGCGGTCAACAACTACCGCGCCAACGGGGGCAGCGGCTACCCCCACATCGCCACCGCGGACACCGCGTACAGCTCCACCGACCAGGTCCGCGACCTGATGATCGCCTATGCCACGGCGAAGGGCACGATCGACCCGTCGACGTTCGCGGCCGTCAACTGGAAGCTGACGCAGTCCGGAACGCCCGTGTTCTGACCCGACTGCCGCCGACGACCGCCGGGTCCGGCGCCTGCGGCGGAGGCTGGGCCGGCTGGCACGCAGGCTCAAGAGGGCAGCGGGCAGCAGGTCCTAGGGGGTGAGGCGGCTCAGGACGGGGTCGCCCCGCCGAACGCCTCCGTGTGCGCCCGTGCCCACTGCGCGAACGTCCGCGCCGGGCGGCCGAGCAGTTTCTCCGCCGTCGGCAGGACCTCCGCGCCCCGGTCGCTCTCCAGGGTGCGGCGCATGATCGCGTCGACGACCTCGGCCGGGAAGCCGTAGCGCTCCATGCCGGCGCGGGCGGCTTGCGGGGGCAGCGCGTTCGCGCGCAGAGCACGGCCCAGGACCTCACCCAGGACGGACAGTTCCTCGACCGGGGTGAGCGACTGCGGTCCG
This sequence comes from Streptomyces sp. NPDC101225, assembly GCF_044767585.1. NCBI lineage: Bacteria > Bacillati > Actinomycetota > Actinomycetes > Kitasatosporales > Streptomycetaceae > Streptomyces > Streptomyces sp. NPDC101225. Next base: position 62,848 of record NZ_JBIWOE010000021.1, read on the forward strand.
CTCAGCTCGTACGTCGCGCCCGCGTGGCCGTCCGCCGTCAGGGCCTGGGCCGCGATGTCCGCCAGGTCCGCCGGGTCGACGCTCGCCGCCGGGCGGTCCGCGAAGGGGACGGCCACCTCGTCGCCCGTGCGGAGCTGCCCCGCCCACTGCAGGGCGTTCGACATGAAGCGGCCGGGGCGCAGCAGGGTCCACGCCCAGTTGCGGGACGGGTCCGTCACCGCCGACTCCGCCTCGGCGTGCCAGCGGGCGATCACGTCGGTGCCCGCGCCCGCGTCCAGCACCGACAGCTTCACCAGCCGCCGCACGCCCGCGCGGGCCGCCGCCTGTGCGAGCGCGAGGTCGTGGGTGGGGCCGGGCGCCGTGCCGACCGCCTGCGCCGACATCAGGAACGCCCCGCTCACCCCCGCGAACGCCGCCGCCAGGCTCGCCGGGTCGTCCGCGTCCCCGTACACCGCCTCCACCCCCTCGGGCAGCCGTGCCCGAGCCGGGCGGCGGGTCATCGCCCGCACCGGCCGTCCCGCGTCGGCGAGCCGCCGCACCAGCTCGCCGCCCACGTGTCCTGTCGCCCCGGTCACCAGGATCATCGCCGTCTCCTCACGTCGGTGCTCCCAGCCTGCGCGCGCCGGTCGTCGTGCGCGTCGCACCGGTGGAGGCACCCGGTCTCCTTCCGCGGGAGTAGCCGCGTCCCACAACAGGGCAATACGTACGTGCCGGGCATACCGTGAACTTGTACACGTGTAGGCGCCGGGGCGAAGAAGGTGAGTGCTATGCGCGTGCTGCTCAAGGCATCCATGAACACCGAGAAGGCCAACGAGGTCATCCGCAGCGGCAAGATGCCGCAGCTGATGGAGGAGGCTCTCGGGCACATCAAGCCCGAGGCGGCCTACTTCACCCTCGACCACGGAGTACGGACCGCGTACCTGTTCTTCGACATGAAGGACAGCTCGCAGATGCCGTCCGTCGGCGAGCCGTTCTTCACGGACCTGGGCGCCGAACTCGAGCTGACGCCCGTGATGAACTCCGACGACCTGCAGAAGGGGCTCTCAGAGCTGCGCTGACCGGACTCAGCTGAAGACGATCATCGACCCCTGCGCCAGGCTCCGTGTCGCGGCCGCGTGCAGCCCGAGCCACACGTGGCGCTCACGGGCGAAGGGGCTCGGGTCGTACGGGGCGGGCACGGCCGGCTCCTCCAACTCCGTCGGGGCGCGCGGGGGTTCGGGCGCCGCCGGGGGGTTGGCGGGGTCGATGCCGATCGACGGCGCCATGAACTCCAGCTCGCGCAGCAGCGCCTGCGCGGAGCCCAGCGGACCGCCGCCGGCGAGCAGTTCGTCGTTCGACAGCGGTTGTGGGAAGTCGACCGGGACGTACGCGCCCGCGTGGTCGTAGTGCCACACCAGGTGCGACTGCTGGGCCGTCGTCTCGAACATCTCCAGCAACTGCTCGTAGTCACCGCCCAGTTCGTCGACGGGGGTCACCGGCAGCCCGCACACCTGGAGCAGATACACGCGGCGCAGGAAGTGCAGCGCGTCGTAGTCGAAGCCGGCCACCGGCGCGACCTCGCCGGACAGGCCCGGCATGTACTGGTACACCGGCACCGGCGGCAGCCCGGCGGCGGCGAGCACGCTGTTGTACTGCGCGAGTTCCTCGGCGAACGGATTGTCGGGGGTGTGGCACAACACGTCGACGAGTGGTACCAGCCACAGGTCACAGGCCAAAGAGGGCTCCTCACACAGCGGGACACGGCACGCGGGCGGTCAAGGCAGAGTAGTCGGTACGACGTCGGACGGGCCCCTTCCGAACAGGTCAGGAGCCCTGGTGCAGGTCCCATACCCATACGCCGTGCACCCACTTCCCGTCACGGCCGACGAGTTCGGAGACGGCCTTGCGCAGGGCGTCGTCGTGCGGCTGCGGCGTCACCACCAGCGCTCCTGCCCGCCAGTAGGCGAAGTCCCGCTTCGCCTGGGCCCGCCACTTCGCGCCGATCGCGGGAATCACCCCGGTGTAGCGGACATCACGCAGCATCTGCGAGGTGTAGCGGGGCGGGGCGCCGTAGATGCCGATGCGGCTGTCGCCCCACGGGCCGGTGAAGTAGCCGCCGGGCAGCTTGAAGCCGAGGCCCGCCCGCTGCTGCCAGTGCAGGGCCTCCGCGTTGCCGGCGTCGGGCAGCGGCACCGGGACCAGAGACTCCCCGTCGCGGACGTAGGGCCTCCAGGCCCCGTCGGTGAAGAAGGCCGGCGTCGCGGGGCGCTGGACCGCCTTCAGCGGGGCCGGGACGAGCGGGAGCAGGGCGAGGCAGACACCGAGCAGTCCGAGGTACTGCGTGCCCCGGCCGCGGACCGCCGTCAGCCGCTGAAGGGCCAGCGCGAGCAGCATGCCGAGCGCCGGGGCGCAGATCATCGCCACCCGGCCCTCGATGACCGACGCGAACAGCGGCAGCTTGGCGAACGGTGCCCAGGGGCCGGGGTAGACCCGGTCCGTCATCGGGATGCGGAACCTCGGGCCCAGCGACAGCAGGGCGGCGCCGGCCGCCGTGACCGCCAGTGCCTTCACCAGGGCCTGTTCCCACAGCCGTACGGCGACGGCGAAGGCCAGGAGGACCAGCGGCCAGCCGTAGAAGGCGTTCTGCTCGGTGGGGTTGAGGGAGAGGGCGTTCGCCCGCCGGGCGTCCCCCGCGATCAGGGAGCGTTCCGCGAAGGAGAGCAGGGCCAGGGGGCTGTTGCCGGCGTTGTCGCCGTGCGGCACGCTGCCGTAGCTCTGTGGCCCGGCGAACTGCCAGGCCAGCGCCCACACCACGAGCGGGAGGCAGACGGCCGCGGCGATCGCCAGGCCGTTCAGCAGCGGCCGCCAGGACCGCTTGGCCGCCTCCCTGTCGACGACGCCGTAGGCGGCCGCGAACAGCGCCATGCCGATCATCGCGAGCAGCAGCGGCTCCTCGCCGAGGAAGACCTGGTACGCCGCCATCAGGCCGAGCACGATCCCGTCGCGCACGACCCGGGTGCCCGTGCACAGGCGCAGGGCGCGGTCGACGATCAGCGGGATCATGAACAGGATCACGAAGTTGGGGTGCGCGTTGGCATGGCTGACCATGGGCGGCGCGAACGCGGCCAGTGAGGCGCCCACGAAGGCGGGCCCCCGCCTGGCCACGACCCGCTTCACGATCAGCCGGTACCAGGCGGCCGCGGTGGCGGCGAGGCCCAGCGTCATCACGACGCCGAGACACACGGCGGGGCCCGCGAGCAGGGTGAGCGGGGCGAAGGGGACGGTCAGGCCGAGCATGACCGTGTTGGCCATGAGGTTCACGCCGTCGGGGAAGCCCTGCAGGTCGGAGAAGAGCGGGTTGCGCAGGTGCGCGATGTTGTCGGCGGTGACCGCGAAGAACCACTCCCACTGGTTCTGGTCCTGCAGTGAGTCGGCGAGATAGCGGTGGTCCGGGTCGAACAGCCGGCCCGAGTAGAGCGCCGCCGCCATCAGCAGGAAGAGGACGACGGCGACGAGGTCGGCGGGGCGCGCCGCACGGGCGCGCAGCCAGGTGAGGTCGGCGAGGACGCGGACGTAGTCGAGGGGCCGTATCTTCGAGCCCGGCCGGTGGGACCAGCGGACCGGGACCTCGGCGATCTGCCACTGGGCGCGGTGGAAGTGGCGCAGCACCTCGACGTCTATGCCGTAGCCGTCGATCGCCGAGGCGGCGAACGCCTCGCGGGCGCGGTCGCCCTCGAAGAGCTTGAAGCCGCACTGGGTGTCGCGTATCCCGGGCACGGCGATGCCGCGGATGAGCACGTTCCCGGCGCGGCCGAGCAGTTCGCGCAGCGGGTGCTGGCGGTCCCGGATCGTCGCGCCGGGCAGCGCGCGCGAGCCGACCGCCGCCGCGTTCCCCTCGCTGAGCGCCTTGTCGAGCCGCTCCAGCTCCTCGATCGGGGAGGCGAGATCGGCGTCGGTGATCAGTACGCGCCGGCCGTGGGAGGCGGCGACGCCCAGCCGCAGGGCGCTGCCCTTGCCGCGGTTGCGGGCACTGGTGACGAGGTGGACGCGGGGGTCGCGGCGGTCCGTGACCAGCGCGCGGGTGCCGTCCGTCGACCCGTCGTCGGCGACGACGATCTCCCACGTGCCCCAGCGGCCCTCGCTCTCGCCCAGATACCCGGTGACGGCGTCGAGGGTGGCTCCGAGCCGTTCCTCCTCGTCGAAGGCGGGGATGACGACGGACAGGTCCACGGCCGCGGCCGGGGCGGTCATCCCTGCGCCAGCCCTTCGACGAGGTCCAGCGAGTGGGCGTTGTACTGGGCGACGATCGAACGGGCCGTCTTGATGTCCCGCTCGGCCAGCGCGTCGACCAGGTCGGTGTGACCGGACCACAGGGCGCCGCGCAGATCGGTCAGCCGGCGCAGATGCTGCACCGCGCACACCCAGGACTGCACGCGCAGCCGGTGCAGGAAGTCGGCGAGGTAGGGGTTGCCGAACAGGTTGCCGAGCTCGTGCCAGTACCGCAGGTCGTAGCCGATCAGCACGGTGAGGTCGCCGGCGAGCGAGGCCCGCTGCGCCTCCTCGCCGCGGCGGCGCACCCCGGCGAGGGCGGCGACGGTCCGCGCGTCGTCGACCCGCCGGAAGCGCTGCTGCCCGTCCTCCAGCGCGTGGAACATGCCGTCGGTGACCAGAGTGCGGGCCTCGACGATGCCGCGGTAGTCGGTGACCGAGTACTCGCGGACATGGAAGCCGCGGTGCTGGTCGGCGTCGAGCAGGCCCTGCGCGGAGAGGTCGACGAGCGCCTCGCGCACGGGGGTCGCGGAGACGCCGTACTGCTCGGCGATCTCCTTGACCGTGAACTCCTGCCCTGGTTGCAGCCGTCCCGCCAGCACCTCGTCACGAAGGGCGTCGGCGATCTGCTGCCGCAGGGTGCTGCGGGTGACCGTGCCGGTGCCGCTGGTGCCGGGCATGGGTCGGGCGTCTCCTCGTCGCGTTCGGTGGGTGTGCACGTCCCTCTCTACGAGCACGCCACCTTACGCGTTCGGATTGCGCCTGTTGACCCGCGTAGCTGTGCGCGGTCCCAGCGGCACCCGAGCGGCCGCGGGCGGCTACCGGGTGTACTCGTCCGCGACACCCAGCGCCGCGTCCAGCGCCGCGAGTCCCTCCTTCAGCTCGGCCTCGCTCACGTTGCACGGGGGCACGACGTGGGTGCGGTTCATGTTGATGAAGGGCCACAGGCCGTGCCGCTTGGCGGCGGCGCCGAAGGCGGCCATCGGGGCGTTCGCCTCGCCGGTCGCGTTGTACGGCACCAGCGGCTCCCGGGTCTCCCGGTCCTTCACCAGCTCCAGCGCCCAGAACATGCCGACGCCGCGCACCTCGCCGACGCTCGGGTGCCGCTCGGCGAGCTCGCGCAGCGCGGGTCCGACGACGTTCTCGCCGAGCCTCCTGGCCTGGCCGACGACGTCCTCCTCCGCCATGACGCGGATCGTCGCGACGGCGGCGGCGCAGGCGAGCGGGTGTCCGGAGTAGGTGAGCCCGCCCGGGTAGGGGCGCCGGGCGAAGGTCTCGGCGATCGCGCCGGAGACGGCGACGCCGCCGAGGGGCACGTATCCGCTGTTGACGCCCTTGGCGAAGGTCATCAGGTCCGGTACGACGCCGGACAGGCCGGCCGCGAACCACTCACCGGTGCGCCCGAACCCGGCCATGACCTCGTCCAGCACGAAGACGATGCCGTACCTGTCGCAGATCTCCCGCACCCCGGCGAGATAGCCCGGCGGCGGGACCATGATCCCCGCGGTGCCCGGGATCGTCTCCAGGACGATCGCGGCGACGGTGCCGGGGCCCTCGAAGGCGATCGTCGTCTCCAGGTGCTCCAGCGCCCGCGCGCACTCCTGCTCCTCGGTCTCGGCGTAGAAGCGGGAGCGGTACAGGAACGGGGCCCAGAAGTGCACGACACCGGCGGCCGCGCTGTCGGAGGCCCAGCGCCGGGGGTCACCGGTGAGGTTGACGGCCTGCTGGGTGCCGCCGTGGTAGGAGCGGTAGGCCGAGAGCACCTTGGGCCGCCCGGTGTGCAGCCGCGCCATCCGCACCGCGTGCTCGACGGCGTCCGCGCCGCCGTTGGTGAAGAAGATCTTGTCCAGGTCGCCGGGGGTGCGCTCGGCGATCAGCCGGGCCGCCTCCGAGCGCGCCTCGATCGCGAAGGCGGGCGCGAACGTCGTCAGGTGTGCGGCCTGCTCCTGTATCGCGGCGACGACCTTCGGGTGCTGGTAGCCGATGTTGGTGTAGACGAGCCCGCTGGTGAAGTCCAGGTACCGCTTGCCGTCGTAGTCCCAGAAGTACGACCCCTCGGCGCCGGCGACGGCGAGCGGGTCGATGAGCTCCTGCGCGGACCAGGAGTGGAACACATGAGCACGGTCCGCGGCCTTCACGGCGGCGCCGACCTCGGGATTCGGATGAGGGGTCATGGGCGCGAGCGTAGGAGCGGGCACGGGGGCGGGGATATCGGCTTCCTGTCTGCGGTGCGGGGGTTTCCGCGACAGGTTGTCTACAGCGGGCGCGGACCGGCTGGCGAAGGTGCTGGACGGACTGGGCCCCCTGTTACGGAACCGTAGACACCGCTGCCGGCACCTCCCCCCTGCGCCCGGACTATCGTTGGCATGTTGCACAGGGGCATATCGGGGGACTTCGGGGGACCTGCGATGGAGAAGCTCGGGGCGGGAGATCCGCAGCGGATCGGCGCGTACCGGCTGCTGGCGCGGCTCGGTGCGGGCGGGATGGGCAACGTCTATCTCGCCCGGTCGGAGCGCGGCCGTACCGTCGCGGTCAAGCTGGTGCGCGAGGAACTGGCGGCGCAGGAGGAGTTCCGGGCCCGCTTCCGGCAGGAGGTGCAGGCCGCCCGGCAGGTCGGCGGGCACTGGACGGCTCCCGTCCTCGACGCCGACACCGAGGCCGCCGTGCCCTGGGTCGCCACCGGGTACGTCGCCGGGCCGAGCCTCCAGCAGGTGGTGGGACACGACCACGGGGCGCTGCCCGAGCGGTCGGTGCGCATCCTCGGGGCCGGGCTCTCGCACGCGCTGAAGGACATCCACGCGGCCGGGATCATCCACCGCGACCTCAAGCCGTCCAACGTGCTCGTGACCATCGACGGGCCGCGGGTCATCGACTTCGGCATCGCGCGCGCCCTGGAGACCGTGACGGACGGCGGGCTGACGCGGACGGGCGCGCTCGTCGGCTCGCCCGGGTTCATGGCGCCCGAGCAGGTGCGCGGCGACCGGATCACGCCCGCGTGCGACATCTTCTGCCTGGGCTCGGTGCTGGCCTACGCGGCGACCGGCGCCCTCCCCTTCGGCACCGCCAACAGCGGTGTGCACGCGCTGATGTTCCGCATCGCCCAGGAGGACCCCGACCTGGAGGGGGTGCCCGAGGGCATCGCCGACCTGGTGCGGGACTGCCTGAAGAAGGACCCGGCGGCCCGTCCCACGCTGAACCAGGTGCTGGAGCGCACGGGCGCCGAGGACACGGTGCTGGGCGGGCGGTCGAAGGACCCGTGGCTGCCCAGCGCGCTGGTGGCCCAGCTGGGGCGGCACGCCGTGCGGTTGCTGGACACGGAGAACCCCGAGCAGTCGGGGGAGGTCTCCCTGGAGAAGCCGGCGCCCCCGGCCACCCCGGAGCACGCCCCCGCGGCCGACGCCTCGCCGCAGCCGGGCCCGGACACGCCGGCCGGGCCGCCGCCCCCGGGACCGCCGGCGAGCGGGGCGCCGCTGAACCATCTGCCGACGATGGTCCCGGGCGCCCGGCCGCCCGCCCCGGCGCAGACGCCCCCGGCCGGTCACCCGGTCCACGGCCACCCGCAGCAGCCCGGCTACGGCTACGGCTACCCCCAGCAGCCCGGCGCCTACGGCTATCCCCAGCAGACGGGCCAGTACGGGGCCCTCGGCCCCACCCCGCCCTACGGTCCGCCGTACCCGGGACCGATGCAGCCCTCCCCGCCGCAGCCGCCGCGCGGGAACGGCCGCTCCACCGCCCTCCTGGTGGGTGTCGCCCTGATCGTCGCGCTCGGCGCCGGCGGCTCGGTCTACGCCCTCATGAACGGCGGCGGCGACAAGGCCGACGACAAGCCGGGCCCGGGCCCGTCCACCAGCGCGCCCCGGACGTCCGGACCGACCACGGCCGGGCCGGACCCGACGGGTGCGCAGCCCACCACCGCCGCCCCCTCGGGCGGCACGATTCCGGCCGGCTACCTCGGCACCTGGAGCACCACCATCGTCAACGCCGACGGTGACAACACCCGTCAACTCACCATCCAGCAGGGCGGGGTGGGCGACACCGTCATGTCCCTCGTCGCGGACGGGCCCACCAGCAGCGGCAGTTACCACTGCGTCTTCCAGGCCCAGCTGACCGCTGCCCCCGGCGGCGGCGCCCTGGAGATCGGCCCGTCCACCGTGACGAGCGGCGACCCGGGCTACTGCAAGCCGGGCGGCGCCACCGAGATCACCCTGCAGCCGGACGGCAGGCTCCGGCGGGAGACCGTCAGCAACGGCGAGCAGCTCACGTACACCCGACAGTGACCTCGGCGGCCGACGAGCCGCCGGCCGCATGATCCACCGCCGCGACCGCTCGGCCCCGGCCGGCTCCACGCGGCCGGAGCGGACCCGGGTGATCCCGGCCCGTCACCTGGGCTCGGGCGGGCGCTGGCGTGGCATGTTCGGGCGGGCGGGGGTTCCCGGTGGCAGCGGGAAGCGGCCGTGCGTGCCGTTGATCTCCTGGCGGCCGGCGCCGCTGCCCGTGGACTGGATGCCCATCGGCGCCGAGCCCGTGCGGAACTCGACCATCCAGTCGGCCGTCTCCGTGCGGACCAGCTCGGTCACGTCCTCGCAGAAGCGCCGCAGGATGCCCAGGCACCGCTCGGCGGCCTCGCTCGCCGTCCCCTCCGCGGGGCCCAGCACCTCGCGCACACTCTCCGAGGCCCAGTCGAACTGCAGCACCTGCAGCCGGCGCTGCACCGCCTGGGCGGTCGCCACGTCCCTCATCCAGCCGGAGGTCACGCCGAAGTAGCGGTCGACGGCCAGGCAGGCCACCGCGAGCAGCAGCGCCAGATATCCCCACGTGGGCGGCCCGGCGGCCACCCCGGTCAGGTTCAGCAGGGGCAGCGCGGCCCCGGTGACGGCGCCCACCGCGGCCCCGGCGCGCAGCGCCCTGGCCCCCCGCCGCTTCCACGCCCGGTCCGCGAGATACCAGGCGGCCGTCTGCAGCGCCCCGTGCTCCACCCACCGGTACAGCTCGTGCAGCCGCTCGGCCGGCTCGCCCCAGTCGCCGAGCGGGAACGCGCGCCCGGTCAGATCGCCCGGCCGCAGCCCGGCGGCACCCTCGCCCCGCCCGTCCTGAGGCGGACCCTCGGGCTGCATCTCCGGCTGACCCACCCGCACTCCTTCTGATCACGACCGATCACGTAGCGTGACACCTGATGCTGATGTGCCCGCCCCTTCCTACCGCCCAATGGGTGGCGAAGCCCATGGATTCACCTCTTTTCCGTCCGGAAGTGGGCCTTGATCAGGTATAGGACTCGGCAGAGGCTCACTCGAAAGAGTGCCGGGGCGATGGCTGCCCGGACCACGTAGGCTCGTGCCAGGCGGGAAGACCTCGCCGACGAAGCCGTACGAAACCAGGAGCTGATCGTGATTCCCGGTGGTGGCCAGCCCAATATGCAGCAGCTGCTCCAGCAGGCCCAGAAGATGCAGCAGGACCTGCAGCGGGCGCAGGAGGAGCTGGCACAGACGGAGGTCGACGGACAGGCGGGCGGCGGCCTGGTGCGGGCCACCGTCACGGGCTCCGGCGAACTGCGCGCGCTGAAGATCGACCCCAAGGCGGTCGACCCCGAGGACACCGACACCCTCGCGGACCTGATCGTCGCGGCGGTCCAGGCGGCCAACGAGAACGCCCAGACCCTCCAGCAGCAGAAGCTCGGCCCGCTCGCCCAGGGCCTGGGCGGCGGCAGCGGTATCCCGGGCCTGCCTTTCTAAGACGGCTCCCGGCCAACTACCGTACGTACTGAAGGAACCCCAGGAAGGGTGGCAGGCCGTTGTACGAAGGCGTGGTCCAGGACCTCATCGACGAACTGGGTCGGCTGCCCGGCGTCGGTCCCAAGAGCGCCCAGCGGATCGCCTTCCACATCCTGCAGGCGGAACCGACGGACGTACGACGGCTCGCGCAGGCCCTGATGGAGGTCAAGGCGAAGGTCAGGTTCTGCGCGACCTGCGGCAACGTCGCACAGGAGGAGCTGTGCAACATCTGCCGTGACACGCGTCGCGACCCCGCCGTCATCTGCGTGGTGGAGGAGCCGAAGGACGTCGTCGCCATCGAGCGCACCCGCGAGTTCCGGGGCCGCTACCACGTCCTGGGCGGAGCGATCAGCCCGATCGAAGGTGTCGGACCGGACGACCTGCGTATACGAGAACTTCTCGCGCGGTTGGCCGACGGTACGGTCACGGAACTGATCCTGGCCACGGACCCGAATCTGGAGGGCGAGGCCACCGCCACCTACCTCGCCCGCATGATCAAGCCCATGGGCCTCAAGGTCACCCGCCTGGCCAGCGGCCTCCCGGTGGGTGGTGACCTGGAATACGCGGACGAGGTGACCCTCGGCCGCGCCTTCGAGGGGAGACGACTCCTAGATGTCTGACGCCAAGCTGCACGCCACGTCCCCGGACCCGGACGACTTCGCGGTTCAGATCGCGGACCAGGTGGAGAGCTTTCTCGTGGCCGTGAGAGAGGTGGCCAAGGGTGACGAACCGGACTCGGCCGTCCCCTTCCTCCTCCTGGAGGTCTCCCAGCTCCTGCTGGCCGGCGGCCGCCTCGGTGCGCACGAGGACATCGTCCCCGACGAGCGCTACGAGGCGGACACGGGTCCCGACGCCGACGTCGACGAGCTCCGCGAGAACCTCGCCCGGCTGCTGGAGCCGGTCGACGTCTACTCCGAGGTCTTCGACCCCTACGAGCCGCGCAAGGCCCCGGTCCCGGCGCGCATCTCCGACGACCTCACCGACGTCATCACCGACCTCCGCCACGGCATGGCGCACTACCGCGCGGGCCGCACCACGGAGGCTCTGTGGTGGTGGCAGTTCTCCTACTTCTCCAACTGGGGCTCGACGGCCTCGGCGACCCTGCGCGCCCTGCAGTCGGTGGTCGCGCACGTCCGCCTCAACCAGCCCCTGGAGGAGCTCGACGGCCTGGACACCGATCAGGGCATGGGCGACGAGACCCTCGAGTTCGAGGCCGGCAAGGTGATGCAGGAGGAGATCGCGGGGCCCCTGGGGATGCAGACGGGGCAGTGACCCCGACGCCCTGTCAGGGGTAAGAGGGGCAAGGGGCGCAGCGGGCCAGGGGGTGTGGCGGTGGCGGTCACAGCCCCCACAGGCCCTTTCCGAGCGCGGTGACGCCACCGGTCAGGGCCAGCGCCAGTACCAGCAGGCGGGCCCGCCGCTCGGGGATGCGCTCGGCGAGCGCCCGGCCGGTCACCGCGCCCACCGCCGTCGCGGCGGCGACCCAGCCCCAGCGGGCGACGGTCAGCTGCGGCAGGCCGTTCGCGGCCAGCGAGAAGGCGTTGACGACGACCCCGTAGAACTGCGCGTTGGGCACGAACTCCCGTACCGTCCAGCCCGCGTTGACGGCGTAGAGCGAGATCGGCGGGCCGCCCACGCCCGCCGCCGAGTTCATGAAGCCGCCCGCCGCGCCCGCCGCGAGAGCCCCCTTGGTGCCGCGCAGCGCGGGCACCCGCGCGCCGCGCAGGACCAGCAGCACGGCGACCGTCACCAGCCCGCCCATCACCAGCAGCAGGACGGGCTGGGGGAGCCGGCGGGTCAGCCAGGCCCCCGCCGGCACCGTGCAGGCCGCCGCGAGGCACAGCGGCACCATCGCGCCGGGGCGCACCCGCCGCAGGCCGCCGGCCAGGCCGACCACGCAGATGACCCCCGACACGCAGTTGGCGAGTACGACGGCCCCGGCCGGTCCCAGCAGCAGCATGAGCGCGGGCACGGCGACCAGCGCGAAGCCCATGCCGGTCAGCCACTGCACGCAGGAGCCGAGCAGGACGACGCCCGCCAGGAGTACGTCCGCCATGGCGCGACTCTAGGTCGGCGACCGGCCACCCGGAGCCCCCGAGGGTGACCTGGCCCACTTTGCGGACTGTTCCCGGGCAACGGGGGCAGGGACCGTGCTGGAGCACCGGATCTCACCATGTGGTTCCGGCAAGGTGGATTTCGGGCGCTCGATAGACTGAGCCGACCGCAGTACATATGCGTATCTGCGGAAAAGAGACGGAACGAGGAGCGCACGTGGGCCTTGTCGTGCAGAAGTACGGAGGCTCCTCCGTAGCCGATGCCGAGGGCATCAAGCGCGTCGCCAAACGGATCGTGGAAGCGAAGAAGAACGGCCACCAGGTGGTCGTGGTCGTTTCCGCGATGGGCGACACTACGGATGAGCTGATCGATCTCGCCGAGCAGGTATCCCCGATGCCGGCCGGCCGCGAGTTCGACATGCTGCTGACCGCCGGAGAGCGGATCTCCATGGCCCTGCTGGCCATGGCGATCAAGAACCTGGGTCACGAGGCCCAGTCGTTCACCGGCAGCCAGGCCGGTGTCATCACCGACTCGGTCCACAACAAAGCCCGGATCATCGACGTCACGCCGGGCCGGATCCGGCAGTCGCTGGACGCGGGCAACATCGCCATCGTCGCCGGTTTCCAGGGCGTCAGCCAGGACAAGAAGGACATCACGACCCTCGGACGCGGTGGCTCGGACACCACCGCCGTCGCGCTGGCCGCCGCCCTCGACGCCGAGGTGTGCGAGATCTACACCGACGTGGACGGCGTCTTCACCGCCGACCCGCGCGTGGTGAAGAAGGCGAAGAAGATCGACTGGATCGCCTTCGAGGACATGCTGGAGCTCGCCGCGTCCGGCTCCAAGGTGCTGCTCCACCGCTGTGTGGAGTACGCCCGCCGTTACAACATCCCGATCCACGTGCGCTCGTCCTTCTCGGGACTGCAGGGCACCTGGGTCAGCAGCACGCCGATCAAGCAAGGGGACCAGAAGGTGGAGCAGGCCATCATCTCCGGTGTCGCTCACGACACCTCCGAGGCCAAGGTGACGGTCGTCGGCGTCCCGGACAAGCCGGGCGAGGCCGCCTCGATCTTCCGCGCCATCGCGGACGCGGAGATCAACATCGACATGGTCGTGCAGAACGTGTCCGCCGCCTCCACCGGGCTGACGGACATCTCCTTCACCCTCCCCAAGACCGAGGGCCGCAAGGCCATCGACGCCCTGGAGCGGGCGAAGACGGCCATCGGCTTCGACTCGCTGCGCTACGACGACCAGATCGGCAAGATCTCGCTCGTCGGCGCCGGCATGAAGACCAACCCGGGTGTCACCGCCTCCTTCTTCGAGGCGCTGAGCGACGCCGGCGTGAACATCGAGCTGATCTCGACCTCCGAGATCCGCATCTCGGTGGTCACCCGTGCCGACGACGTGCCGGACGCCGTGCGCGCCGTGCACAGCGCCTTCGGGCTCGACTCCGACAGCGACGAGGCCGTCGTCTACGGGGGCACAGGGCGCTGATGGCGGGGCACGGGTCCGTGCGACCGACGCTCGCGGTCGTAGGAGCGACCGGAGCGGTCGGCACGGTCATGCTCCAGATCCTGTCCCAGCACGCGGACATCTGGGGCGAGATCCGTCTGATCTCCTCGCCGCGCTCGGCCGGCCGCAAGCTGACCGTGCGCGGCGAGGAGGTCGAGGTCGTGGCCCTGACGGAGGAGGCCCTCGACGGGGTCGACGTCGCCATGTTCGACGTGCCCGACGAGGTCTCCGCGCACTGGGCCCCGATCGCCGCGGCCAAGGGCGCGGTGGTGGTGGACAACTCCGGCGCCTTCCGGATGGACCCGGAGGTGCCGCTCGTGGTGCCCGAGGTCAATCCGCACAAGGCCCGCCTCAGGCCCCGCGGGATCATCGCCAACCCCAACTGCACCACCCTCTCCATGATCGTGGCGATGGGCGCGCTGCACGCCGAGTTCGGGCTGCGCGAGCTGGTGGTCTCCTCGTACCAGGCGGTGAGCGGGGCGGGCCGCGCCGGGGTCGAGACGCTGCGCCGGCAGCTGTCGCTGGTGGCCGGGACGGAGCTCGGGACCCACCCCGGCGACGTACGGCGGGCCGTGGGCGACGACACCGGGCCCTTCCCGGAGCCGGTCGCGCTGAACGTCGTGCCGTGGGCCGGGTCGCTGCGCGAGGACGGCTGGTCCTCGGAGGAGATGAAGGTGCGGGACGAGTCCCGCAAGATCCTCGGCCTGCCCGAGCTCCCCGTGGCGGTCACCTGTGTCCGGGTGCCGGTGGTGACCACGCACTCCCTGACCGTCCACGCCCGGTTCCAGGGCGAGGTCACCGTCGACGGCGCCCGCGAGATCCTCGCCACGGCCCCCGGCGTCGTGCTGTGCGACGACCCGGCCGCGGGCGAGTTCCCCACTCCCGCCGACGTGGTGGGCACCGACCCCACCTGGGTGGGCCGGGTGCGGCGCGCGCTCGACGACCCGACGGCGCTCGAGCTCTTCGTCTGCGGCGACAACCTGCGCAAGGGCGCCGCCCTCAACACCGCGCAGATCGCGGAGCTGGTGGCCACCGAGTTCGTGTGACATTCGGGTCGGTGGTCGCGCTCCCATGGTGTGACGTATCACGTGCAACACGAAGCGGAGCAAGGGCTCTCCGCCGAAAAAGCGCTGGCCGTGACCGGTTTCCTTTGTAGGATTTGTGGGCTGCGCGGACCCCGGGCAATGGTCCGTACCACTTGCCCCGGAGTCCTGTGGCGTCCGAAGATTTTCCTCCCCGTCCTCCGCAACCGCGCGCAGGGCGGGGAGCGTCTTTGCGAACGCCCTTCAGGGGTGTGGGCGCGCGCGGGGAGACGTGGGGACGTCTCACACATTCAGGACATAGGGGAAGAGCGGGTAGGCATGAGGGCGTTTGACGCACGATCGGTGATGCTGCCTGACGTGAGACAGCCGGTGGCGCCACGCGACGCGGAAGTGACGCCCGGCACGTACAACCCTGACGGGGGTGAAGGTGTCCAACTGACGTGGCTGAGGTACTCGACTTCTCTGCGGCGACGCGCGGCACGGCCCTGCGGCCGCCCCGTCCGTCCCTACGACCCCGCATGTCCGGCGCGCCCGGCGGCATGCCGGTGATCGCGCCCATGCCCGCAGCGCGACCCACCCGCATCCCGAATCAGCGTGAGGGCGCCGAGGACGTCGCGGCGGCCGGTACCACCGTCGACCACCTCACCGAGACCTACCGCGCGCACTACCGCTCGCTGCTGGGACTCGCCGCCCTCCTGCTCGACGACACCGCCTCCTGCGAGGACGTCGTCCAGGAGGCCTTCATCCGCGTGCACTCGGCACGCAAACGCGTCCGCGACCCCGAGAAGACCCTCGCGTACCTGCGTCAGACGGTCGTCAATCTCTCCCGCTCCGCCTTGCGCCGCCGCATCCTGGGCCTCAAGCTGCTCTCCAAGCCGATGCCCGACATGGCGAGCGCCGAGGAGGGAGCCTACGACCAGCTGGAGCGCGACTCCCTGATCAAGGCGATGAAGGGACTGCAGCGCCGTCAGCGCGAGGTCCTGGTGCTGCGCTACTTCGCGGACATGACCGAAGCCCAGGTCGCCGAGGCGCTCGGGATATCGCTGGGTTCGGTGAAGGCGTACGGCTCCCGTGGCATCGCGGCCCTGCGGATCGCGATGGAGGCGCCGGCATGAACAAGGACGCCGAGGGGCCCGGCTCCCGTGACCGACATGAACCTTTCGCCTGGCATGAGCCGACAGGCGCGCACGAGCAAGAACACCCGCAACCGCACGCTGGGAACGGAAATGTGAACCACGGCCGCGACGACCAGAGCCCCGAGAACGGGCTCGACTCGGACGAGCAGGCCCTGCGCAGGATGTTGCAGCAGGCGGTGAAGACGGTCGAGCCGCGTGAGGGCTCGCTGGACCATCTGCGGCTGGCCGTGCCCGCACGGCGCGCCCGCAAGCGGCAGGCCGCCGTGGGCATGGCGGCAGCCGCCCTGTTCATCGGCACGGCCGTCCCGGCCCTGCTGCACGTCTCGGGAGCCACGGGCTCCGACGTCAACCCGTCCGTCGCCGGGCAGGCCTCACAGGCGCAGGGCGGCGCGAGCCAGGGAAAAGCCGCCGGCAGTGAGGGCACTGCCGGGGGCGGCTCCGGCGTCGCGCAGGACAAGGGCAAGGGCAGCGCGAAGGGCGGCGGCCAGGGCAAGGGCAGCACGCCCGGCACGGGCAGCGGCGCGGGCACCGGCCCGGCGGCCACCAGCCCGGCGGGGGCCGCGGTGTGCACCGCCGAGCAGCTCGGCTCGGCCACCCAGACCGTCGACGCCCCCGACTCCGCGGGCACGGTCTACGGCACCTTCCGCGTCGTCAACACCTCCACCGCCGCCTGCAGCGTGGGAGGGGCCGGCAGCGTCAGCGTGCTCGCTCAGGGCGCCGCGGACGCCACCAAGATCGGCGCGCAGCGGCATGCGTCAGGGGACCCGGCGGCCGGCCTGCCCGACCCCTCCACCGAGGTCACCGGGCTGCTGCTGCAGCCGGGCGCGGCCTACGAGGAGAAGTTCGCCTTCGTCCCCTCGGCGCCCTGCCCCAGCACCGGCGGCGGCAGCGGCGGCACCACCGACGGCGGCCCCACGTCCACGCCGACGCCGACCGGCGACAGCGGCAGCACTGCCGGCAACACCTCCACCGGCACCGACAGCGGCGTCACCACGCAGCTGATGCGGGAGGACGGCACGGCGGACGGCAGCGTGATCGTGTCCCACACGACGGAAGCGGGTTCGCCCACGGTGTCGGCTCCGGTGTCCGACGCGTGCGCGGGGACGGTCTACTTCACCGGGGTGCTGGCCGGGACGTGAGGCGGCAGGCGTGAGCGGGGGGCCGCCTCCGGACGGGGGCTCGCGTCCCGCCGGTGTCAGACGGCCACGCTCCGCTCGTCCTCGGCCACCAGGCCCATCTCCGCGTCCCGCGCGAACTCGACCTCGCGGCGCAGCAGCCGGAACCACATGAACACCACGAACCCGGCGAAGACGAACCACTCGCCGGTGTAGCCGAGGTTCTGGAACGCCTTCAGGTCGAGGCCGGAGTCCGTGGGCGCCTTGGCCGGCACGGCCGTCATCCCGCTGTCGGCCTTGTCCAGCGTGACCCACGCGTCGTACACGTCGTACGGCACGAGGTTGACCAGCTGCGCCGAGCTGATCGCCCCGGTCTGCCCGGCCGGCAGACCGCCCCGGGCGCTCACCCCGTCGTCCCCGGGCGTCTCGGACGCCTGGAGCGCGCCGGTGACGGTGACCTCACCGCCGGGCGCGGCGGGCGCCTTCGCGGCGTCGGCGGAACCCGGCAGCCAGCCCCGCACCACGGGCAGCGCCTTGCCGCCGTCGGTGCGCAGCAGCGTCAGGACGTAGAAGCCCTGCCTGCCGTCCAGATCGCGGTCCGGGACCAGCAGCTGCTTGCCGTACCGCCCGGTCGCGGTGGCCTGCCTGCCGGACGTCGCCTTGTCCACGGGCAGCAGCTCGCGCAGCGGGCTGGCCGCCTCGTGCCGGTCCGTCCTGACCTGCTCGGTGGCGTCGCGGTGGTCCTGCACCCGGGCCTCGAACCGGCTCAGCTGCCACGACCCCATGAAGATGCAGAAGGGGATGGCGAGCAGCACGAAGATGTTGATTCCCCACCAGCGGGACGTCAGCAGAAACCGGTACACGCCTTCAAAGGTACGGCGCGGCCGGACGCGGGCCCGCCGCGGGGTCAGTACCGCTCGGTGAGGTGGTCCCGGCCGGCCGGGGGCTCGTACGGCTCCGGCCAGAAGTCGGTGACGGACGTGATCCGGTCGGCGCCCGTGAAGAACGATATGCCGTACATCTCCTCCAGCCCGACGGTGAAGTGGATCCAGCTCACCACCTGGCCGGGCTCGGCGACGATGCGCTCGATCCGCAGGCGCCAGTCGCCCGGATACTCGCGGTTGAACTCCACGTACCGCTGCCTGCCGGTGATCCGCTCGCGCGTCTGCGGCAGGGTGTAGACGACGTCCTCGGCCAGGGTGTCCGCGAAGGCGCTCCAGTCCCGGGCCGCGGCGGATGCCCAGAACCTCTCGACTGTCTTGCGCAGATCGGTCATGTCCAGAAGTCTGCACCCCGCCACTGACAATCGGATCTGAGCTGGGCAAACGCCTTGATCGGGGATGGTTTACGGGCGCGGCCGCACGGGGGCGGGTAAGGGAGCGGTAGAAGTTGTCCACAGGCTGAGGATCCCGGCCGCGCAGGGTCACAGGGAGCAGGCAGTATGGGGTCATGACTGAGAGCAACGGGTCCGCTGCGCCGGAGCGGAAAGAGGACATGCCGGACTGGGAGAAGCGCTTCCGGGCGCCGCGGGTGTCGCTGCCCGACTGGGCGCAGGACGCACCGGAGCGCTCCCTGTTCGTGTCGAACGCGACGGGGACGTACGAGCTGTATGCCTGGGACCGGTCGACGGGCGAGCGCCGCCAGGTGACCGACCGGCCCAACGGCACGACGGACGGCGTGCTCACCCCGGACGGCGCGTGGATCTGGTGGTTCGACGACAAGGACGGCGACGAGTTCGGCGTCTGGCGCCGGCAGCCGTTCACGGGCGGGGAGAACGAGCCGGCGACGCGGGGCCTGGGGGCCTCCTACCCGGCCGGCCTGGCCCTCGCCCGGGACGGCCGCACGGCGGTCGTCGGCCGCTCCACCGACGAGGACGGCACGACCATCCACCTCTCGCGCACGGGCGAGGACCCGGTGGAGATCTACCGCCACCGCGAGTCCGCGGGCGTCGGCGACCTCTCCCACGACGGCGAACTGATCGCGATCGAGCACACGGAGCACGGCGACGCGATGCACTCCGCCCTGCGCGTGGTGCGTCTCGACGGCACGGCGGTCGCCGAGCTGGACGACACCGAGGGCGGCAAGGAGGAGCTGGGCCTGGAGGTGCTGGGCTTCGCACCCGTCGACGGCGACCCCCGTCTGCTCGTCGGACACCAGCGCCGCGGCCGCTGGGAGCCGATGGTGTGGGACACGGCCACCGGCGAGGAGACCGACCTCGCCCTGGACCTGCCCGGCGATGTGAGCGCCGAGTGGTATCCGGACGGCACCGGCCTGCTCATCGTGCACAGCTTCGAGGCCCGCAGCGAGATGTTCCGCCTCGACCTGGCCGGCGGGACCCTGGAGAGGATCCCCACCCCGCCCGGCTCGGTCTCCGGTGCGACGGCCCGCCCGGACGGCAGTGTGGAGTACCTCTGGTCCTCGGCCGCCGAGCCGTCGGCGGTCCGCTCCACGACGGGCGAGGTCGTCCTCGACCCGCCGGGCATGAAGTCGCCGGGCTCGGTGCCCGTGGAGGACGTCTGGGTCGAGGGCCCCGGCGGCCGTATCCACGCCCTGGTGCAGAAGCCGGCGGGCGCCACCGGCCCGCTGCCCACCGTCTTCGACATCCACGGCGGCCCGACCTGGCACGACAGCGACGCCTTCGCCGCGGGCCCGGCGGCCTGGGTCGACCACGGGTACGCCGTCGTCCGGGTCAACTACCGGGGCTCCACGGGCTACGGCCGCGCCTGGACCGACGCCCTCAAGCACCGCGTCGGCCTCATCGAGCTCGAGGACATCGCGGCGGTCCGCGCGTGGGCGGTGACCTCGGGTCTCGCCGACCCCGCCCGCCTGGTCCTGACCGGCGGTTCCTGGGGCGGCTACCTCACCCTCCTCGGTATCGGCGCCCAGCCGGACGCCTGGACCCTGGGCATCGCCGCGGTCCCGGTCGCCGACTACGTCACGGCGTACCACGACGAGATGGAAGCCCTGAAGGCCATGGACCGCACCCTGATGGGCGGCACCCCGGAGGAGGTCCCCGACCGCTTCGAGGCCTCCTCCCCGCTGACCTACGTCGACGAGGTCACGGCCCCGGTCTACATCTCGGCGGGCGTCAACGACCCGCGCTGCCCCATCCGCCAGATCGAGAACTACGTCAGGCGCCTGGAGGCGCGCGGCGCGACCCACGAGGTCTACCGCTACGACGCCGGCCACGGGTCACTGGTCGTGGACGAGCGGATCAAGCAGGTCCGCCTTGAACTGGAGTTCGCGGAGCGGTACTTGGGGTGACATCACGGCGCCGGGCGGGCGGAGCCCTCGGCCCGTCCGGCGTTCGAGGACGAGACCCGTTCAGGGACGAAGCGGGGGTCTGGGGCCGGCGGCCCCCAGCAACGCACGCTCAGGAGGACGCCGCCCCAGCAACTCCGCCAGTCCCGTCCGCGTAGCGGCGAGCACCACCCTGTCGGTGGCGCGCAGCACATACGTGTCCGGCAGGTCCCACACCAGCCCCGACCCCGGCAGGTCGTCGTACGCCTCCTCGGCGGCCGGTTCCTCCCGCCGGCCGCCGGAGGCGGCGGCGGTGTCGAGGGCCAGCACCCGCCAGGCCCCCGGCCGGAACGCCTCCGCGACCGTCCTGCCCTCCAGCTGCGCATGGCCGCCCACGTCCACCGCGGCGAACAGCAGGACGTGCCGCTCCACCGGGATCGCACCCAGGATCTGGCGGCCCATCATCGCCCCGGCGAAGGCGGGCGCCGCCAGATGGGTCACGCTGCGGCTGCGGGTGGACGCCCGCGGATGGGCGGCGCGCAGGGTCCGGTACACGGCGGTGGCGAAGTCGTCGTCGTACAGCCGCAGGACGGTCCGCAGATCCGGGCGTACGGACCGGGCGTAGAGCGCGGCCTCCAGGTTCGTGGTGTCCACGCTGGTCACCGCGAGCAGCGCGTGCGCCCGGTGGATCTTGGCCGCCTCCAGGACGCCTTCCTGGGTGACGTCCCCGAGCACCACCGGCACGCGCAGCCGGCGCGCGGTCGCCAGCCCCCGCGCCTCGGGGTCGGACTCGACGCACACGACGGGGATGCGCAGTTCGCGCAGCCGGGTCAGCACGCGCGTGCCGATCTTGCCGAGGCCGAGCAGCACCACGTGCCCGCTCAGCCCGCGCGGGGGCTTGCGCAGCGCGGACGCGGTGCGGAAGGTGCCCAGCGCCTCCAGCACCGCGGCCAGCAGGACCGGAAGCAGCAGCAGCCCCGTGAGCCCGGACAGGAGTTGCAGGATCTGCCGCCCGACGGACGCGCCGATCGCGGGGTCGTCGATGGCGAACAGATCGAGCAGCGTCAGATAGAAGGCGCTCAGCGGATGCGTCCCCGTCACCACCCACAGGGCCACCGCGAGCGCGAGCACGCACCCCGCCAGCCCCGCCAGCGACCAGCGCAGCCGGCGCGAGAACAGCGACGCGAACGCCACGGCCCCGCGGGCGGGCGGCAGTTCGGGCCCGGCGTAGGACACCTGTTCCAGCACGACCGTCCCGCGGCCGGTCGCCGCCCGGACCGCCGCCGCGTCGGGCAGCAGTTCCGGGCCCTGCTCCCCGCCGTTGTCGGCGCCGTCCGCGGACAGCAGCGCCAGCGTGGCCAGTCCCGGCTGCGCCAACTGCCCGGCCATCGGCGTCCGTTCCACCGCCCGCAGTAGCAGGCCGTCGGTCTGCACGACCTTGCTGGTACCCGCGACGGCGGTGGCGACGAGCGCCGGTGCGGCCGTGTCGGCGTCGGAGAGCACGGTCGTGGAGGCGTCGGAGCCGGCGCCGTCCGCGCCACCCGTGGCCAGCGCGGCGGCCTGGTCGAGGAGTTCCTCGATGTACTGGCCGAGCCGCCGGTTGTAGAGCCGCAGGACCAGCCGCAGCCTGGGGTTGAGGCGGCGGGCGGTGAGGGCGGCGCGGATGTTGGTCTCGTCGTCGTCGTACACGAGCGCCAGCGCGGCGGCCCGCTCCACGCCCGCCGCGCCGAGTACCTCCTCGGTGGGCTCGGCGGCCGCCATGACCTGGGAGGTTCCGGCGGGTCCGGCGGCGGCGCCGCCCGCGCGGTTGACGGTCGCGTTCACCACCCGGTCGAGCAGCGCCGCCGTCGTCGCCCGGGCCCGCCCGACCACCTGCGTGCGCACACCGCGCTCGGAGGGCGGTACGACGAGGGTGACCTGTTCACCGTAGACACCCCGCAGTTCCGCGGTGAGCCGGTGCGCCAGTCCGTCGTCGCCGCACACGACCATGTGCGCGGACCCGTCATCACCCGGCTGCCCTTGATTCGGAACGCTCGCCACGAGGGAAAAGACTGCCCCAAGGAGGCGGGTGGTTCCAGAGGCGACTGAACAACGGCCGCTTTCCCGGCGTACCGAAGGGGAGGGAATCCAGCGCCCTTTCGTACCACCGGAGGTACCTCGCACGTGGCCCTCACCAAAGCAGCCCCGCCGACGGCGGACCGTCACGCATCGGTGGCCGGCGGCCCGGACACACGATCACCCGACACCACCGGGCCCGCCGACGCCACCGGGCCCGCCGACACCGCCGGACCTGCCGGACCCGCCCGCACTGCCGGCACCGCCCGGACCGCCGACACGGAGTCCGCCGAGTCCAGGTCAGCCGAGTCCATCAAGTCCGCCGGGTCCAAGTCCGGCGGGTCCAAGTCCGGCGGGTCCAAGTCCGGCGGGTCCAAGTCAGCCGACTCCAAGTCCGGCGGGTCCAAGTCCGGCGACACGAAGTCCCTCGCCCTGATCGTGCTGCTCCTGACGCTGGTGGTGCTCCAGGGGCCCATCCGCGGCGCGCTCTCCGCGCCCGTCATGCAGAGCTGGATGACGGTGTTCGTGGCCGTACTCGTCCAGGCGCTGCCCTTCCTCGTCCTCGGCGTGCTGCTCTCCGCGGCCATCGCCGTGTTCGTTCCGGCGTCGTTCTTCGCCCGCGCGCTGCCGAAGCGGCCCGCGCTGGCGGTACCGGTCGCCGGGGTGGCGGGCGCGGTCCTGCCCGGCTGCGAGTGCGCGTCCGTACCGGTCGCCGGTGCGCTGGTCCGGCGGGGCGTCACCCCGGCCGCGGCGCTGGCCTTCCTCCTCTCCGCCCCGGCGATCAACCCGATCGTGCTGACGGCGACCGCGGTCGCCTTCCCCCGCAACCCCGAGATGGTCCTCGCCCGCTTCGTCGCCAGCCTGCTGGTGGCCTGTGTGATGGGCTGGCTGTGGCAGCGCCTGGGCCGCACCGACTGGCTGCGCCCGCCGGAGCGCCCGCACCACGAGGGCCAGGGCAAGGGCGCCGCGTTCTGGGGCTCGGTCCGGCACGACGTGATGCACGCGGGCGGCTTCCTGGTCATCGGCGCGATGGCCGCGGCGACCCTGAAGGCGGTCGCCCCGGCGAGCTGGCTGCGCACGGCGGCGGGCAACCCGCTGGTCGCGATCCTGGCGCTGGCCGTCCTCGCCGTACTGCTGTCGATCTGCTCGGAGGCGGACGCGTTCGTGGCGGCGTCACTCACCCAGTTCTCGCTCACGGCCAAGCTGGCGTTCCTGGTCGTCGGCCCGATGATCGACCTGAAGCTGTTCGCGATGCAGGCGGGCACGTTCGGCCGGGGCTTCGCCCTGCGGTTCGCGCCGGCCACCTTCGCCCTCGCGATCGCGGGCGCGGTCCTGACCGGGGCGGTGCTCCTGTGAACCGCCAGGCGCAGGCGGTGGTCCTGTTCCTGCTCGGCGCGGCCCTGCTGCACGCGGGCTCCACCGACCTCTACCTGCGGTACGTGAAGGCGGGGCTGCAGCCGCTGCTGCTGCTGTCCGGCGCGGTGCTGATCGCGGCGGCGCTCGCCACGGTCTGGTACGAGTGGCGGGGCCGCGGCGGCAGGGCCCACGGCGACGGTCACGAGGACGGCCACGGCACGAGGGAAGGGCACGGCGAGGAGGACGGCCACGGCACGGGGGAGGGGCACGGCGAGGAGGACGGCCACGGCACGGGGGAGGGGCACGACGACGGTCACGGTCACGGCCACCGCGAACCCCGTGTCGCCTGGTTCCTCGCCCTCCCCCTTCTCGCTCTCGTCCTGGTCGCCCCGCCGGCCCTCGGCTCCTACAGCGCGATGCGCACCGGCACGGCGCTCCAGCAGCCGTACGGCTACAACGCCCTGCCCGCCTCGAACCCGCTGCCCCTGACCGTCGTCGACTACGCGACCCGCGCGGTCTACGACCACGGGCGCTCCATCGGCGGCCGCGAGGTCGAGGTCACCGGCTTCGTCGCCCTGGACCAGGCCGGCCACCCCTACCTGGTGCGGATGGCCCTCAACTGCTGTGCCGCCGACGCCCAGCCGGTGAAGATCGCCCTGACCGGCACGATCCCCCCGGTGCTCCAGCCGGACAAGTGGCTGCAGGTGAAGGGGACCTACACCGCCCGGCAGACCAAGGACCCCGTGAACGGCCGCCCGATCCCCTATCTGCGCGTCATGGCGTCGAAGCCGGTCCCGACCCCGAAGGATCCGTACGACGAGTCCTGGAACAACTGACGCCCCACCCCGCCGCGTGGGCCGCGGCGACCGCGCGTTCCTCGGCGTCGTCGGCGGCGGCGTTCAGGGACGTGTCCCGGCCCCCGGCGGACCCGCCGGCCGCCGCCGCGGCCGCCTGCGAGGCGGCCAGGGCCGCCCGCAGGGCCGGGTGGCCGGACCCGCCGCCGGCCGCGGCGGCCAGCTGCGCGGCGAGCGCGGCGGCGGCGGAGGCGTTGCGCGCGCAGCGGGCGTCGGCCGCGGGGCCGGGGGTGCTCCCGGCGAGTGCGTCGAGGGAGCGCGCGGACAGGCGCAGGGCGCCCGCGGCGCGCCCGGCGGGAGTCGTCGGCACGAGCTCGCCGACGACCGGGTCCACCCCGGCGTGCGCGCACGCCGCCACGGCACGGGTGTGGGCACTGTGCGCACGGGCGGCATGGCCCTTCCTGAGCGCCTCCCCGTCATCGAGCCCGGTCATCCCAACCTCCCCGATCCCGCTTCTGGATATCTGACGGACCGTCAGTTATCGTCCCCTGCTGTCCGGCTTCCAAACGGGTGAGTGAAGGGCTGAACGCAGTGGCGACGACGACACCTCCCCCCAGTCCGCAGCCGACCGGGGACCCCCGCTGGGTCGCGCTGTTCCACGGGTCCTCCCCGGGAACCTGGCGGGTGTGCGCCGAGTCGCCGCACCGCGCGCCCGTGCAGTACGCGCTCGGCGAGATGGCCCAGACCGTGCGGGCGCGCGGCGGCACGCTCGCGGTGAGCCTGTGGGGCCCGCAGGACGGCGCATGGCGGCGCTTCGACGTGCAGGCCGCCGCCGCTCCCGTCCCCCGGCCGCCCGCCGGCCCCGAGGAGCCGAGCCGTCTCTCGGAGCGCATGGACGCCCGCAAGCGGCAGGTGCTCATGGCCGGACTGAGCAAGGCGGGCCTCTACGACCTCGCCTCCGACGACCACACAGCCGTACAGGCGCTGGTGGAGCGGCTCGACGAGACGACGGTGCGCCGGGTGGCGGGCTGGCTCGCCGCCGCCGGCGGCGGGGCGGTCAGTCCGTGAGGGGAGGGTGCGGGCGGAACTCCGCGAGGGCCCTCGCCCGCGCCTCCACCACGGTCATCCGCGCGGCGCGCTCGGCCGGGTCCATGTGCGCCGCCCGGCCGGTCACCTGCCCGTCCCACTTGCGGTAGAGCAGGCCCGTCCCGCGGGAGAACCAGCCCCGGCTCACGGCGTTCAGCGCGAGCAGCAGACCGGTGTCCTCCGACGCCGGCAGGGCCATCCATCCGCCGAGGGCCAGCAGCAGGTCCCGGCGGACGCAGAGCGTGGCGGGGTGCACCTGGGCGCGGAAGTCGTTCGCCCGCCAGAAGTCGAGCAGGGCACCCCGCTCGATGGGCCCCTCCTCCGGGTCGCCCGGAAAGCCGGCCGTCGAGCCGTCCGGCAGCAGGTCCAGCGCTCGCGACGTCGTCCACCCGATCTCCGGATCGCCTTCCAGCACCGCCAGATCACGGGCCAGCGCGCCGGCCGGGAGCAGGTCGTCGGCGTCGAGGATCTTCACGTACGGGCCCTCGGCCCGGGCGAGTGCCATGGTGCGGGCGACACCGGGGCCGCCCGGCCGGCCCTGCCGGAAGCTCACCCGCGCGTCGTCGGGGACGTGGCCGCGGACCTCGTCCGTCGCGCCGTCCTCCTGGATCACCCAGTGCCACGACCAGCCCGGCCACAGCTCCTGCGCGCAAAGGGACTTGTACGCCTCGGCCAGGAAGCCGGCCGAGGGGGCGTGCACGGCGGTGACGACGGCGATGCGCCGGTCCACGGCGGCGCTCACCACCTTTCCGGGCATGTGGCGGACATGCGAAGACCCGGTCGCTGGCGACGGGGGATGCACCAGCGACCGGGCTGAGGCCCAGCCTAACAAGGCCGCACGCGTGGCGGGAGTCGGCGGCCCGTCTCCGGCCCGTGGTTGTGGCCGGAATCACGAGTTCCCGTCGATCAACTCACCATTGTCGTAACGGAGTTGACACTTTAGTCGCCGCACGGAGGCCGGTACGAAAGCCGCGGCAGGTACTCGTGCCACTTCTGCGCCGTCAGCACCCCGTGCGTGGTCGAGCAGATCCGCCGGACGGCGTCGTCGGGCTCCAGGCTCCACAGCCGTACGGTGTCGGCGCCGCTGGAGACGCCGAGCATGTGGCTGCGCGGGCTGAAGGCGAGGAAGTTGCCGGTCTTGGCGTTGGGGCTCATCGACTGGCCGATCGGCCTGGCGCCGGAGGGGTCGGACACGTTCCACAGGCGGACGGTGTTGTCGTTGCCGCCGCTGGCCAGCGTGTGCCCGTCCGGGCTGTACGTCAGCGACACGACCGCCTCGGTGTGACCGGTGAGCGGCGAGCCCAGCCGCGTCGTCCTGGCCGGATCGGTGCTGTCCCACAGCCGGACCGTGTCGTCGTCACCGCCGCTCGCGAGCGTGTGGCCGTCGGGGCTGTAGGCGAGCACGTTGACCGGTCCCGCGTGCCACTTGAGCGGCGCGCCGACCGGCGCCGTGTGCGCCGGGTCGGTGACGTCCCACAGCCGGATGGTGCCGTCGGCGCTGCCGCTGGCGAGGGTGTGGCCGTCCGGACTGAAGTCGAGGGCGTTGATGTAGCCCTTGTGGCCGGTGAGCGGGGCGCCGTACGCGACCACGTGGGAGGGGTCCCCGACGTTCCACAGCTGGAAGGTGTGGTCGGTGTAGGCGGTGGCCAGGGTGCGCCCGTCCGCGCTGAACGCCAGCGCGTCGGGGCCCATGAACCGGGTCCGGAGCTCGATGGGCCGCCCGTAGGGGACCGGCCGGGCCGGGTCGGCGACGTTCCACAGGTGCACCGTGCGGTGCCCCGTGAGTACCGCGAGGGTGCGGCCGTCGGGGGAGAAGACCGTCTCCCCGCCGCCGTCCGCGTGCTTGAACGGCCTGCTCAGCGCCACCGGCCGGCCGGGCTTCCGCACGTTCCACAGCCGGACCGCGCCGTCGCGGCCGACGGTGGCGAGCACCTTCCCGTCCGGCCGGAACCGCCCGGTCCGGCCGATCATGTCCGCCGTCGGGATCGACCACAGGCGGACCTTGCCGTCACCGCTTCCCGTGGCGAGGGTCCGGCCGTCGGGGCTGAACCCCAGCGCGTACATCTCGCCGCTGCTGCCCGCCAGCGGCTCGCCGACCTGCGAGGGGTAGGCCGGATCGCTGACGTTCCACAGGCTCGCGGTGCTGTCGGCGCTCGCCGCGGCCAGCTGCTCCCCGTCCGGGCTGAAGTCGACGGACCAGATGGGGCCGGTGTGCCCGGTGAGGGGCGGGCCGATCTGCGTGGCGCGGGCCCGGTCGGACACGTTCCACAGCCGTACGGTGTCGTCCGCGCTGCCACTGGCCAGGGTGTCGCCGTCCGGGCTGAAGGCCACGGAGTGCACCAGGTCGGTGTGGCCGGTGAGGGGCGGGCCGATCTGCGTGGCGTGCGCCGGGTCGGACACGTTCCACAGCCGTACGGTGTCGTCGTCGCCGCCCGTCGCCAGCGTCCGTCCGTCGGGGCTGAAGGCGACCGAGCGCACGGCGGCGGTGTGGCCGGTGAGGGGCGGGCCGATCTGCGTGGCGTGCGCCGGGTCGGACACGTCCCACAGGCGCGCGGTGCGGTCCTCGCCGACGGAGGCCAGCGTGTGCCCGTCCGGGCTGAAGGCGATCAGGTAGATGGTGCCCTTGTGCCCGGTCAGCGGCGCACCGAGCCGAACGGGCCGGGCCGGGTCCCGTACGTCCCACAGCCGGATCGTCCCGTCGTCGCCCGCGCTGGCGAGGGTGTGCCCGTCCGGGCTGAAGACCGCGCTGCTCACCCAGCTGGTGTGGCCGGTGAGGGGGCTGCCGAGCGGCTTGGGCCGGCTGCGGTCGCGCACGTCCCACAGCCGGACCGTCCGGTCGTAGCTGGCGGTGGCCAGGAGCTTCCCGTCCGGGCTGAACGAGGTGAGGTAGACGGCGCCGGTGTGGCCGCTCAGCGGGGTGGCCAGTGGGGCGTTCACGATCGACACCAGCCGGCTGTTGGCGTCCTGGTCGCCCGGCCGCAGCCGGTGCGCCACCAGGTCGAGCTGGGCGGAGAGCGACGGATCGGTGTACTGGACGCGGTCGGCCTCGGCGACCACCTGCTCGAAGACGGCGTCGTTGCGCTGCTGCCAGGCGACGACCGCCGCGCCGACGGCCAGGAGCGCGAGCACCACCAGGGCGGAGACCGCGCCGCGGCTGATCCACACCGTGCGTCGGCGCAGCCTGACCGAGGCGGCCAGGAACTCCACCGCGCTGCGGGTGAGGAAGGTGTCGCCGCCGTCCTTGGCGGACTTCGCCCAGGTGTGGGCCTGCTCCAGCCGCGAACCCCGGTAGAGCAGCGACGCGTCGCGGTCCGAGCCCTCCCAGGCCCGGCCGTCCTCCTCCAGCCGCTGCCGCAGCAGGTTGTCGTTGCGGTCCTCGTCGATCCAGTCGCGCAGCCGCGGCCAGGCGTGCAGCAGCGCCTCGTGGGTGATCTCCACGGTCTCCGCGTCGAGCGTCACCAGCCGGGCGCGCACCAGCGCCTCCAGCGACTCCTCCGTCTTGTCGGGGTCGGTCGACTCGTCCGCCAGCTGGCGCCGGGTGCCTCTGCGGCGGGTGGCCTGGGTGTCCTCGCTGAGTCTGACCAGCCGCAGCAGCAGCAGCCGCGCGGCCGTACGGGCGGGCGGATCGAGGCTGGACCAGGCCCGCTCGGCGGTCGCGGCCACCGCGCCCTGGATACCGCCCGCGGCGCGGTAGCCGGCCAGCGTCAGCCGCCCCGCCTTGCGCCGCTG
This sequence comes from Streptomyces sp. NPDC101225, assembly GCF_044767585.1. Taxonomy (NCBI): domain Bacteria; kingdom Bacillati; phylum Actinomycetota; class Actinomycetes; order Kitasatosporales; family Streptomycetaceae; genus Streptomyces; species Streptomyces sp. NPDC101225. The sequence goes on from NZ_JBIWOE010000021.1 coordinate 91,985, forward strand.
CCAGGTGGCGAGGAGCGCGTGCGAGAGCAGCGGCAGCACGCCGGCGTCGTGCGCGCCGCGGGGTCCGTCGGCGCTCACCTCGCGCACGATCAGCTCCGCGAGACCCGGTTCGAGTTCCAGCCCGACGGCCTTGGCCGGACCGTTCACCGCGTCACGCAGCTCGGCGGTGGTCAGCGGCCCGAGCACCATGTGGCGGTGCTGCAGCGCGTCGGCCAGCTCGGGGTGGGCCAGGCACTGCTCGTAGAAGTCGGCACGGATGCCGAGGACCACCAGCACCGGGGCCGGCTCCTCGGGGTGCGCGGGCGTGCACGCGGCGTGCAGGATCCGCACGAACAGCCGCCTGCTCGCCTCGTCCGGACAGAGGGTGAACGCCTCCTCGAACTGGTCCACGATGACCACGGGACGGCCCCCGGACGGCGCCTCACGGCGGGCCCACCGCGCGAAGGCGTCGCGGACGGCGCGTTCGTCCTGGTGCGCTTCGTCCCTCGCGTTTCCCCTGGTCCCTGCGGTCTCCGCACGCGGCGTACTCCCGGTGCTCTCCGCACGCGGCGCACTCCCGGTGCTCTCCGCACGCGGCGCACTCCCGGTGCTCTCCGCACGCGGCGCACTCCCGGTGCTCTCCGCACGCGGCGTACTCCCCGTGCGCCCCGCACGCGGCGTACTCCCCGCACGCTCGGTGCTCTCCGTGCTCCCCGTGCTCTTCGCGAGGGCGGGACCGAGTTCGGGAATCCTCCGGGTCAGCTCCCCGACGGGGTCCGCTCCCGGTACGAGCTGCAGCACGCCCCGCGGCTTGTTGCCGCCGCCCAGCGCACCGCTCTGCACCGCGGTCGCGAGGCCCGCGTGCAGCAGCGAGGACTTCCCCGCGCCGGAGGCGCCGACGAGCATGACCAGGCCGCCCGTCCCCTCCGCCGCGAGCAGCTGGTCGACGAGCGCTCCGGTGCTCCGGGTCCGGCCGAAGAACCAGCGGGCGTCCTCCTGCCGGTAGGAGGCCAGGCCCCGGTACGGACACACGACAGGGGCGTTCGGGGCCTCGGCGGTGGCCTCCTCGGGAACCGCCGCCGCGGGCCGGTCGCCGGCCGGGTCGGCCACGGCGCGCTCCCACAGCCGCTGCCAGTGGCCCAGGTCGTAGAGGCCGGCGGAGACCGGCGTGGACCGGATGCGCCGGGCCTGGGGGATGAGGACGTGCAGCACGGCGGCCAGGGCGGCGAACTGCGCCGGCACGTTCTTGGCCCGCCGCCAGTCGCTGATGCGCTGTGCGGAGACCCGTACGGGCCGTCCGCGCTCGTCCACCCGCTGCAGCTGTACGACCGCCTCGGCCACGCGCGCGAGGGGAGGGTTGCCCGCCTCCTTGTACAGCAGAGCGAGCCGCTCCGCGAAGGCCGTACGTGCCCCTGAATCGGAACCCACGGCCTCCACTCCTCACTTCCCTCGCGTGTGTCCATCCGGACCGGAAAACTCACTTTATACGGCTGACCTGCGGCTTAAGCCTCCGGACCGGAGCCGGAATCTCCTCAGCGAGAGCCCCGGCTGGCAGGATCGCGACGCAAGGGCGAACCACCGCCGCGCCGTCCGCGCAGGCCATCAGCTCAGCGCCCGGAGACACAGCCCAGGACGCCGAACGTTCTCGGTCAGCTTCAGCCCATGGTGCCGAAGCTGCGGAAGAGGCGGCGTCGGCCCCACCGCTGATCTCTTCGCTCGAGTCCGAAGGCCGTCCGCACCGTTCGGCGCCGGTCCCCACGAGGGGAGGGACCGGAGCCGGACGACGCGGCGCGGACGGTTGTCAGCCGCCGTTGCCCGCCCGGAAGACCGTCAGGTTCGCGGCTTCGGAGACGGGTACCGCCCCGCCCGTCCAGTCCACCTTCACCGGCTCCTTCTCGTCCGGCGGTGTGATCAGAATCCCGGCGGGCGTGGCCGTCTTCGCGCCACTGATCTCAGGGTTGCCGAAACTCAGCCCGGCCCAGGCGCTGCGGCCCGGCGCCAGCGTGATCTTCACCGCGCTCCCGGCGGCCCGCCGGGGATCCGGCCCCACCTGCCGGCCCGAACCGTCCACGAAGGCGGCGCCCGGGTAGCCGTCGAGGGTGCAGGTGGTCCCGGAGAAGTTGGTCACGACCAGCGGAAAATTCTCCTGCCCGGCCCCGGGGTCGTTCCGCCCCACGTGTCCACGCAGCTGGGAGGCGTGACAGCGGGTGCTGCCGCCGCCGCTCCCCGCGGCGGAGGTGTCCTGCGTGCCCTGCGCCGAAGGGGCGCCGGCGGGAGTGGTCGGGGCGGCCTGGGACGCCGTGGCCGAGGTGTCGCCGCCGCCGTGGTCGGCACCGCCGGTGCCGCCACCGCCGCTGCCCGAACCGCCGCCGCACGCGGTGAGCAGCCCCAGAGCGGCAGCCGCCCCCACCGCGACAACACCCCGCCGTGCCCTCAGAAACATGTCCATGCGCTCCTCACAACTCGCCGCCCGGAAGGGACGTGTGCGTGCACGGGCCGATTGCACCCGCTGCTCCAGTCCGATGCACGGAGGGGCGAAAGAGTTCGCACGAGTTTTCTGAGCAAGGTGAGGGACGAGCACCACGGGTGGTCCGGGGGTAAGGGACGAGCACCACAGGAGGCCCGGGAACCTCGCTACGCCGGCAGTCGGCGTACCACGTCGGCGTCCGTCACCTCGTACACGTCTATGCGCAACAGTTCGCGAACATGCGCCGGGACGCGTGCCGCGGCCTTCACGGACGAGGACGGCACCACCAGGGCGTACCGCGTGTGGGGTTCCTGGCGCGTCATCCGCCGCAGCAACTGCCCGTAGGCGATGTCGGCGTCGACTCCCTTCTCACCGGTCCGGCCCTTCGCCTCGCAGATCAGCCGCTCATCGCCACGTACCGCTTCGAGGTCGGTCCAGCGGTCCGTGGGATCGACCGGTGTCCATCCCCCGGCGAGAAGCCAGGTACGGAAGGCGTCGGTGACCCGGTCCTCGTCGCTGCGACGTGCCAGGATCTTCTTCACCGCGGCGAGGTCCGACTCCCGGTCACGGCGCAGTCGTCCGCGACCGTCCGCGTCGAGGTCGGCCGGCCGGATCACGACCAGCCGCAGCCCGTGCGCGGGAATCTCCGCATCACGCCGGGCGTCGTACAGTGCCCGCTGCTCGCCGCGGTGGACCCCGCTGACCGTGAGCCGGTCGGGCTTGTCGAAGTGGGGCATGGGCCGGTCGTGCTGGAGTTCCCGGTACTCGACCACGAGCTGGTGGCCGGGCCAGTAGGCGTCGACCGGCAGCTTGGCACGTCGGCCGCCGGCCCCGGGGTCGCCCTGGAGCCAGTCGAACTTGTGCTGGGTGAGCGCGGTCTCACCGAGCACCTGGTCGCACAGTCCGACCACGTACGCCTCGTCACTGCCGTCTCTGGTTCCCATGGGGCGCATCATGCCGGCGTCCGCCTTGGTGCCGCCGTGGAACGTCGGCCCAAGTAGGCGGAACAGGTGCCCCGTTGGGCTGTGGAGTACCTCGCGGAGTGACTGAGGGGCCGAGCTGCTGCCGGTTCGCAGACGGCGAACTCGGCTCCCAGAGGGCTCCCAAGACGGCCCCCACAACCACTCAGAGGCCTGACCCGCACTGCGGATCAGGCCCCTGACCTGGTGTTTCACTGTCGGGGTGGCGGGATTTGAACCCACGACCTCTTCGTCCCGAACGAAGCGCGCTGCCAAGCTGCGCTACACCCCGATCGTCGCCGCTGCTCGCGGCGACGTCGTTTACTTTAGCCCACGGGTGGCTGGAGACGAAATCCGGTTTTGCGGCGGGGGCGGACCGGGTTGGGGCGGGCGTGGTCGAGGGCGACCAGGAGGACCGCGAGGCCGTAGAAGGCGAGGCCGAGCAGGAGGGCGTTGGCGAGGACGTTCTTGTAGCTGTGGAGGTCGACGTCCAGGAACGGGTAGAGGTAGCGGCCCGGGGTGCCGGGCGGGATCAGCTCGCCCCTCGCGAAGGAGAACAGCAGGTAGGCCAGCGGGTAGAGCAGCCACGTCGCGGCCTGGCGGAGGTGGAGGCGGCCGCGGGGTGTCAGCAGCAGCCAGTCCAGCAGGGCCGCGGCCGGGACCGCCGTGTGCAGGATCTGGTTGCTGATCCACTGCCAGCCGGTCAGGGCGGTCGTGGTGCCCGTCATGGCGAACACGGGGGAGGAGCCGGCCAGGAGCAGGTGGTAGACCAGCCCGGTGATGGTGATGTAGAGCAGCGTCGCGCCGGTCCACGCCGAGGGGAGCGGACGGCGGGCCGACCAGGCGCGGCGGGCCGAGAGGGCGAGGACCAGGGCCAGGAGGATGTTGCTCTGGATGGTGAAGTAGCTCAGGACCCTCACGGGGCTGCCGAGGAGCAGGTCGATGGTGACGCCCGCCGCTGCCGCCAGGGCGACCAGCAGGCGGTACACGGCGGCGAGGGGACGGCGTACGGGAGTCACCACCGCGGCGGCGGGGACGGCGGAGGGCAGCAGCGAGGGAACCCCGGAGAGTGCGGGAAGGTCCGGGATGTCCCTGGGTATCGGGGCGGTCATGCCCTCAAGTTAGGCAAAAGGGGCATATGCCGCTACGCGGGTGGGCCGCGCGGGTTACTCCACCCCCGGCCGGACCGCCGACGGCCTCCCTGGCGTCAGTCCCGGCTCACCAGCGTCAGCAGCGACGCCTCCGGCGGGCACGCGAACCGTACCGGCGTGTAGCGGTTCGTGCCGCAGCCGGCCGACACGTGCAGATAGGACGTGCGCCCCTCCGCCGAGTGCGTCGACAGGCCCTTCACGCGCTCCGTGTCCAGGTCGCAGTTGGTGACCAGGGCGCCGTAGAAGGGGATGCAGAGCTGGCCGCCGTGCGTGTGGCCCGCGAGGATCAGCGGGTACGCGTCGGCCGCGAAGGAGTCCAGTACGCGCAGGTACGGCGCGTGCACCACGCCCATCGAGAAGTCCGCCGCGCCGGACGGGCCGCCCGCCACCTGGAGGTAGCGGTCGCGCTTGATGTGCGGGTCGTCCAGGCCCGTCAGCTCCACCGAGACGCCCTCGACCTTGAGCGTGCCGCGCGTGTTCGTCAGGTTGAGCCAGCCCGCCGCGTCGAAGCCGTCCCGCAGGTCCTCCCACGGATTGTGGATCGCGCCGACGACCGGCGGGTTGCCGTTCAGGCCGTGCCGCCGCTGGGCCTTCTCCAGCAGGTAGCGGGCCGGGTTGCGGAACCTGGGGCCGTAGTAGTCGTTCGAGCCGAAGACGTAGGCCCCGGGGAACTCCATCAGCGGGCCCAGCGCGTCCAGGACCTCCGGCACCCCGTCCGGGTCGGAGAGGTTGTCGCCGGTGTTGATCACGAAGTCGGGCCGCAGGCCGGCCAGCGAGCGCAGCCAGCGCTGCTTCTTGCGCTGCCCGCCGACCATGTGGATGTCGGAGACCTGGAGGATGCGCAGCGGCTGCATCCCCTCCGGCAGGACGGGGACCGTCACCCGTCGCAGCCGGAAGGAGCGGGTCTCGAAACCCGCCGCGTACACCACACCGGCGGCGCCCGCCGCCGCGATTCCCAGAGGTACTCCGTATCGAGCGCGCATACGTCCATCGTGTCAGACCCGAAGACGCTCCCGAGCCTCACGGCCCCCTAAATCAACGGGCATCGGGCCTTGTGCACCTGCGACAATCGGTGCCATGACCACCACGCTCAAGTCGAAGCTGCAGGAAGACCTCAACGCCGCGATCAAGGAGCGCGACGAGCTGCGCTCCTCCACGCTCCGGCTGACGCTCGCCGCGATCACCAAGGAGGAGGTCGCGGGCAAGGAGAAGCGCGAGCTCTCCGACGACGAGGTGCTGAAGGTGATCACCAAGGAGGCGAAGAAGCGCCGTGAGGCGGCCGACGCCTTCGCCCAGGGTGGCCGGCCGGAGAGTGCCGAGCGGGAGAAGGCGGAGGGCGAGGTGCTCGCCGCGTACCTGCCCAAGCAGCTCGGTGACGAGGAGCTGGAGCGGATCGTCGCGCAGGCCGTCGAGGAGGCCAGGGCGGCCGGAGCCGAGGGCCCCCGCGCGATGGGGGCCGTCATGAAGATCGTGAACCCGAAGGTGGCGGGCCAGGCCGAGGGCGGCCGTGTCGCCGCGGCGGTGAAGAAGCTGCTGGCGGGCTGATCGGCCTGCCCGACGCGCACGACGAACCCGACGGACCCGACGGACCCGACGCGCACGACGGACCCGTCGTGCGCGCCGGGCAGCCGTGTGCCCGGCGTGGGCGAGGCCGGTCGATCCCGTCATCGGTGCGGTACCCCGGCGGGACGCCGCCTCGGGCGCCCCGGGGGCCAGGGGCGGCGCGGCCGTCGAGGCCGTCGAGGCCGCCCGCCGGACTCCTGCGCTCTTCCGGTCGCGCCGGCCGCCCGCCGGCCGCGTGGGCCGTCAGTACCCGGTGGGCCACCGGTACCCGGTGGGCCTGTCAGTACCAAGGGGTGCAGCGGGTGTCCCCGTCATCGGTGTCCACGCAGGCCCGCATCTCGTAGGTGGAGGGGTTGTAGTACATCGGGGTGCGTGTGTAGTAGTAGTTCGTCCCCGACGGCACCTTCGCGGTCCACCCGGACGCGCCGCCCTTCTTCTCGCCCAGCCGCCAGTAGCAGGTCGAGTGGCTCTTGGTGCAGCGCTGGACGTACACCGACCAGTTCTGCTCGTTGGATCCGCTGATGTACCACAGGCGGCCCCAGCTGTACTGGTCCCCGTCCGTCTTCCCCCATCTCAGCTCGTACAGGAACGAGCCTCCGGCGTCGTAGGGGCCGTAGGGGCTGACCGGGCCCGACTGCCAGGTCTGTATGTTCGGGTCGTGTCCGTCGCAGCCGAAGCCGGCGCAGCTCGCGGCGTAGGCCGAGCTGGGCAGCGAGATCACCAGGGCGATCGAACTCAGCAGGGCGCCGAACAGGACGCCGAGCCTGGATCTCAGTTTCACGGTTCTCCTTGGTCGATGCGGGGAAAGTGGTGCACGGACGCGTGCGGGTCGCCCTCAGGCGGCCGTACGCCGCTGGTGGCGGCGGAGTTTCTCGGCGGCCTTGCGCCGGCCGGTGGCCAGGACGTCGACGGGGGCGCCGGCGCCTTGGCCCGGGGTGGCCTTCCAGTCGCGGAGCTTCTCGACCACCGCGGAGAGCCGGGCGTCGCCGGGCTTGACGTCGACGTAGAAGAGCGACTCGTCCACGTGGCGGTCGTCGCCGCCCCAGCGGACGACGCCGTCGAGCTCGGCGAGGATGTCGCGCACCACCTGGAGCTGCGCGGTGAAGAAGCCGCCCTTCACGCCGGACGGGTAGAAGCCGGGACGGATCTGCAGGGCCGTCCCGGACGCCTGGTTGGACTCCGGGTGCCGCTTGTTCACCGTGTCCGGGGCGCGCCAGCCGAGGACGTCGCCCGTGCGGAGCTGGTCGATCTCGTAGTGGAAGCGCTGCACGACGTGGGTGAGGACGGTCTCCACGTCGCCGATCCTGACCTGGACGCCGTCGAGCGGAGTGCCGGGAACGGGTCTGGTGTAGACGTGGCCGTGCGCGTCGGCGGTCTTCTCCATCTCCCATCCGTTCCTGGAGAACTCACCGCTGAGGACCTTCTTGTTGCGGGCCTGGGCCTTGCGGATCGACTCGCGCAGCCGGCCGACGTCGGGGCCGGGAGTGGCGGCGTGGGCGGGTGAGGTCAGCAGGGAGGGGAGGCACGCCGCCGCGGTGACGGCGGCGGTCCGGGCGAGAAGGCTCCGGCGTGAGAGGGTCATGAATCGCCTTTGCTGCTGGGAGGGGTGGGCGAGGTGCGGGTACGGCGCTCCGCGTCGGCCGCGGAGAAGATGCCGCAGACGACCCCGGCCAGGCCGAGTACGGCGGTGGCGGGGTTGACGTAGCCGGGCACGGTCGAGGTGGTGTAACTGCCGCCGCCGGAGAGCCGGCACTCGAAGTCGAGCGGTACGAAGCCGACGTGGTAGTCGACGACATGGACCGCCCGGTCCGGGTCGGCCTCGCGGCACGGCCGGATCGGGGACGAGCCGGTGCCGCCGTCCTCCGCGTCCAGGACCGCGAGGCCGGCGTGGGCCATGCCCCATGCGTACACGCCGACGGCCGCGCCGCCCAGGACGAACGCCGCGGCACGCAGGGCCTGGCCGGGCTCGCGCCTGGCCGAACTCAGCGCCTTGCGCAGGCCGCGGAGGACGAGGACGAGGGCGGTGGCGGTGCCGGCCAGGAAGCCGGCGAAGAGGACGAGTGCCAGCATGGCGGGCTCCCTCAGGAGTTGCGGGAGATGGAGTTGTACTTCTCCATGATCTGGTAGAGGCCCATGCGGTAGACGTTGTCGGACTCGGCCTGGTCGCCGAACCCCTGGTAGCGGCGCAGGATTTCGAAGATCTCGCTCTGCGTGTAGTCGAGCCGCATGGAGCGCAGCGGGTCCTCGTCGTGGTCGCCGCCCGGCTTGCCCTCGGAGTCCCACAGATGGACCATGCACACGGTCCGCAGGTCGAACTCCTCGTCGTCGTACAGCTTCTTCCAGATCGAGTAGAGGGCGTCGTCACTGCCGGGGTCGGTGACGGAACCGGTGGTGTAGCCGCGGCTGATGCAGTAGTTCCAGGCCCACGCCGCGGTGATGCCGCGGCACTGGCCGATGCCCGTGGAGGACTCGATGAACTTTCCGGTGGTGTTGTAGGTGGTGATGACGAGGGCGTCCTTGCTCTCGTCCTCGATGCCGATGTGCCGCATCTCCCAGTAGGCCGAGGCCTGGATGAGGGCCTTGCGCATGTTGTAGCGCTGGGACAGCTCGGTGATCAGCTCGTCGTGGTCGACGACCGTGCTCTGGAAGCACTTCCAGTGCTGGTAGGTCTTGGTGCCGCCGTCCAGGGGGAAGCCGATGGACTCCATGTACGTGCCCACGTCGGTCTGCATCGAGGAGACGACCCCCGCCGACAGCAGTGTGTCGGCCTTCAGGGTGCGGGGTGCGTCGAACGACCCCTGGCCGGTGTCACGGCCCGAGGCGACATCGATGTCGATGTTGAGGGCGCCGTCCCCGGAGCCGATGTCGCGGGTGACGATCTGGTCGTAGGCCCAGTCGGGCGGCAGCGGGTAGCCGAAGTTCCCGGAGAACCCGGACGACATGTCGGAGACGAAGGAAGCGGTCGAGTGCCCGGCCTCGGCGACCCGGGTGCACACGTTGCGCGGCCCGTACACGCCGATCCGGTAGCGGTTCCCGTCGTCGGCGATGGCGTCCTGGATGCCCTTGAAGTGCGGGAGCACGTCGTCGGTGACCTGGTAGTCGAGGGCGTCGAAGTCGACCGCGAAGAAGATCCGGGTGCCGGACTTGAAGCCGTGGTCGAGCGCCGCGTTCACGGCCGCCTGCGCGTCGGAGCGGCCGGCGGCGTAGCTGAAGCCCGACGCGTCGCGCCCGTAGGTCTGGTAGATCGGGAAGCAGCGCAGCCCGTTGTCGGCGATCGTCTGGAGCTCTCCCGGCTGGATCTCCTTCTCGGGCAGGCTCTTGGTGCTCGGATTGATCAGATACCGGCCGACGTAGGTGATGCCCGCCGCCTTCAGCGAGCGGGCCCGGGCATCGGTGATCATGGTGACGCCGTCGCACGCCGCGCCCGAGCGTTCCTGGTCGCCGTACGACACCAGCAGGGAGGCCCAGGTGGAGAAGTCGCCCTTCCCGGTGACGGGCAGTGCGGCGAAGGACTGGAAGTCGCCGACCGCTGTGGCCAGGGCGGAGGTGTAGCTGCCGGTGAAGGCGACGGGCCACTGGTTGAGGACCATGGCCGCGGAGAACAGCTGCACCCATACCCCGGCGGAGCCGGTGGACACCGTGTGCTCCTTCAGGCCGGCCCGGGTGCCGGGGCCGAAGACGCCGTTGGCGACGCCGTCCGCCATGCCGAGCGCGTACTGGACGGCGAACAGCATGGACTTGGCGACGTCACGGGAGTGGTGCCCGTCGCACGGGATGATGAAGAAGTCCTGCCGGCCGACGTACTGGCCGTTGAGCCACTGCTGGATGCTGCGGATCGTCTCCGAGCCGCTGTTGACGGTGACGTAGGCGTCCATGTTCAGCAGGCCCTTGAACACCTTGGGCGTCAGGTCGCTGCCCGGGAAGGCCGCGTCGACGCCCATGTTGGCCTTGAGCTTGGCCATCGCCGCCTCGACGCGGGAGTTGTAGATGCCGTCGATCTCGCCGCCGTCGTAGCCCTTGCAGTACAGGCCGGACTGGATGATGCGGCAGAAGTCGGCCGAGGGGACGGTGGAGGCGTTCAGCGTCGGGTACTTCGACCCCAGTACGGACAGCGTGGTGGGCCCGAAGTTGTTGGACAGGGCGCTGATGCCCAGTTCGTACTGGAGCGCCCTGGTCAGCGCGTACATCGTGTTCCAGCCGGTCACACCGTCCTCGGTGACCGTCATCCCGATGCGGTCGCCGTAGGTCTCGTTCACGAACCGCTGTGCGCGCAGCACCATGTCGTCGGCCATGCGCTTACTCCTGTCGGTGGTCATGGAGGCAGGACCGGACGGCGCGGTGGTGCGGGAGCCGGGGTCCGGTCGTGCCGGGAAGCGGGCAGCATCAGGTCCCCTGCCGGCAGGCGGCCGCGCGGGCCGTGCAGCAGGGTGCTGGACCTGGATCTCAGGCGGAGGAAGCGCCGACCGCCGTGGCGGGGACGGCCGTTGGTGGAGGCGGAGGTTGCGGGTGCCCGGTACGCACGGCGAACCGGGCCGCGGCACGCCCTATCATCGGGTGGGAACGCATGGGGTCAGCTCCTGTCGCGTTCTCGTGCGAGCGTCCCGGTGCATGGTTGGGAGCCTGGGCCGGGACGCCGCGCGGTCAAGAGGACGAACGGCCACGCCTAAGGCGTCGGGCCGACGTGAGAGAGCGTTCTGTCGCGTTCGTGTCGCGGTGGAGTCCACGGCGATGCACAGCAATCCACAGGTCCCCCCTCCCGTAGGCGCGGGTGCCACTCGGCTGGTCACGCCGGGCACACCGTTCAACACGGAATTTTTGCACTCTGCATACGTGCTTGATCAAGTCCGGTATGGAGGGAACGCGGCCGGTTGGCTCCATATGTGGATCACTTCGTGATGCGACGGTGACCTGGATGTTGCGGAGCGTGTGTACAACCCTCAACGCCGTTCGGCCGTCCGCGCGTTGCCCGGCCGGGCGGAGGTGAAACGCGCCGTGCGGGTGGCGCCGGCCTGGCGCCGGCGCCAGACCGGGGACGAGCCTCCTGCGGAGGCCAGGAGGCCAGGAGGCCAGGAGGCTACGAGGCTACGAGGTCAGCCGCGCCGCCCTCCGTTGCCGTTGCCGCCGGTCTGGCCCTGGAACAGGTTGTCCGGGACGGAGAAGGTCGGTGTCGGGAAGGTGCCGCCGCCCGTGGCGCCGCCGTTGGAGTTGCCGCCGTTGACCAGACCGCCGATGAGGCCGCCGTTGGCGTTCCCGCCGTTGTCCCCGTTGTTCCCGTCGTCGTGGCCCTTGCCCTTGCCCTTGTTGCTGTCGGGGATGTCGATGAGGTTGAAGGACTCCGTGGGCTTGCCCTCCAGGGCGCCGGTCATGGCGTCCTTCCAGATCGGGCCGGGCGTGTCGGCGCCGTAGACGAGGTTGTGGTAGACGCCGCCGATGGAGATGTTGCGCATCTTGACGTCCTGCTTGGCGCTGCCGACCCAGACGGCGCCCGCGAGGTTGGGCGTGTAGCCGACGAACCAGGCGTTCTTGCGCTTGTCGGTGGTACCGGTCTTACCGGCGCTCTCGCGGTCGGTGAGGCCGGCCTGCTGACCGGTACCGGAGTCGACCACACCGCGCAGCAGCGTGTTGACGGTGTCCGCGGTCTTCTCCGACATCGCGCGCGAGCAGGTCGACTTCGGCACCGGCAGCGACTTCTTCTCGCTGCCGACCTTCTGGGAGATGGACTCGATGGCCACCGGGGTGCAGTAGACGCCGCGGTTGGCGAAGGTGGCGTAGGCGTTGGCCATGGTCAGGGGCGCGATACCGGTGGAGCCGAGGGTCATGGAGGAGGGCACCTCCGGGATCTTGTCGCCGTTGCCCTGGACCACGCCCAGCTTGTCGGTCATCTGCACCACCGGGCACATGCCGATGTCCGCGACCATCTGCACGAAGTAGGTGTTGACCGACTTGGCCATGGCCTCCTTGAGGGCGTAGGGGCCCTTCTCGGAGGGGCTCTCGTTGCTGAGCGTGTAGCCCCGGTCGTTGACCCAGGGCCTGCCGCTGCACGTCTGGACCGACTTCGGATACGGCATCTCGTAGGGCGCGGGATAGACCTGCGTGGCGGGCTTGCCCTGTTCGATCGCGGCGGCGGCCAGGAACGGCTTGAACGTCGATCCGGTCGGGAAGCCGTAGTTGGAGCCGCCCAGGCTCGCGCCGACCGAGTAGTTGATCTCGGTCTCGTTCTTGGCGTAGCCGTACGGCTTGGACTGGCCCATCGCGATGACCTTGCCGGTGCCCGGCTCCACGATGGTGGCCGCCGCGGCGACCTTGTCCGACTTGTAGACGTGGTCCTTGAGGGAGGCCTGCACCGACTTCTGCGCCTGCGGGTCCAGGGTCGTGCGGATCGTCAGGCCGCCCTGGTTCCAGACCTTCGCACGCGCCTCCTTGGTCTTGCCGAAGACCGGGTCGCTGAGGAAGACCTGCTCGACGTACCTGCAGAAGAAGCTGGCGCCCTTGACCGCCGTGATGCAGCCGTTCTTCGGCTTGCTGGGCTTCAGGCTCAGCGGCGTCTCCCCGGCCTTGTCGGCCTGGGCCTGCGAGATGTCGCCCATGTCGGCCATGCGCTGGAGCACGACGTTGCGGCGCTTGGTGGCCTCCGCCTCGTCGTTGACCGGGTCGTACCGGGTCGGCGACTGGACGATGCCCGCCAGGAGCGCCGACTCCTGGAGGTTGAGGTCCTTGGCGTGCTTGGAGAAGTAGCGCTCGGCGGCGGCCTCGACGCCGTAGGCCTGCTCACCGAAGAACGTGATGTTCAGGTAGTTCTCGAGGATCTTCTTCTTGCCGAGCTCCTCCTCGACCTGGATCGCGTACTTCAGCTCCTTGATCTTGCGGCCGAGGGTCTGCTGGGTGGCCTGGGCGACCTTCGTCGGGTCGTCGCCGGCCTCCTCCACGAAGACGTTCTTCACGTACTGCTGGGTGAGGGTCGAGGCGCCCTGGGCGACGCCGCCGCTCTGCGCGTTCTTGTTCAGCGCGCGCAGGATGCCCTTCAGGTCGACTGCGCCGTGCTGGTAGTAGCGCGAGTCCTCGATCGCGACGATCGCCTTCTGCATGTACGGCGAGATGTCCTTGAGGTTCACCACCGTGCGGTCACGCGAGTAGACGGTGGCGATCTGGCCGCCCTCGGCGTCGAGGATGGAGGTGCGCTGGCTCAGCGGGGGCGTCTTGAGGTTGGCCGGCAGCTCGTCGAAGCTCTCCACCGATCCCTTGGCCGTGAGTCCGAGCGCGCCGACGGCGGGCAGCGCGATGCCCGCCAGCACCGCACCGGCGAGCACACTGACACCGAGGAACTTGGCGGCCTGCTGTGTCGGCGACAGACCACCGCCCGAGCGCTTCTTTGGCATGGGGGCAGCCTACGTTCTCATTCGCCGGACACGCGTATATGCCTTGGCCTAAGCTGCTCACAACTGTCACAGCAGTAGGGCCACGTATCAATACGTCCGGCGACCCCGAATCGTTCCGGAGGTTCCCCAACTTTTTTGGCGGGGACGTGTCCGAATCCGCCTCGTGTGTCAGTTGCCGCCCGTTGTGACTCATGAGAACTGTCCTGGTTTGCCGGGAAGGTCACGCATGTCACCAGCTCACTCCCCCGGGTGATCTGCCGCTTACGCATAGTCCGTTCGGGCCATTCAAGATTGGGCCCGAAGGGGGTGTTGCGCTGTGCCCGCCTTCCGTAACGTCCTCAACTGGCAGCGGTGAATATGCCGCTGCCGCCGTGGGGGAGCCTCGATTCGGGAGAGGACGGCGCCGGTATGGGCTGGGTAACCGACTGGAGTGCGCAGGCCGCCTGCCGCACTACCGATCCGGATGAACTGTTCGTGCAGGGAGCGGCGCAGAACAGGGCCAAGGCGGTGTGCACCGGATGTCCGGTACGCACTGAATGCCTGGCTGATGCGCTGGACAACCGCGTCGAGTTCGGCGTGTGGGGAGGCATGACGGAGCGCGAGCGCCGCGCACTGCTGCGCAGGCGGCCCACCGTGACCTCCTGGCGCCGGCTCCTTGAGACGGCTCGTCTGGAGTACGAGCGCGGAGTGGGCATCCTGCCGCTCGACGACGACCAGGTGTACGAGAACTACGCGGCGGTGAGCTGAGGCCACCCCGCTGCACGGGGCGGCCTCCGGCGCATGCCTAGGGCAGCTCGGGCCGATCGGCCGCGAGCCGGTCCCCGATGTCCCGCAGTCCCGCGAGATCGTGCACATCGCCGGGCAGCGCGGCCACTTCGGCCACCGCCACCTCGGGGTGGCGCGCGGTGAAGCGGTCACGCGTGCGCTGCTCGCGGGAGAGCAGCTGCATACGCTCGGCATGCAGCCTCAGCAGGCCTGCGGTGAGCCGCTCGACGCCCTGGTCCTCCTGATCCGGACCGGGGGAGCCGGGCTCGGACGGGGACGACTCGGCGGGCGCAGATGCGGGAGATTCTGAACTGCCGTACGGGTCGGGAGAGTTACGAAGTCCAGCTTTCCCGCCGTCCTGATCGACAATGCGGGGCTCCACAAGATTTTCCGCGGCGGCGAGCGCCCGCTCGGCCGACAGCCGGGCGGCGCCGCTGCCGTGGACGCGGTTGAGCACCAGACCCGCGAGCGGCATCTCCTCGGCCGCCAGCCGCTCCACGAAGTACGCGGCCTCACGCAGTGCGTCCCGCTCCGGCGCCGCCACCACCAGGAACGCCGTCCCGGGCGCCTGCAGCAGCTTGTACGTGGCGTCCGCGCGCGTGCGGAAGCCGCCGAAGGTCGTGTCCATCGCGGCCACGAACGTCTGGACGTCCTTGAGGAGTTGGCCGCCGAGCAGCTTGCCGAGCGTGCCGGTCATCATCGACATCCCGACGTTCAGGAACTTCATCCCGGCGCGGCCGCCCAGCTTGGCCGGCGCGGTGAGCAGCCGGATCAGCCGCCCGTCCAGGAACGAGCCCAGCCGCTTCGGGGCGTCCAGGAAGTCGAGCGCGGAGCGGGACGGCGGGGTGTCGACGACGATCAGGTCCCACTCGTCACGCGCCCGCAACTGCCCGAGCTTCTCCATCGCCATGTACTCCTGCGTGCCCGCGAAGCCGGCGGAGAGCGACTGGTAGAAGGGGTTCGACAGGATCGTGGCGGCCCGCTCGGGGTCCGCGTGCGCCTCGACGATCTCGTCGAAGGTGCGCTTCATGTCGAGCATCATCGCGTGCAGCTCGCCCGCGCCGTCGGCACCCTTCACCCGGCGCGGGGTGTTGTCCAGCGAGTCGATACCCATGGACTGCGCAAGCCGGCGCGCCGGGTCGATGGTCAGCACGACCACCTTGCGCCCGCGCTCGGCGGCCCTCAGGCCCAGCGCCGCCGCGGTGGTCGTCTTGCCGACGCCGCCCGAGCCGCAGCACACCACGATCCGGGTCCGCGGGTTGTCGAGCAGCCGGTCGACGTCGAGCACGCGCGCGGGGGAGAGGTGGTGACGGCCGCCGTCCTGGTCGGCTGCCCGGGAGCCGTGCCGCTCCGCTGCCGGGTCCGGACTCATGACATCCCCTGCTTCCGCAGCTCGGTGGCCAGCTCGTACAGCCCCGCCAGGTCCATGCCCTCGGTGAGCAAGGGCAGTTCGTGCAGCGGCAGGCCCAGCTCGCCGAGCACCGCGCGCTGCTCGTGCTCCAGTGCGTGGCGCTCGCCGTACTCCTCGGCCTGCTCCAGCAGGGGGGTCACCAGCTTCTCGGCGTTCCCACCCCGGCGGGCGCCGCCGAGTCCCGCCGACGACAGGGCCTTGGCCACTGCCGAACGGGGCACGCCCCGTACGAGTTCCAGCTCTGCCGCGTCCAACACCTCGGGGCGCACCATGTTCACCATGATCCGGCCCACCGGCAGCCCCGCG
The DNA here is from genome assembly GCF_044767585.1 of Streptomyces sp. NPDC101225. NCBI lineage: Bacteria > Bacillati > Actinomycetota > Actinomycetes > Kitasatosporales > Streptomycetaceae > Streptomyces > Streptomyces sp. NPDC101225. The sequence continues at coordinate 107,962 of NZ_JBIWOE010000021.1, forward strand.
GCCCGCAGCTCCGCGATGCCGTCCGCGGTCTCCTGGACGGGCATCTCCTCGAGGAGCGTGACCATGTGCACGGCCGTCTCCTTCGACTTCAGCACCCGCATCACGGCCTGCGCCTGATTGTGTATCGGGCCGATCTTCGCCAGGCCCGCCACCTCGTCGTTCACGTTCAGGAAGCGGGTGATGCGGCCCGTGGGGGGCGCGTCCATGACGACGTAGTCGTAGGCGAACCGGCCGCTCCTGTCCTTGCGGCGGACCGCCTCGCACGCCTTGCCGGTCAGGAGCACGTCCCTGAGGCCCGGAGCGATGGTGGTGGCGAAGTCGATCGCGCCGAGCTTCTTCAGGGCTCTGCCCGCACCCCCGAGCTTGTAGAACATCTGGAGGTAGTCCAGAAGGGCCAGTTCGGGGTCGATGGCGAGGGCGTACACCTCCCCGCCACCCGGAGCGACGGCGATCTTCCGCTCCTCGTAGGGCAGCGCTTCCGTCTCGAAGAGCTGCGCGATGCCCTGGCGCCCCTCGACCTCGACGAGAAGCGTCCGCTTCCCCTCGGTCGCGAGGGCCAGCGCGAGAGCGGCGGCGACCGTGGTCTTTCCGGTCCCGCCCTTGCCGCTGACGACCTGGAGCCTGCTCACGCCTTCGAGCCTAACCAGTCCGTGCACCAACCACGCGACAGCCTGTGGACAACTCGACCACCGGCGGTGGCCGGGCCGCGTCGCACGGCCTGTCCCCGGGCGTTCACGTCCGGCGCGGAAGCGCTTCTCGGGCGGCCTCACGCCCCTGCCGGGCCGTCCCGGCGGCGAACGCCCCCCAGCGCGCCCGGTGCGCCGCACCCTGGCTCGCCGGTCCGGTCCCACTCCCGCTGACCCGGCCGTGGGACCGGCGCGTATAGCCTGCAACGTGAAGATTCGTACCGCTGACCACCTGGGGTGCCGTCATGGCTGAAGCAAGCCATCGTTCGTGGGAATACGCAACCGTGCCGCTGCTCGTCCATGCCACGAAGCAGATTCTGGACACCTGGGGCGAGGACGGCTGGGAGCTCGTCCAGGTCGTGCCCGGGCCGAACAACCCCGAGCAGCTCGTCGCGTACATGAAGCGGGTGAAGGCATGAGTGCCGTGGAGGCGAAGCTCGCCGAACTCGGCCTGACCCTGCCGAAGGTCGTCCCGCCGCTGGCCGCCTACCAGCCGGCCGTGCAGTCGGGCGTCCACGTCTACACCGCGGGCCAGCTCCCCATGGTCGAGGGCAAGCTGCCCGTCACCGGCAAGGTCGGCGCTGAGGTCACGCCCGAGGAGGCCAAGGAACTGGCCCGCGTCTGCGCCCTGAACGCGCTGGCCGCGGTCAAGTCCGTCGCCGGCGACCTGGACCGCGTCGCGCGCGTGGTGAAGGTCGTGGGCTTCGTCGCCTCGGCCGCCGACTTCACCGGCCAGCCGGGCGTGGTCAACGGCGCGAGCGAGCTGCTCGGCGAGGTCCTCGGCGACAAGGGCGTGCACGCGCGCAGTGCGGTCGGCGTGGCGGTGCTGCCGCTGGACGCACCCGTCGAGGTCGAGATCCAGGTGGAGCTCACCGGGGCGTAGGTCCCGCCGTCCCGGACCGGTCCGGACGTCCGTCCCGGTCCGGACGTCCCGGTGGCGCGGGCGCACGGGCCCGGCCACCGCTCTGACCTCGGAGGCCTCTCGAACATTCGCGCGCCACGGGATAGCCTCCGCCCATGGCGAATGGGCAGTGGTTTCCGCAGGACTGGCCGGAACGTATCCGTGCGCTCTCGGACGGCACGCTGACCCCTGTCGTCCCCAAGCGCGCGGCGACCGTCATGCTCCTGAAGGACACCGACCGCGGTCCCGCCGTGCACATGCTGCGCAGACGCGCCTCCATGGCCTTCGCCGGAGGCGCGTACGCGTATCCGGGCGGCGGCGTCGATCCGCGCGACGACGAGCACCACGTCCGCTGGGCGGGCCCCACCCGCGCGTGGTGGGCGGACCGGCTCGGCGTGGACGAGGCGGCCGCCCAGGCGATCGTCTGCGCGGCCGTGCGCGAGACGTACGAGGAGGCGGGCGTCCTGCTCGCCGGGCCCTCCGCCGGCTCCGTGGTCGGCGACACCACGGGCGAGGAGTGGGAGGCGGACCGCGCGGCCCTGGTCGCCCGCGACTTCTCCTTCGCCGAGTTCCTGGACCGCCGCGGCCTGGTGCTGCGCTCGGACCTCCTCGGGGCCTGGACCCGCTGGATCACGCCGGAGTTCGAGTCCCGGCGCTACGACACCTGGTTCTTCGTGGCCGCCCTCCCGCACGGCCAGCGCACCCGCAACGCCTCCACGGAGGCCGACCGCACGGTGTGGATCCGGCCCCCCGAGGCGGCCGAGGGCTACGACAAGGGCGAGCTGCTGATGATGCCGCCCACCGTCGCGACCCTGCGCCAGCTGCTCCCGTACGGCACGGCCGCCGAGGCGCTCGCGGCGGCTCCCGGGCGGGACATGACCGCCGTACTGGCGCGGGCCCGGCTGGAGGGCGACGAGATCGTGCTGTCCTGGCCGGGGCACGACGAGTTCACCAAGCACATCCCGACCGACCTGCCGACCGGTGGAGCCTGAGCATGACGGACGCAGCCGCTCTTCCCGGCCGGCCGCGGGGCGCGGTCCTCACCGGCCCCGCCACCCCGCGGGCCGTCAACGTGCTGGCGCCCAACGCCTCGGCGATGACCCTCGACGGCACCAACACCTGGATTCTCGCCGAGCCGGACTCCGAGCTCGCCGTGGTCGTCGACCCCGGCCCGCTGGACGAGGGCCATCTGCGCAACGTCGTGGACACGGCCGAGCAGGCCGGCCGGCGCATCGCGCTCACGCTGCTGACCCACGGCCACCCCGACCACGCGGAGGGCGCCGCCCGCTTCGCCGAGCTGACCGGTACGCACGTGCGTGCCCTGGACCCGGCGCTGCGGCTGGGCGACGAGGGGCTGGCCGCCGGAGACGTGGTCACGGTCGGCGGCCTGGAGCTGGGCGTCGTCCCGACCCCGGGCCACACCTCGGACTCCCTGTGCTTCCACCTCCCGGCCGACCAGGCGGTCCTGACGGGCGACACGGTCCTGGGCCGCGGCACGACGGTGGTGGCGCACCCCGACGGCCGCCTGGGCGACTACCTGGACTCGCTGCGACGGCTGCGGTCGCTCACCGTCGACGACGGTGTCCACACCGTGCTCCCCGGCCACGGGCCGGTCCTGGAGGACGCCCAGGGGGCCGTCGAGTTCTACCTCGCCCACCGCGCCCACCGCCTCGCCCAGGTCGAGACGGCGGTCGAGGACGGCTTCGGCACCGCGTCCCAGGTCGTCGCCCACGTCTACGCGGACGTGGACCGCTCCCTGTGGCCGGCGGCCGAGCTGTCGGTGCGGGCGCAACTGGACTACCTGGAGGAGCACGGACTCATCCAGCGCCCCAGCACCCCCTAGTCGTCCCTGGCACTCTTCACGCCGTGCACGCGCGTGTACTCCTGCGCGAGCCACGGGCCCAGGTCCTCGACGTAGGAGCGCAGGACGGCGGCGTCACCGGCCGGCTCCCGGCCGCGCCGGGCCACCGCGCGCATCTGCTCCGCGCGCTGCGGGTAGTACGCGCCGAACGCCTCGGCCATCTCCGCGAGGTCGCTGGTCCAGCCGTTCCAGCGCGGCATGACGAGCGTGAACCCGGTGCGCACGAGGTGCCGGGACATGAACCGCACGAGCGGACGCAGGGCCGCCTCGGAGTTCCCGGAGCCCCCGGCCTCCGCGATCCGCCGCCGCCAGGCGGGCAGCAGCAGGGCGAGGTCCCCGTTGGTCTCGCGGGCGAGCAGGGAGTCGGGCCGGTAGCGGGGCAGGTACTCGGCGAGGTCCTCCCCGAGCAGCGGGGTGCACATGCAGGCCACGAACCACCCCATGTCGTACGTCTCCGCCGCGCTCAGCAGCCGCGCCCGGCCGTACAGCAGCGTGCCGACACCGTCGATCTGCGGGAACTCCTTGTCGACGGCCTCGCCGAGCACCCGGACTCCGGCCCGGTCGGCGTCGGCCGGCTCCTCCCGGAGCGCGACCAGCAGATCTAGGTCACTGCGTCCCACGCGCGCGGTGCCACGCGGGATCGAGCCGTAGAGGTACGCGCTGTGCAGCCGTGCCCCGAACAGCCCGAGCAGCCGGTCCCGTGCGGAGGCCACGACCGGCCGGAAGGCGCGCGGAACACGGCCGAGGGAGCCCTCGCGCTCGATGAAGCCCTGGGGGTCGAGACCCCTGTGGGTCGCGTCGCCGGCCATGGGCCCACCCGTCGGCCTGTCCGGGAGCCCCGGAGGACGGCCGGGAAGGAATGTCAGCGGGACCGCTTGGCCAGGCGCTCGACGTCCAGCAGGATCACGGCCCGCGCCTCCAGGCGCAGCCACCCGCGCTGGGCGAAGTCCGCCAGCGCCTTGTTGACCGTCTCGCGGGACGCGCCGACCAGCTGGGCCAGCTCCTCCTGGGTCAGGTCGTGGACGACGTGGATGCCCTCCTCGGACTGCACGCCGAAGCGGCGGGAGAGGTCCAGCAGGGCGCGTGCGACGCGGCCGGGGACGTCGGAGAAGACCAGGTCGGACATGGCGTCGTTGGTCTTGCGCAGCCGGCGGGCGACGGCGCGCAGAAGGGCGCCGGCCACCTCGGGACGGGCGCTCAGCCAGGGCTGGAGGTCGCCGTGGCCCAGACCGAGCATCTTGACCTCGGTCAGCGCGGTGGCCGTGGCCGTCCGGGGGCCCGGGTCGAACAGCGACAGCTCGCCGATCAGCTCGCTCGGGCCGACGACGGCGAGCATGTTCTCGCGGCCGTCGGGGGAGGTGCGGTGCAGCTTCACCTTGCCCTCGGTGACCACGTAGAGCCGGTCTCCGGGGTCCCCCTCGTGGAAGAGTGCGTCGCCACGCGCGAGGGTCACCTCGCTCATGGAGGCGCGAAGCTCGGCGGCCTGCTCGTCGTCGAGCGCCGCGAAGAGCGGGTTGCGCCGCAGAACGTCGTCCACGAGTACTCTCCTTGTCGACCTGCTCAGGGGATCTTGCTCCCCCTTGGTACCAGGGGACCGTGCTCCCCATCTTGCCGGACGGTCCAAACAGTGTGATCTGTCACAAGGATGCCGCACACCTGTGCCGAGGTAAGCGGCAGGGGTCCAATTGGGGGCCGATCTCCAAGGTCCGGGGCGGATGTCAGTGCCGGGCTCTAGGCTGGCCGGGTGTCCAAAACGCCGGTGAGAGCACAGGCCAAGGGGGCTGGGCGGGTGGTTGTACGTCGTGATTCCGCTGTGGGCGAACAGAACCCCGGCGGTGGAAGAAAACCGGCAAAGGTGACGAAAAGTGCTCCGGTGAAGAAGGCGGCCGCCAAGCCGCCGAAGGAGGAGTCGCGCACCGCGCTGGTCCGCCGCGCCCGCCGGATCAACCGCGAGCTCGCCGAGGTGTATCCGTACGCCCACCCGGAGCTGGACTTCGACAGCCCTTTCCAGCTCGTGATCGCCACGGTCCTGTCGGCGCAGACGACCGACCTCAGGGTCAACCAGACGACGCCGGCCCTCTTCGCCAAGTACCCCACCCCCGAGGACCTGGCCGCGGCCGTCCCCGAGGAGGTCGAGGAGATCCTGCGGCCGACCGGCTTCTTCCGGGCCAAGACCAAGTCCGTCATGGGGCTGTCCAAGGCGCTGGTGGAGCAGTTCGGCGGCGAGGTGCCCGGTCGGCTGGAGGACCTGGTCAAGCTGCCCGGCGTGGGCCGCAAGACGGCCTTCGTCGTGCTGGGGAACGCCTTCGGGCGGCCCGGCATCACCGTGGACACGCACTTCCAGCGGCTGGTGCGGCGCTGGCGGTGGACGGACCAGACCGACCCGGACAAGATCGAGGCCGCCGTCGGCGCGCTCTTCCCCAAGAGCGACTGGACCGACCTCTCGCACCACGTGATCTGGCACGGCCGCCGCATCTGCCACGCCCGCAGGCCCGCCTGCGGTGCCTGCCCCATCGCTCCGCTCTGCCCGGCGTACGGCGAGGGCGAGACGGATCCTGAGAAGGCGAAGAAGCTCCTCAAGTACGAGAAGGGCGGCTTTCCGGGCCAGCGCCTGAGGCCCCCGCAGTCGTATCTCGACGCGGGCGGGAAGCCGGCCCCGCCGCTGGGCGCCGGATGACGGGCGCCCCAGCGCTCAGGGCCCCGATCGGGTGGCCCAGGAACGATCTCGGGCACCCGGGACGTTGGACTCGGCAGGACGGGGGTGGCGATGACGCGCGCGAGTGAGACGCAGGGTGGGCCGGTGACGCTCAGCACCGAGGGGCTGCCCGAGTGGCTGGACCCGGTGGTCCGGGTCGTGGAGACGATTCAGCCGCTCCAGCTGAGCCGCTTCCTGCCCCCGAAGGACGGGGCGGGGCGGCAGTCCGCCGTGCTGGTCCTCTTCGGCGAGGGTGAGCGCGGGCCCGAACTGCTGCTCATGGAGCGGGCCAGTTCCCTCCGATCGCATGCCGGGCAGCCCTCCTTCCCCGGCGGCGCCCTCGACCCCGAGGACGGCGACCCGAAGGCTGACGGGCCGCTGAGGGCCGCTCTGCGCGAGGCCGAGGAGGAGACCGGGCTCGACCCGGCCGGCGTCCAGCTCTTCGGCGTCCTGCCCAGGCTGTACATCCCGGTCAGCGGCTTCGTGGTGACCCCGGTGCTGGGCTGGTGGCGGGAGCCGACCCCGGTCGGCGTCGTCGACCCGAACGAGACGGCGCGGGTCTTCACCGTCCCCGTGGTGGATCTCACGCACCCCGACAACCGCGCCACCACGGTGCACCCCAGCGGCCACCGAGGTCCGGCATTTCTGGTCGAATCCGCCCTGGTGTGGGGCTTCACGGCCGGAATCATCGACCGAGTGCTGCACCACGCGGGCTGGGAGCGCCCCTGGGACCGTGACAAGCAGGTCCCGCTCGACTGGCGGTCATGACAGGGTGTCTGCCGTGCTGTGTCTTCCCGGGGGACGCCGTATCGGATCGCCGCTGCGCGGCGGGCCGGCCCCCGGCCGACCTGAGATGACCGCGAAGTGACGAGGCGAGGCTCGAACCGGTGAACGTGCTGGACATCCTGTTGCTGGTCGCCGCCGTGTGGTTCGCGATCGTGGGCTACCGACAGGGCTTCGTCGTCGGCATCCTGTCGGTGATCGGTTTCCTGGGCGGCGGTCTCGCCGCCGTCTACACCCTGCCCGTCATCTGGGACGCCCTGACCGACAACGCCGAGGTGAGCACGACCGCCGCCGTCGTCGCGGTCGTGGTCGTCATCGTCTGCGCGTCGGTCGGCCAGGCACTCACCACCCACCTGGGCAACAAGCTGCGCCGGTACATCACCTGGTCCCCGGCCCGCGCCCTGGACGCGACCGGCGGCGCCCTCGTCAACGTCGTCGCGATGCTCCTGGTGGCGTGGCTGATCGGCTCCGCCCTCGCCGGCACCACCCTGCCGACCCTCGGCAAGGAGGTCCGCAGCTCCAAGGTGCTCCTCGGCGTCTCGCGGGCACTGCCCGACCAGGCCGACACCTGGTTCGCCGACTTCTCCTCGGTGCTCGCGCAGAATGGCTTCCCGCAGGTCTTCAGCCCGTTCGCGAACGAGCCGATCACCGATGTCCGGCCGCCGGACCCGGCCCTCGCGAACAGTCCCGTGGTCACCCGCGCCAAGCGCTCCATCGTCAAGGTCACGGGCACGGCGCAGAGTTGCGGCAAGGTCCTGGAGGGCAGCGGCTTCGTCTTCGGCGACCGCCGCGTCATGACCAACGCGCACGTCGTCGGCGGCGTCGACGAGCCCACCGTCCAGATAGGCGGCGAGGGCAGGAAGTACGACGCGAAGGTCGTCCTCTACGACTGGCACCGCGACATCGCCGTGCTCGACGTGCCCGGTCTCAAGGCGCCGGCCCTGAAGTTCACGGCCAAGGACGCCCGCAGCGGCGACAGCGCGATCATCGCGGGCTTCCCGGAGAACGGCTCCTACGACGTCCGGGCGGCGCGCGTGCGGGGCCGCCTGCCGGCCAACGGCCCGGACATCTACCACCGGGGCACCGTCCGCCGCGAGGTCTACTCGCTGTACACGACCGTCCGCCAGGGAAACTCCGGCGGCCCGCTGCTCACACCCGAGGGCGCCGTCTACGGGGTGGTCTTCGCCAAGTCCCTGGACGACGCCGACACCGGGTACGCGCTCACCGCGGACGAGATCCGGGAGGACATCGTCAAGGGGCGTACCGCGAACCATCAGGTCGACAGCGACAGCTGCGCCCTCTGAGCCTTCGCGCGAGCGGGGCGTCAGCCCCGGGGGTGACGCAGGCGTACGGAGACCCAGCGTGCCCTGCGGCGCAGGATGCGCGGGATGCCCACCCGGAGGTCCGTGCCCGCTATCTGCGGGGCGGCACCCCGCTGGTGGGAGCCCAGGCCGCCGGCCGAGCGTCGGGTACGTGCCGCGTCACTGTAGTCGTGCGTCCAGCCCATACCCCGACGTCTGCCCCTGCCCCAAGGTCGATAACCGCCCCCAGGGTCCCCAATTGGCCTATGCGCCAGGCAATTGGCCGTTCGTAGGACACGCGTTCAGGTCCCGATACCGGGCGCGTCCGATCGGTCACCGATCGGGTTCGGAATCCTTCAGCCAATTGACCAGTTCTGCACTGAAAGCGGCCGGATCCTCCTCGTGCGGGAAGTGGCCCAGCCCGTCGAACAGCCGCCAGCGGTACGGCGCTTCGACGTACTCGCCGGATCCGGCCGCGCTCCGCGTGCGCATCACGGGGTCGAGCGAGCCGTGCAGATGGAGGGTCGGCACCCGCAGCGGCCGCTTCATCCGCCGGTTGAACTGGATGCCGTCCGGGCGGGCCATCGAGCGGACCATCCAGCGGTACGGCTCGATCGCGCAGTGGGCCGTGGACGGGATGCACATCGCGCGCCGGTACGTCTCCAGGGCCTTCTCGTCGGCCAGGTCCGGCCCGGACCACTCGCGGATCAGCTCGCCGACGAGCGCGCCGTCGTCCGCGGTCAGCTGCCGCTCGGGGATCCAGGGCCGCTGGAAGCCCCAGATGTAGGAGCCCGCGCGCGTCTGCCTGACGTCCGAGAGCATCGCCGAGCGCCAGCGCCGGGGATGCGGCATCGAGGCGACCGCGAGCCGTCGGACGAGCTTGGGGCGCATCACGGCCGCCGTCCACGCCAGATAGCCGCCCAGGTCGTGCCCGACCAGCGCGGCGTCCGGCTCGCCCAGGGAGCGGATCACGCCGGTGATGTCGAGCGCGAGGTTCGCCGGGTCGTAGCCGCGCGGGGTGCGGTCGCTGCCGCCGACACCGCGCAGATCCATGGCGACGGCCCTGAAGCCCTCGTCCGCGAGCGCGGTCAGCTGGTGCCGCCAGGTCCACCAGAACTGGGGGAAGCCGTGCAGCAGCAGGACGAGCGGCCCGTCGCCCACCTCGGCGATGTGGAAGCGCGCGCCGTTGGCGGCGACGTCGCGATGGGTCAGCTTCGTGCCGTCGGGGAGGACGTCGGGCCGTACGACCGAGGCCGGCTGCGCCGAAGGTGTGGCGGGATCCGTCATGAGGACGAGCGTGCCACAGCCTCGATGGCCTCGGGGGCGCGGTCCTCGAGAGCGGGGAGTTCGGGTCGCGGGTGCGGCTTGGCCTTCTGCAGCACGTTCGCCGTCTCCTTCATGGACGCGGCGACCTTCTGCGGGCCCTTGCCCTTCTTCGCCTTCTTCGCGAAGACGACGCCGATCAGCACGAGGACGACGGCGATCAGGACATTGGCCGCGAAGGACAGCAGGAAGCACCAGCCGAGGTTCCAGCCGCCCTCGCCGTTGTGCCCGCCGGTCCAGGCGTGAATGCCGTACGCCAGCGCGAAGTTGAGCATCGGCAGCGAGAACACCAGGATGGCGGCGGCCACCGTGAACGCGCCGCCGCTCGTCGCGCCGCGTTTGACGTCCTGCTTGAGCTGCGCCTTGGCCAGTGCGATCTCGTCGTGCACGAGCGCCGACATCTCGGCCGTCGCGGAGGCGAACAGCTGGCCGATGCTGCGTTCGGCGCCGACCGGGCTGCCGTCGGGTGCGCTCATCGCGGTCTCCCTCTTCTGCCGTACTGCCTTTGAGCGGTCCTTTTGTACCGTCCCGTCAGATCATGCCGGACGGTCGTCGTCCTCGCCTGCCCCGCCCGGTACTTCGGCAAGCGCGCGTCGCTCGGCGGCCTTCACCTCGGCGAGCCTGCGGTGCTCCGCGGCCTTGTTCTCGTGGATCACGGCCATGCGCAGGTGGTACGCCGGATCGTCCTGCTCGTAGATGTCCGGCACGCCGTCGAGGTCGTCGTCGCGCTCCTCGTCCTCGCACATCTCGCGGTACTTGGCGTTGCGTATCTTCAGCAGCACCGTCGCGAGCAGGGCCGCGATCAGCGACCCGCACAGGACGGCGGCCTTCACCTCCTCCGTCAGCACCGTGCTCCCCTCGAAGGCGAGCTCGCCGATCAGCAGCGACACGGTGAAGCCGATGCCGGACAGGGTCGCCACGGCGAACACGTCCGCCCAGGCGAGGTCCTCGCTCAGGGACGCCCGGGTGAAGCGGGCCGTCAGCCATGTGCCGCCGAAGATCCCGACGGTCTTGCCGACCACGAGCCCGAGGACCACGCCCAGCGTCTCCGGCTTGGTGAACACATCGCCCAGGGAGTGGTGGGAGATGGTGACACCGGCGCTGAACAGCGCGAACAGCGGCACCGCGAGACCCGCCGACAGAGGCCGTACGAGATGCTCCACGTGCTCCCCGGGGGAGTGTTCCTCACCCTCGTGGCGGTGGCAGCGCAGCATCAGGCCCATGGCGACGCCCGCGATGGTGGCATGCACGCCGCTGTTGTACATCAGCCCCCAGATGACGAGGGCGAGCGGGACGTAGACGTACCAGCCGCGTACCCCTTTGCGCAGCAGCAGCCAGAAGACGGCGAGGCCCACGACGGCGCCGCCGAGCGCGGCGAAGTCGATGGTGCCGGTGAAGAAGACGGCGATGATCAGGATCGCGAAGAGGTCGTCGACGACGGCGAGGGTGAGCAGGAAGGCACGCAGGGCGCTCGGCAGGGACGTGCCGATGACGGCGAGGACCGCCAGCGCGAAGGCGATGTCGGTGGCGGTGGGCACCGCCCAGCCCTCGAGCGAACCGTGGCCGGTGAGGCTGGTGAGGGTGTAGACGAGCGCCGGTACGGCCATCCCGCACAGGGCCGCGACGACCGGCAGGACGGCTGCCCTGGGGTCGCGGAGATCGCCCGCGACCAGTTCGCGCTTGAGCTCGATGCCGGCGACGAAGAAGAAGATCGCGAGCAGTCCGTCGGCGGCCCAGTGCGCGACCGAGAGGTGCAGGCCGAGGGCCTCGGGGCCGAGGTGGAAGTGGCTGGCGGTCTCGTAACTGTCGTGCAGCGCGGGCACGTTCGTCCAGACCAGGGCGGTGACCGCGGCCACGAGCAGCAGTACACCGCCGACCGTCTCGGTGCGCAGCGCGTCCGCGACGAAGGTCCGCTCCGGCAGGGACAGCCGTCCGAGAACCTTGCGGGCAGGGGTGGTGCGGGGCGCGGCCACGGTGGGGACCTCCGGTCGGTGGGCAGGACTGGCTACTTGCCGACCAGACTTCCCGGCGCACCTTTGCTTAGTTTACCTAAGGTGCAGACGGAGGAATCCGGCGATCCCTACGTTAAGCGGGAAAAGGGCACCCGGCGCGCCTGTGGCCGGGTGCCCTCCCTGACGTTCGCGTCCTCGCGGACTCCTCGCCGGGTGCTCAGTTCTCGCGGGGTGTTCAGTCCTCGCTGGGCGCCGAGGGGAGCTTGGCCTGGATGAGGTCCATGACCGTGGAGTCGGTCAGCGTCGTCACGTCGCCGAGCTGGCGGTTCTCGGCGACGTCGCGCAGCAGGCGCCGCATGATCTTGCCGGAGCGGGTCTTGGGCAGCTCGGCGACCGGCAGGATCCGCTTGGGCTTGGCGATCGGGCCGAGGGTGGTACCGACGTGGTTGCGCAGCTCGCCGACCAGGTCCTCGCTCTCGGCGGCCGTGCCGCGCAGGATCACGAAGGCGACGATGGCCTGCCCGGTGGTCTCGTCCGTCGCGCCGACGACGGCCGCCTCGGCGACCGAGGGGTGCGACACCAGCGCCGACTCGACCTCCGTGGTGGAGATGTTGTGGCCGGACACGAGCATCACGTCGTCGACGCGGCCCAGCAGCCAGATGTCGCCGTCGTCGTCCTTCTTCGCGCCGTCACCGGCGAAGTACTTGCCCTCGAAGCGGGACCAGTAGGTGTCGATGAACCGCTGGTCGTCGCCCCAGATGGTGCGCAGCATCGACGGCCACGGCTCGGTGAGCACCAGGTAACCGCCGCCGCCGTCGGGCACCTCGTTGGCCTCGTCGTCGACGACGGTGGCGGAGATGCCGGGCAGCGGGGTCTGCGCGGAACCGGGCTTGGCCACGGTGACACCCGGCAGCGGCGAGATCATCATCGCGCCGGTCTCGGTCTGCCACCAGGTGTCGACCACCGGTGTGGTGTCGCCGCCGATGTTCTTGCGGTACCAGATCCAGGCCTCGGGGTTGATCGGCTCACCGACCGACCCGAGGACCCGCAGGCTGGACAGGTCGAACTTCGCGGGGATCTCGTCGCCCCACTTCATGAACGTGCGGATGGCGGTCGGCGCCGTGTACAGGATCGACACCCCGTACTTCTGCACGATCTCCCAGAAGCGGCCCTGGTGCGGGGTGTCCGGGGTGCCCTCGTACATGACCTGGGTGGCGCCGTTGGCCAGCGGCCCGTAGACGATGTACGAGTGCCCGGTGACCCAGCCGACGTCGGCCGTGCACCAGTACACGTCGGTCTCCGGCTTGAGGTCGAAGACGGCGTGGTGGGTGTACGCGGCCTGTGTGAGGTAGCCGCCGGAGGTGTGCAGGATGCCCTTGGGCTTCCCCGTCGTGCCGGACGTGTACAGGATGAACAGCGGGTGCTCGGCGTCGAAGGCCTCCGGCGTGTGCTCGGCCGGCTGGCGGTCGACGGCCTCGTGCCACCACACGTCCCGGCCCTCGGTCCAGGCGACCTCCTGGCCGGTGCGGCGGACCACGAGCACGTGCTCGACGTTGTCCACGCGCGTGACGGCCTCGTCGACGGCCGGCTTGAGCGCGGCCGGCTTGCCGCGGCGGTAGCCGCCGTCCGAGGTGATGACCACCTTGGCGTCGGCGTCCTGGATACGGGTGGCGAGCGCGTCGGCGGAGAAGCCGCCGAAGACGACGGAGTGCGCGGCGCCGATCCGGGCGCACGCCAGCATCGCCACCGCCGTCTCCGGGATCATCGGCATGTAGACGGCGACCCGGTCGCCCTTCCGCACGCCCAGCTCCAGCAGGGCGTTGGCGGCCCTGCTCACCTCGTCCTTGAGCTCGGCATAGGTGATGGCGCGGCTGTCGCCGGGCTCGCCCTCGAAGTGGATGGCGACGCGGTCGCCGTGCCCGGCCTCGACATGGCGGTCGACGCAGTTGTACGCGACGTTGAGCTCGCCGTCCTTGAACCACTTGGCGAACGGCGGGTTCGACCAGTCCAGCGTCTCGGTCGGCTCCTTGGCCCAGCTCAGCCTGCGTGCCTGCTCGGCCCAGAAGCCGAGCCTGTCAGCCTTGGCCTGTTCGTACGCGTCCGCCGTGACGTTGGCGTTCGCGGCCAGGTCGGCCGGCGGCGCGAAGCGTCGCTCCTCCTTCAAGAGGTTGGCCAGGCTTTCGTTGCTCACGACATCTCCCTTTCTCAGGGTGTCCGTTGTGTCCCGGGCCACAGCTCATCAGACCCGGGGGGCCGATGACAAGGGCCGACGGCAAAGTGGTTTAGACCTTTCAAGGGAGTGCTGCGGCTCGTGGCGTCATCCGTACCCACGGACCCCGGGGAGACGAAGTTCAGCCTTTGTTACGCCTCTCACATCCCGGTCCGCCGGCACCGCGGGGAGCCGGTCACATCTTTGCCGCTCGGGGAGTGTCCGGCAGGCCGGCCGCCTCCACATGGCCGAACACCCCGTCACCGTCCGCCCCGGTGAGCAGATACGCCTGCGCCTCGCCCACCTGGAAGTACATCCCGTGCAGCGCCAGCGTGCCGTTGCGCAGGGCCCGGGCCACCGATGCGTGGGCGCGCAGATGCTCCAGCTGCTGGACCACGTTGGTCAGGCAGAGCCGCTCGGCCGCGTCGGCCGGCGCCCGGCCCGCCAGCCGCGCCGGCGGCCGGCCGTCGTCGGCCATCCGCTCAAGGCTCGGCAGCCCGTGCCGCAGCCAGCGCCGCAGCGGGGTCGCGGCGCCGCCGGGCTCGGCGGTGAGCAGCGCCTGCATGGCGCCGCAGCCGGAGTGCCCGCACACCGTGATGGAGCGCACCTTCAGCACGTCCACCGCGTACTCGATCGCCGCCGCCACCGAGTCGTCGCCGCCCTCCTCGCCGGGCAGCGGGACGAGGTTGCCCACGTTGCGCACCACGAACAGGTCGCCGGGACCACTGGAGGTGATCATCGAGGTGACCACCCGGGAGTCGGCGCAGGTGAGGAAGAGCTGGGAGGGCTGCTGCCCCTCCCGGGCCAGACGGGCCAGCTCACCGCGCACCAGCGGTGCGGTGTTGCGCTGGAACGCGCTGATGCCGCGCGCCAGTTGGTGTTCGGTGCCGGCGCCGACCCCGGGGCCGTCGCCGTTGCCCGATCCGTCCCGTCCCTCCCGTCCGTCGGGCGCACCGGGGGTGCCGGCGGGACGCGCGGGCCCGGGCCGCTCGCACCGGTGGTTGCGCCACGGCGTCCAGGGACGGCAGCGGCAGCCGACGGATGCCTCGCCCCGGCCCGGCTCGCCCTGCTCCACCCCGGCGCCGGGCGTGGGCCCGTCGGCACGCGCGCCGGTTGCGCGGCCCGCCACCTCGGCGGTGCCACCGCGCGCGGTGTGCGTGTTCTGCCAGTCCTGCAGGGACTCGTACGCCGCGTGGTCCATGAAGGACCCGTCCAACTCCACGACGGCATGGGTGCCTTGGGGGACGAGATGCAGGGCCCGGCTCAGCCGGGGCACCGCGAGGAACGTCAGCTGGCCCCGGACTCGGACGTGATGGACTCCTTGCCTCTCCTCGTGCGTGATGCGGGTGCGGGCGAGGCGGTGCATGGCGACGGCGACGGCCACGGCGATCCCCAGGGCCACGCCCTGCAGGACGCCGAGGAGCACGACGCCGAGGGTGGTGACGGCGTACACCAGCACCTCGCGGTGGCGGGTCACCGTGCGGATGTGGTGCAGGGACACCATCTGGATGCCGACGGCCATCACCAAGGAGGCGAGTGCGGCGAGCGGGATGCACTCCAGGAGCGGGACCATCAGCAGCGCGGCGATCACTACGAGAACGCCGTGCAGCATCGTGGAGTTCCGGCTGACGGCACCGGCCTTCACATTCGCCGAACTCCGCACCGCCACACCGGCGACGGGCAGTCCGCCGAGCGCGCCGGAGACGATGTTGGCGGCGCCCTGCCCGAGCAGTTCACGATCCAGGTTCGCGCGGCGCACACGGGTGGTGAGGCCGGGCCGCGCCGCCACCAGCTTGTCCACGGCGACCGCCCCGAGCAGCGACTGCACACTGCACACGAGGGTGGTGCTGAGCACGGCCGCGGCCAGCCCGAGCACCGGGCCCTCGGGCAGTCCGGCCAGGGCGTGGCTGCTCCAGGACGGCAGGTCGACCCTGGGCAGGCTCAGCCCGGCGAGGGTGGCGGCCGCGGTGGCACCGGCCACGGAGACGAGCGCGCCCGGGATTCTGCGCAGGGCACCGCCCACCCGGCCGGGGATCCGCGGCCAGAGCAGCAGCAGCGTCAGGGTCAGCGCGCTCACGGCCACGGCGGCGGGGTGCAGGTGCGCCAACTGGGCCGGCAGAGCACGGAGGTTGGCGAGCACGGAGCTCTGCGGAGTCCCGCCGAGGACGATGTGCACCTGGGCGACGGCGATGGTGACGCCGATACCGGCGAGCATGCCGTGCACGATGGCGGGGCTGACGGCGAGCGCGGAGCGCGCCACGCGCAGGCAGCCCAGGCCGAGCTGGGCGAGTCCGGCGAGGACGGTGATGGCGCAGGTCGTGCGCCAGCCGTACCGGTGGATGAGGTCGGCGGTGACCACCGTGAGTCCGGCGGCGGGGCCGCTGACCTGGAGCGGGCAGCCGCCGATCCATCCGGCGACGAGCCCGCCGACCGCGGCGGCGACCAGCCCGGCCTGGAGCGGGGCGCCGGTGGCCAGGGCGATGCCCAGGGACAGCGGCAGGGCGATCAGGAAGACGGCGATCGAGGCCGACAGGTCGGCGCCCGCGATGCGGAAGCGGCGGTGCGGGCCGGGCGGTGGGCTGTGGGGCTGGTGGGCGTGCTCGGTCCGGGTCGGGTCGGTGGCGTGGGTGGGGGCGCAGGCGGACATGGTTCCCGTCTCCTCCGGGCGGCGCGGTCGCGGTTCTGGTTCGGCCCCGTCGATGGGCGGGGTGTCGGTCGCGGCCGTGGGTCACGGCGTGCAGCGGCGGGATGCATCAACGCTCGGTAAACAGATCGTAATTCAGAGTAAAGGACGGGCATGGACTTTGCTGGCAAATGGGGTATCGAACCGTTCCAATGAGTGAAGCGGTCATTTCATCGGCTTGTCGTACTAATTCCTTCTCGGCCTCGTGCGACCTTGGCGGCGCTGCCGGGTCTTCCCGGCAAAACACCAGAAAACGCCTCCATCGGCGTTGGCCTGAGAGAAGGAAGAAGGTGAGCGGAACATGGCCGCCACCCACAGGATCACCGCGGGCGCCGTGCTCGCCGCGGCCTGTGCCGCGTCCGTCGCCGGCTGTGCGCTAGGCCCCAACGGTCACAAGGACGGGGCTCCCGGCCCGCAGAAGGCCAAGCCGGCCCGGGCGCCGGGGAGCGTCGTCCGGCTGATCGGTGACGGCTCCACCGCGTACACCGGAGCCCAGCCGCACCTGCCGAGACCGCAGCGGCTCGAGCCCGGCCAGAAGCCCCCGCAGTTCGTCGTCTTCTCCTGGGACGGCGCGGGCGAGGACAGCCAGAAGCTGTTCTCCCACTTCCGCAAGGTCGCCAAGGCCAACAACGCGACAATGACGTTCTTCCTCAGCGGCGTGTACATGCTCCCGGAGGAGAAGCGCGACCTCTACAAGCCGCCGCAGCACTCGCCGGGCCGTTCCGACATCGGCTTCAACGACGAGAAGGGCATCGCCGACACCGTGAAGCAGCTGCGCCTGGCGTGGCTGGAGGGCAACGAGATCGGCACCCACTTCAACGGCCACTTCTGCGGCAAGAACGGCGGGGTCGGCGAGTGGTCGGTGGATGAGTGGAAGAGCGAGATCTCGCAGGCCAAGCAGTTCGTCAAGACCTGGAAGACCAACACCGGGATGAAGAAGGCGGCCCCGCTGCCCTTCGACTACGACAAGGAACTCATCGGCGCGCGCACACCCTGCCTGGAGGGCCAGAAGAACTTCATGCGGGCCGCGAGCCAGATGGGCTTCCGCTACGACACCAGTGGCGTCAACGAGCAGGTCTGGCCGAAGAAGAAGCAGAACCTGTGGGACCTGTCGATGCAGCTCGTGCCCTTCCCCGGGCACTCCTACGAGCAGCTCACCATGGACTACAACTTCATGGTCAACCAGTCCGGCACCCGGACCCAGGGTGATCCCGACAAGTACGCGTACTGGGGCGACCAGATGCGCGACGGCCTGCTCAAGGGCTTCCGCCGCGCCTACTACGGCAACCGCGCGCCCCTGATCATGGGCAACCACTTCGAGTCGTGGAACGGCGGCACCTACATGCGGGCCGTCGAGGAGGTCGTCGAGAAGGTCTGCAACAAGCCCGACGTGCGCTGCGTGTCCTTCCACCAGCTCGCCGACTGGCTGGACGCCCAGGACCCGAAGGTCCTGGCGAAGCTGCGCGCCCTGAACGTCGGCGAGGCCCCGAAGCAGGGCTGGGCCCACTATCTGTCGGGCAGCCCGGCCCCGGCTCCGAAGGGCGCTCCGGGGGCGCCGCCGGCCAAGGGATAGCCCCGCGTCACACGGGGGCGGTGACGCTCTCGCCCAGCACGAAACCGGGGTCGACCTGCGCCGCCAGGTCGGCCCCCGCACGGGCGCTGCCCCACGCGTCCGCGTTCTTCAGGTGGAAGTGCACCATCTGGCGGGTGTAGCGCTCCGCGTCGCGCAGTTCGTACGTCGCGTCCGCGGCGATCCGCAGGGCACGCAGAGCGCTGTGGTTGACGTCCTCCAGGAGCTCGAACCGGGGCGGGCGGCCCTTCTCCATGGCGCGCACCCAGTCCGACTGCCCGACCGTCACCAGCAGGTCGTCGCCGACCTCGGCGCGCAGGAAGTCGACGTCCTCCCGGCCCTGCACCTTGTTGCCGACGACCTTGACCACGACGCCGAAGTCACGGGCGTACTCCTTGTACTGGCGGTAGACGGAGACCCCCTTCCGGGTCGGCTCGGCGACGAGGAACGTGATGTCGAAGCGGGTGAACATGCCGGAGGCGAAGGAGTCCGAGCCGGCCGTCATGTCCACCACGACGTACTCGCCGCGGCCGTCCACCAGGTGGTTCAGGCACAGCTCCACCGCCCCCGTCTTGGAGTGGTAGCAGGCGACCCCCAGGTCGGCGTCGGTGAAGGGGCCGGTGACCATCAGACGGACGGCGTCGCCGTCGAGTTCCACCGGCCGGGCGCAGGCGTCGTAGACCGGGTTGTCCTCGCGGACGCGCAGCAGCCGCGAGCCCTCGCCGGGCGGCGTGGTCTTGATCATCGTCTCGGCGGAGGCGATACGCGGGTTGGAGCCGCGCAGGTACTCCTTGATCAGCGGCAGCCGGTCGCCCATCGCGGGCAGCGCGGCGGCCTCCGCCTCGTCGAGGCCGAGCGCGGCGCCCAGATGCTGGTTGATGTCCGCGTCCACCGCGACGACCGGCACCCCGGTGGCCGCGAGATGGCGGACGAACAGGGAGGACAGGGTGGTCTTGCCGCTGCCGCCCTTCCCGACGAAAGCAATTTTCATGTTCACGAAGAGTAGTCGCCGTATAGCTGTATGTGACAGAGGGGCGTGAAGAAGACCACTCGATCGTGGGGCGCGCTCCGGAGGTGGCTAGGGTCGTACTCATGAGTACGACAGGCGCGACCGCCGATCCGCTCGCGGCCCTGGGCTCGCTGCCCGGCGTGGCCGAGTCCGTGGAGTCCGTGCGCAAGGCCGTGGACCGGGTCTACGGGCACCGGGTGATGCGGCGCCGCAGCAACGAGATCACCTCCGAGGCGGCACTGCGCGGTGCCCGCGGTTCCGCGGCGCTCTCCGGCGCCGACTGGGAGCTGGAGGAGGTGCGCCGGCGCAGCGACTTCGCTGGCGACGACGCGCGCGTGATGGGCGCGGCGCTGCGGCTGACCGCGGAGGCCGGCCAACTGCTGTCCATCTGGCGGCAGTCGCCGCTGCGGGTCCTGGCCCGGCTGCACCTGGTGGCCGCCGCGACCGGCGGCGACGAGGTCGGGCGGCCGCGGCAGGCCGGCGAGCCCGTCGACGAGCCGCTCGTCGAGCTGGACCTGCCGGGTGCCGACGAGGTGCACGGCCGGCTGGAGGGGCTGTCCGATCTGGTCATCGCGGGCAGTTCCGCCCCCGCCCTGGTCATGGCGGCCGTCGTCCACGGCGAGCTGCTCGCGCTGCGCCCCTTCGCCTCCTGCAACGGCCTGATCGCGCGCACCGCCGAGCGCATCGTCCTGGTGGGCAGCGGTCTCGACCCCAAATCGGTCTGCCCGGCCGAGGTGGGCCACGCCGAACTGGGCCGCGCGGCCTATCTCGCCGCGCTGGAGGGATACGTCTCCGGGACGCCCGAGGGGATGGCCGCCTGGATCGCCCACTGCGGCAGGGCGGTCGGGCTGGGCGCGCGCGAATCCACGGCCGTGTGCGAGGCGCTGCAGCGCGGGGCGGCGTAGCGGGGCTCGAAAAGATGCGGCGGTACGAGGATTCGTACCGCCGCTGGCATGCCCACCGGGTTACCAAGCGTCCTCGATGTGTTGCCCATCAGGTCGGGACTTTGCCCGTCACCTGGTGCGGCTGGCCCGTAATCGACGGGTCGACGTCGCGTGGGTGCTCGGTGTTCATGCTCGGTCCGTGGGGCCAAATGCGTTTTTAAGGTGATCCTTTCGGATGTCCTTGGTCTCGCGGGCCGTTAACCCCTTTGTACTCCAGGACCGAACCAAGCGGAACCCCTCGCTGTACTTCTTTACTTTTGGTCTCAAATAGGTTGCAAACGGGCGCCGGTATGGCGAACGAGGCCCGAGTGTTGCGGATTCAACGGGTTGTTGTTCCCGGGATTCCGTAACTCAAAGAGGCATCGCCCGGCGACGGTTGGCGTACCAGACCAGACCCGCGGTAGCGGCCGCGGCGCCTATCGCGGCGGCCGCGACGAGGGCCGGGCGGGGCGGTACGGAGAACCCCGGGATCCGCTGCTTGAGCCGGACCGGACGGTGGAAGTCGAGGATCGGCCACCCGCGCGCGAGTGCCTCGCGACGCAGCGTCCGGTCGGGGTTCACGGCGTGCGGATGACCGACCGCCTGGAGCATCGGCAGGTCGGTCACCGAGTCGCTGTAGGCGTAGCAGCGCTCCAGGTCGTACCCCTCCGACAGGGCCAGCTCCTTGATGGCCTCGGCCTTCGTCGGGCCGTAGGCGTAGTACTCCACCTCGCCGGTGAAACAGCCGTCCTCGCCCACGACCATGCGCGTGGCCACCACGCGGTCCGCGCCGAGCAGCTCGCCGATCGGCTCCACGACCTCCGCGCCGGACGTCGACACGATGACGACGTCGCGGCCGGCGGTGTGGTGCTCCTCGATGAGGGAGGCGGCCTCGTCGTAGATGATCGGGTCGATCAGGTCGTGCAGCGTCTCGGCGACTATCTCCTTGACCTGCTGGACGTTCCAGCCGCGGACGAGTGAGGACAGGTACGCGCGCGTCCGCTCCATCTGGTCGTGGTCCATGCCGCCGACGAGGAAGACGAACTGGGCATATGCGGTACGCAAGGCGGCCCTGCGGTTGATCAGGCCGCCTTGGTAGAACGACTTGCTGAACGTGAGTGTGCTCGACTTCGCAATGACCGTCTTGTCCAGGTCAAAGAAGGCCGCTGTGCGGGGCAAGGAGTGGTTTTCCACGACCCCGAGCATAGGCGCAGCCCATTCGGCGTAAGGTGAGGCGCGTGGGTTTGCCTGAGAGGGCTCTCGGGTACACCATGGAAGTCACGGATCGTTCGCGACCGTGCTAACCCGGCCCGGCTCCTCCCCCCCCGAGTCGGCCGTGGAGACGACCCCCACTCTCCCCCCCGGTGGGGGTCGTCGCATGTCCGGGCGGGTTTTTCCTTTTTTCATGCGGTTGTACGGCCGTTGCGTGGCGGCCCCGGCCGTCGCGTCGCCATGCCCAAGATTCGTCACTGTGTGTAGTTGTCGGGCTGCTCTGCGGCAGTCGTGCGGGGCGTGTGGAGGCGTCACCGCTAAGGGTGACGGCGATATTCACAACCGCTGAGCCGTCCACAGTTATCGACCAAGATCCACACGATTTCCGGGACCGCTGCACGGTGATTCAAACGCGTCTCGCCCGGGCCGAGTTCATGGCCGGTTCCGGTTTGCCGGGCGGGTTTGGCCGGTTCGTATCGGCCGTTCATATGAAGGCCGGTTGCCGGTTCTTCGGACGTTTGGGAATCGCGTGACCGCAGGGGCTGCGCGAGAGATGCAGCGAAGGGGGATGGAAACCGTGACCGGAGCCGTCACACACGAACCACCGTCCGCCGCCTCGGGGCGGCAGGCCGGACCACTGATCGTCACGGAGGACGCCGAACTGCTCGACGACCTGTTGCGCCTGTGCGCCGCGGCGGGCGCGACACCCGAGGTCCACCACTCGTTCCCGGAGCGCGCGGGCAGCTGGGAGGCGGCACCGCTCGTCCTGGTCGGCGACGACGCCGCGCGGCGGGTGCGCGGGGCCGCGCGACGGCGAGGGGTGGTGCTGGTCGGCCGCGACCAGGACGACTCCGGGGTCTGGCGCCGCGCCGTCGAGATCGGCGCGGACCACGTCCTGATGCTGCCCGACGGCGAGCAGTGGCTGGTCGACCGCATCGCGGACGTGGCCGAGGGGGTGGGCCGGCCCGCTCTCACGGTGGGCGTCATCGGCGGTCGCGGCGGGGCCGGGGCGTCCACGCTCGCCTGCGCCCTCGCCGTCACCTCCGCGCGGGAGGGACTGCGCACCATGCTGGTGGACGCCGATCCGCTCGGCGGCGGACTGGACGTCCTGCTCGGCGGCGAGAGCGCCGCGGGGCTGCGCTGGCCCGCCTTCGCCGCCTCCCGCGGCCGGGTCGGCGGCGGCGCGCTGGAGGAGTCGCTGCCGCAGCTCCACTCCCTGCGCGTGCTCAGCTGGGACCGCGGCGACCGTGTGGCCGTCCCGCCCCAGGCCGTGCGGGCGGTGCTGGCCGCGGCCCGGCGGCGCGGCGGCACCGTGGTGGTCGACCTGCCGCGCCGCGTCGACGACGGCGTCGCCGAGGCGCTCGCCCAGCTCGACCTCGGGCTCCTGGTGGTCCCCGGCGAACTGCGCGCCGTGGCGGCCGCCGGACGGGTGGCGTCCGCCGTCGGCATGGTCCTGCGCGACCTGCGGGTGGCGGTACGGGGGCCGTACGCACCCGGGCTCGACGACCGCGAGGTGGCCCGGCTGCTCGGACTGCCCCTGGCCGGAGAGATGCCCCTGGAGTCGGCGCTGCTGCGCCCCGGGGAGGCCAAGGCGCCGCCGGCGGCCGGTGGCCGCGGCCCCCTCGCGCGCTTCTGCAAGGAGTTCTGGGAGCGGTCGCTGGCGGAGGCGGGTGCCGCATGAGCGCGGGATCGAAGGCGCCGCCCGCGCTGTGGCGGCCGGGCCGGACGGTGGCCCGCACCGAGGCGGCGGACATGCCGCCCGGGCTCCTGGACGGCGTACGGCGGTGGCTGGTGGAGAGCGGAGCCGAGCCGACACCCGCGCGCGTGGCGCAGGCGCTGCGGGAGCAGGGGCGGGTGCTCGGGGACGCCGAAGTCCTCGGCGCGGCGGCACAGTTGCGGTCCGAGCTGGTCGGCAGCGGCCCGCTGGAGGCGCTGCTCGCCGACCCGTCGGTGACCGACGTGCTGGTGACGGCCCCCGACCGGGTCTGGGTGGACCGGGGCGGTGGGCTGGAGCTGACGCCGGTCTCCTTCCCGGACGCCACGGCGGTGCGACGGCTCGCGCAGCGGCTGGCCGCGGTGGCCGGCCGGCGCCTCGACGACGCGCGGCCGTGGGCCGACGCCCGGCTGCCGGACGGGACACGGCTGCACGCGGTGCTGCCGCCGGTGGCGGTGGGCTGCACCTGCCTGTCGCTGCGGGTCGTACGGCCACGGGCGTTCACCCTCGACGAGCTGGTCGCGGCGGGCACGGTGCCGCCGGGCGGGGGACGCGTGCTGCGGGCGCTGATCGAGGCACGGCTGTCCTTCCTGATCAGCGGCGGGACCGGCAGCGGCAAGACGACTCTGCTGAGCGCGCTGCTGGGGCTGGTCGGACGCGGCGAGCGGATCGTGCTCGCGGAGGACTCGGCGGAGCTGCGCCCGGACCATCCGCATGTCGTCCGCCTGGAGACCAGACCCGCCAACCAGGAGGGCGCGGGACGCGTCACGCTCCAGGACCTCGTGCGGCAGGCGCTGCGGATGCGCCCGGACCGGCTGGTCGTGGGTGAGGTGCGAGGGCCCGAAGTGGTGCATCTGCTGGCCGCGTTGAACACCGGGCACGAAGGCGGCTGCGGCACCCTGCACGCCAACGCGGCGGCCGACGTGCCGGCCCGGCTGGAGGCGCTCGGCACGGCGGCCGGACTCGACCGGGCCGCGCTGCACAGCCAGTTGGCGGCGGCGCTGTCGGTGATCCTGCATCTGGTGCGGGACCGGTCCGGGCGGCGCCGCATCGCCGAGGTGCATGTGCTGGAACGGGATCCGTCGGGGCTGGTGCGGACGGTGCCGGCGCTGCGGTGGGGTGCGGAGGCGTTCGCGTACGAGCAGGGCTGGGAGCGGCTGCGGAGCCTGCTGCGGAACGAGGGGGAGCGATGACGGGTATGGACGGTACGGCGACGGGGGCCGCCGTGATGTGTGCGGGTGCGGCGGCCGTGCTGATGAGCGGGTGGCACTCAGGGGCGCGGCGGGCCCGGCTGCTGCTCGCGGGCGGCGGTGCGGCGGCGAGCGGGCCACCCGCCCGGCGGGAGGTGCCCCAGGGACTGCGACGGGTTCGCGGGCGGCTGCGGGCCGAGTGGTGGGCGCCGGCCGCCGGGGTCCTGCTGGCGGTGCTGGGCGCCTCGGTACTGCCGGTCGTCGCGGGGGCGGCCGGGGTACCGCTGCTGCGGCGGCTGCGGCGGGCCGCCGAGGCGCGGCGGGCCCGGGAGCTCCGTCGCGACGCGGTGATCGCGCTGTGCGGGTCCCTCGCCGGTGAGGTGCGGGGCGGGCGGCAGCCGGGCGAGGCGCTCTTGAGCGCGGCGCGGGACTCCGGCGGGCTCGGAGACGCGCGGGCCGCGGTGCTGGCGGCGGCGCGGTTCGGCGGTGACGTGCCGGGTGCGCTCACGGCGGCGGCCCGGCAGCCAGGCGCCGAGGGGCTGCTGGGTCTCGCCGCGTGCTGGCGGGTGGCCGTGGATCAGGGCGCGGGTCTGGCGGCCGGACTCGACCGGCTCGAAGGGGCGCTGCGCGCGGACCGGGACCGGCGTGCCGATCTGCGGGCGCAGCTGGCCGGGCCGCGGTCCACGGCGGCGATGCTCGCGGGGCTGCCGGCCGTCGGTCTCGCCCTCGGTGCCGCCCTCGGGGCCGATCCGCTGCGTGTGCTGCTCCACACCGGCGCCGGGCTGGGCTGCCTGTGCGTCGGCGGTGCGCTGGAGGGCCTCGGGCTGTGGTGGGCGCTGTCGATCGTACGGCGGGCGGAGGCGGCATGAGCGCGGAAGTTGTCCACAGGCTGGGGGCGGCCTCGGGGGTTCTGATCGCCCTCGGGTGGCTGCTGCACCGGCTGGAGGCGGTCCGGCGGGAGCGGAGGGTGGCCCGGCGGCTGGCCGCGCTGGTGGCGGACGCCGAGGAGAAGCGCCGCGGACCGCACGTCGAGGTACGGGACGCCGTGCGGCGGTGGCTGCCCGCGGCGGGCGTGGTGTGCGCCGGGTGGGTTCTGGCCGGCGGCCTCCTCGGTGCCGTCCTGGGGCTGGCCGTCGCGGGCGCGCTGTGGTGGTGGCGCGGCAGACAGACGGCCGCGACCGGCGCGGAGGTGTACGACCGGGGCGAGGCGGCCCGTCAACTGCCGCTCTCCGCCGACCTGGTGGCCGCCTGCATCGCCGCCGGGGCGGGGCCCGTCCTCGCGGCGCGGGCCGTGGGCGAGGCTCTCGGCGGGCCGGTCGGGGACGCGTTGGCGCGGGGTGCGGCCGAGGTACGGCTCGGTGGTGAACCGGCCGACGCATGGCGGAGGCTGGCCGCGCTGCCCGGCGCCGAGGCGCTGGCGCGGCTGCTGGAGCGGGCCGACGTGTCCGGGCTTCCCGCCGCCGTGCCGGTCGCCCGGCTCGCGGCGGACGTCCGCGCCGACTGGGCCCGCACCGCCGCGGCCCGGGCCCGCCGGGCGGCCGTGCTGGTCACCGCACCGGTGGGGCTGTGCTTCCTGCCCGCCTTTATCGCGGTCGGCGTCCTGCCCGTGGTGATCGGGCTCGCGGGCGGGGTGCTGGGAGGAGGCGGTGGATGACCGGAGCGGGCGGTCGGTGTCGTACGGCGGATGGTCAACGGGACGGAACCTCATGGGGGTCGGGATGAGCAGGACGGTGCGGACGCTGGTGTGCAGGGCAGGGGCGGCGCGGAGGGATGCGGGGATGGTCACCTCGGAGTACGCGATGGGGATCGTCGCGGCGGTGGCCTTCGCGGTGGTCCTCTACAAGGTGGTGACGAGCGGTCAGGTCAGTGCGGAGCTGCAGGGCATCGTGAAGCAGGCGCTCGATGGCCGGATGTGAGCGGGGACGGAGGACGGGCACGGACCGGGGGTTCGTGACGGCGGAGTCGGCCGTCGTGCTGCCCGTGCTGGTGATGTTCACGACGGCACTGGTGTGGGGGCTGCTGGTGGTGGCCGCGCAGATCCAGTGCGTGGACGCGGCGCGGACCGGGGCGCGCGCGGCGGCCCGGCAGGATCCGCCCGGCTCGGTGGTCGAGCTGACCCGCGCGGCGGCCCCGCGCGGAGCGCGGGTCACGGTCGGCCGGGAGGGGGACCGGGTCCGGGTGGTCGTGGTGGCGAGGCCGCCCGTGCTGCGCGGCCTGCCCTTCGACGTACGGGAGGAGGCCGTGGCCCTGGCGGAGGAGACGGCGGGGGTGGGGTCGTGAGGCCCGGTCGCGGGAGGCGCCGGTGGGTTCACGGGAGAGGCGGTGACCGCGGTTCCGCCTCCGTCTGGAGCATCGGTGCGATCGCCGTGCTGTGCGTGGTGTTCGGCGTCGTGCTGGCTCTCGGGCAGGCCGTCGTGGTCCGGCACCGCGCGGCGAGTGCCGCGGACCTCGCGGCGCTCGCCGCCGCGGACCGCTGGGCGGACGGCGGTCCGGCTGCCTGCGCCAGGGCGGGGCGGCTGGCCCGGGCTCAGCGTTCCCGGCTGGTGCGGTGCGTGGTCGTGGGCGAGATCTCGGACGTGACGGCGGCGTCGGGACGAGGTCCGTTCGCGGCGGAGGTCAGGGCACGGGCGGGGCCTGCGGGGCCGGCACCGCGGACGCCTCCGTGACGGGCCGCGGGCCGGGTGGCTCCTGCGGCGCCCCCCGAGCGGCACCCGCCCCGTCCGCCTGCTCGTCCTTGTCCGCCCCCGGCGCGGCATCTGCCCCGTCCGCCTGCTCGTCCTTCTCGGTCCGCTCCTGTGGTGCCCCTCGCAGCAGCACCGTCAGCAGCCGTACCGCCCCCCTCTTGTGCAGCGGGTCGTTGCCGTTGCCGCACTTGGGCGACTGGATGCAGGACGGGCAGCCGGCCTCGCACTCGCAGGAGGCGATGGCCTGGCGGGTGGCGGTGAGCCAGGCGCGGGCGGTGTGGAAGGCGCGCTCGGCGAAGCCCGCGCCGCCCGGGTGGCCGTCGTAGACGAAGACCGTGGGCAGGAGCGTGTCGGGGTGGAGGGGGACGGAGACGCCGCCGATGTCCCAGCGGTCGCAGGTCGCGAAGAGGGGCAGCATGCCGATGGAGGCGTGCTCGGCGGCGTGCAGGGCGCCGCCGAGGATCTCCGGGCCGATCCGGGCCTCGTCGAGCTGGTCCTCGGTGACCGTCCACCACACGGCGCGGGTGCGCAGCGTACGAGGAGGGAGGTCGAGCTTCGTCTCGCCCAGGACTTCGCCGGTGATGAGCCGGCGGCGCAGGAAGGAGACCACCTGGTTGGTGACCTCGACGGAGCCGTAGCACAGGCGGCCCGAGCCCCAGGGGATCTCGGTGTCCGTCTCCAGGACGGCGATGGACGTCGTGTCGCGGGCGACCGTCGAGTACGGCGGGCCGGCCTGCTCGACGAGGGCCACGGACTCGTCCAGGTCGAGCGAGCGGACCAGGTACGTCCGGCCCTGGTGGAGGTGGACCGCGCCCTCGTGGACGGCCGTGTGGGCGGCGCCCTCGTCGACCGTGCCCAGCAGCCGGCCCGTTCCGGACTCGACGACCTGGACCGGGCGGCCGCCCCCGCCGCGGATGTCGGTCAGGTCGGCGGCCCGTTCCCGGCGCGTCCAGTGCCAGGTCTTCGTCCGGCGGCGGAGCAGCTTGGCGGCCTCCAGCTGGGGGAGCAGGTCCTCGCAGGCGGGGCCGAAGAGTGCGAGGTCCTCGTCGGTGAGCGGCAGTTCCGCGGCGGCCGCGCACAGGTGCGGGGCCAGGACGTAGGGGTTGTCGGGGTCGAGGACCGTGGACTCCACGGGCTGGTCGAAGAGTGCCTCGGGGTGGTGCACGAGGAAGGTGTCCAGCGGGTCGTCACGGGCGACCAGGACGGCGAGGGCGCCCTGCCCGGCGCGGCCGGCGCGGCCCGCCTGCTGCCACAGGGAGGCGCGGGTGCCCGGGTAGCCGGCCATCACCACGGCGTCCAGGCCCGAGACGTCGATGCCGAGTTCCAGGGCGGTGGTCGCGGCGAGGCCGAGGAGCTCGCCCGAGTGCAGGGCCTGTTCGAGGGCGCGGCGCTCCTCGGGGAGGTAGCCCCCGCGGTAGGCCGCCACACGGCGGGCGAGGGAGCGGTCGACCTCGGCCAGGCGTTCCTGGGCGATCACGGAGATCAGCTCGGCGCCACGCCGGGAGCGGACGAAGGCGACCGAGCGGACGCCCTGCACGGCGAGGTCGGTGAGCAGGTCGGCCGTCTCCGCGGTGGCGGTGCGGCGGACCGGGGCGCCCTTCTCGCCCTGCATCTCGGTGAGCGGGGGTTCCCAGAGGGCGAAGACCAGCTCACCGCGCGGGGAGGCGTCGTCGGCCACCTCGACCACCGGGAGGCCGGTCAGGCGGCGGGCGGCCAGCGAGGGCTCCGCGGCCGTCGCGGAGGCCAGCAGGAAGACCGGGGAGGCGCCGTAGCGGGCGCACAGGCGGCGCAGCCGGCGCAGCACCTGGGCGACGTGGGAGCCGAAGACGCCCCGGTAGGTGTGGCACTCGTCGATGACGACGTACTTCAGCGACTTCAGGAAGGAGGACCAGCGGGGGTGGGACGGGAGTATGCCGCGGTGCAGCATGTCCGGGTTGGTGAGGACGTAGTTGGCGTACTGGCGGACCCACTCGCGTTCCTCGAACGGGGTGTCTCCGTCGTACACCGCGGGTCGGACGGCATTTCCCAGAGATTGTGAAAGTTCCTTCACCGATCGGCACTGGTCGGCCGCAAGAGCTTTCGTCGGAGCCAGGTAGAGCGCGGTGGCTCCGCGGCCGTTCGGGGCCTCGGAGCCGTCCAGGAGCGTCGAGAGCACCGGGACCAGGTAGGCGAGGGACTTGCCGGACGCCGTGCCCGTGGCGACGACGACCGAGTCGCAGTCCAGGGCGTGCTCGGCGGCGCGTGCCTGGTGGGCCCAGGGGTGCTCGATGCCGCAGGCCTGCACCGCGGCGAGGACCTCCGAACGAATCCGGTCAGGCCAGACGGCATGGCGGCCCTCGCGCGGGGGCAAGTGCTCCGTATGAGTGATGCGCGAAGCCCGGCTCGGCCCGGAGGCGAGCCGGCCCAGGACCGCCCCCGGTTCAGGCCGGGATGCGGGCCCCGTCGGGGATCGATCGGATCGGTGATTCTTGGCCATCGGCATCGAGTGTGTCACCGGCGTGACGGACAATGGGACCAAGGCGTCGTGCACGCCTGCCGTTAAGTGATTGAATGCCATCGCGGCTGGCGAACCGTTCCGGGGGCTGAAGCCGAGATGTCCCAAGGAGCGACCGCTCGATAGCAAGGTGCTGGAGGATCCGTGGACCTGTCCCTGTCGACCCGTACCGTCGGCGATCGTACGGTCGTCGAGGTCGGTGGTGAAATCGACGTATATACCGCGCCCAAGCTGCGCGAGCAGCTGGTCGAGCTGGTGAACGACGGGAGTTTCCACCTCGTCGTCGACATGGAGGGCGTGGACTTCCTCGACTCCACCGGGCTCGGCGTGCTGGTCGGCGGACTGAAGCGGGTGCGTGCCCATGAGGGCTCACTGCGCCTGGTCTGCAACCAGGAGCGCATTTTGAAGATCTTCCGCATCACCGGACTCACCAAGGTGTTCCCGATCCACACCTCGGTCGAGGAAGCGGTGGCGGCGACCGACTGACCACCACCGCCCCCTGGAGCGGGAAGGGATCGCTCCGGGGACGGAAGCAGCTTCATGGGGGGTCCGGGCTTTCGGCGGCCCGGTCCCCCCGACAGCACGCCCGTAGTTCCGAGGGGGACGCATGGCCACCGTTGAACTCCGCTTCAGCGCGCTGCCCGAGCACGTCAGGACCGCCCGGCTGGTGGCGGCAGCGGTGGCGCGCAGGGCCGGAGTGGACGAGGCCGTTCTCGACGAGGTCAGGCTCGCCGTGGGCGAGGCCTGCACCCGTGCCGTCGGACTGCACCAGAGCGCCGGGATCACGGCGCCGGTGAAGGTGCAGCTGGTCGAGGAGGAGAAGCAGTTCTCCATCGAGGTCGGCGACGAGGCGCCGCGTACGGCTCCCGGAGGCCGGGCGCCCGGCTCCCACGGTGACGACGTGGAGAGCGACGAGGACGAGATGGGTCTCGCGGTCATCAGCGGGCTCGTGGACGACGTCGAGGTCACCGCCGGTGAGCACGGCGGTCAGATCCGGATGACCTGGCCGACCACGCCGCCCGTCGCGGTGCTCCCCTGACCGCACCCTCATGGAAGTCCCAGGGCCCTGCTGAGCAGGGCCCTTGCTGTTTTTCGGGTGTTCCCGCGAATTCGTGAAGGAATTCACGATCAATCAGTCGATCATTTGATCAAGCATCAATCCAGGCGTCAATGCCTTTGGGGCATTACCTCTTTCGGGTCCTGTGGCCTGATGTCGATCATTTGCTGAAGAGCATGTGAAGGCTAATTCCGTTTACCGCGGACTGTTTTGATCAGGTTGCGGTACCTACAATCCGTCCACATCTTGAGCTCAGCCCAAGCGTCAAGGAGGACGAATGGCGGGGCTTTCTACCCCTCATCAGTTGGATCACCCCACTAACCTCGCAGCCGCCGTACTGACGGACGACAACCGGATCATCGTGATGATCATCGGGGTCGTCGCGCTGGCGGCGCTCGCGGTCGCCGGCGTCCTGGTGCGCCAGGTGCTCGCGGCGGGCGAGGGCACCGACAGCATGAAGGAGATCGCGGCGGCGGTCCAGGAAGGCGCGAACGCCTATCTGGCCCGGCAGCTGCGCACGCTCGGCGTATTCGCCGTCATCGTGTTCTTCCTGCTCATGCTGTTGCCCGCGGACGACTGGAATCAGCGCGCCGGGCGATCGATCTTCTTTCTGATCGGCGCGGCGTTCTCGGCGGCCACCGGCTATATCGGCATGTGGCTCGCGGTGCGCAGTAATGTCCGCGTCGCCGCGGCGGCCCGGGAAGCGACTCCCTCGGAAGGTGAGCCGGAAAAGGATCTCACCGCCGTATCGCACAAAGCCATGAAGATCGCTTTCCGCACGGGCGGCGTCGTCGGCATGTTCACAGTGGGGCTCGGTCTGCTGGGCGCCTCCTGCGTGGTGCTGGTGTACGCGGCCGACGCGCCGAAAGTGCTTGAGGGCTTCGGCCTCGGGGCCGCCCTGATCGCCATGTTCATGCGTGTCGGCGGCGGCATCTTCACCAAGGCCGCCGACGTCGGCGCCGACCTGGTCGGCAAGGTCGAGCAGGGCATTCCGGAGGACGATCCGCGCAATGCCGCGACCATCGCCGACAACGTGGGCGACAACGTCGGCGACTGCGCGGGCATGGCGGCCGACCTCTTCGAGTCGTACGCCGTGACCCTGGTCGCCGCGCTGATCCTCGGCAAGGTGGCCTTCGGCGACTCGGGACTCGCGTTCCCGCTGCTCGTACCGGCGATCGGCGTGCTCACGGCGATGATCGGCATCTTCGCCGTGGCGCCGCGCCGCTCCGACCGCAGCGGCATGTCCGCGATCAACCGCGGTTTCTTCATCTCCGCGGTGTTCTCGCTCGTGCTGGTGGCCGCGGCGGTCTACGCCTATCTGCCGGCGAAGTACTCGGACCTCGACGGTGTCACCGACGCCGCGATCCAGGCCAAGGACGGCGACCCGCGCATCCTCGCGCTCGTCGCGGTGGCGATCGGCATCCTGCTGGCCGCCGTCATCCAGCAGCTGACCGGCTACTTCACCGAGACCAACCGCCGTCCCGTCATGGACATCGGCAAGACCTCGCTGACCGGCCCGGCCACCGTCGTCCTCGCCGGTATCTCGGTGGGTCTGGAATCGGCCGTCTACACCGCCCTGCTGATCGGCCTCGGCGTCTACGGGGCGTTCCTGCTCGGCGGCACGTCGATCATGCTCGCGCTGTTCGCGGTGGCGCTGGCCGGCACCGGCCTGCTCACCACGGTCGGCGTGATCGTCGCGATGGACACCTTCGGACCGGTCTCCGACAACGCGCAGGGCATCGCCGAGATGTCCGGCGACGTCGAGGGGGCGGGCGCGCAGGTGCTCACCAACCTGGACGCGGTCGGCAACACCACCAAGGCCATCACCAAGGGCATCGCCATCGCCACTGCCGTCCTGGCGGCGTCGGCGCTCTTCGGGTCGTACCGTGACGCCATCACGACCGGCGCGCAGGACGTCGGCGAGAAGCTCTCCGGCAAGGGCGCGCCGATGAGCCTGATGATGGACATCTCGCAGCCGAACAACCTGGTCGGTCTCATCGCGGGCGCCGCGGTCGTCTTCCTCTTCTCGGGGCTGGCGATCAACGCGGTGTCGCGGTCGGCCGGGTCCGTGGTGTACGAGGTGCGGCGGCAGTTCCGCGAGAAGCCCGGGATCATGGACTTCAGCGAGAAGCCGGAGTACGGCAAGGTCGTCGACATCTGCACCAAGGACGCCCTGCGGGAGCTCACGACGCCGGGTCTGCTGGCGGTCATGGCACCCATCGCCATCGGGTTCACGCTCGGTGTCGGCGCGCTCGGGGCATACCTGGCCGGCGCGATCGGCACGGGCACGCTGATGGCGGTGTTCCTCGCCAACTCCGGTGGCGCCTGGGACAACGCCAAGAAGCTCGTGGAGGACGGCCACCACGGCGGCAAGGGCAGTGAGGCCCACGCCGCCACGGTGATCGGCGACACGGTCGGCGACCCCTTCAAGGACACCGCCGGCCCGGCGATCAACCCGCTGCTGAAGGTGATGAACCTGGTCTCGCTGCTCATCGCGCCCGCGGTGATCAAGTTCAGCTACGGCGACGACAAGAACATCGGCATCCGGATCATGATCGCGATCCTCGCCCTGCTCGTCATCGTCGGCGCGGTCTACGTCTCCAAGCGGCGCGGTATCGCCGTGGGCGACGAGCCCGGCGCCGAACGGGTGGCCAACTCGGCCGATCCCGCGGTGGTTTCGTAGGCGGTCCTACGAGGCCCGGCTCAAGGGACGGGCGGGAGACGCGTATTGACGCGTCACCCGCCCGTCTCGTGTGTTCACCCCCTCCCCGTGAGCCTTCTCTCGCCCGAAGCAAAAGGTGACAAAAGGTAATGGATCGGACGTTCGGCGTGCGGTTGCCGCGTGGGTGCCGTGTATGTTCCGGGGCCGAGAGCCATGGAAGGGACCGATCCGGTGAACAAGAAGCTCGCGGCCGCACTGTCCGGCGGTGCGGTACTGGTACTCGCGCTGTCGGGATGCAGCGGCGGCAAGGGCAACGACAAGCTGGACGCCTGGGCCAAGCAGGTCTGCGACGCGGTGCAGCCGCAGGCCAAGAAGATCGAGGCCGCCAACACCGCGATCCAGAAGGAGACGTCGGACAACAGCACGCCGGAACAGGTCCAGAAGACCGACGCGCAGGCCTTCCAGGACATGTCCGACGCCTACAAGGCGATCGGCGCCGCCGTGCAGAGGGCCGGCGCGCCGGACACCGACAACGGCGAGAAGAAGCAGAAGGACGCGGTCAAGGAACTCGACCAGATCTCCGCGTCGTACGCCTCGCTGAAGACGCAGGTGGACAAGCTCGACACCAAGGACCAGGCGAAGTTCGCCGACGGCCTCAAGGACATCGCGACCTCGCTGGACAAGCTCGGCAAGAGCGGGAACGACGCGCTGAAGACCCTGGAGGAGGGCGACGTCGGCAAGGCGATGGCGCAGCAGGAGAGCTGCAAGACCGCCTCCAGCTCGGCTCCGGCGACGGCGAGCTGACGCCGGGCAGGAGCTGCAGCCGGACCCCCGTCCCCGCCACAATGGGGGCGTGAGTACCTCAGGCCTGCCCTCGCTGCCCGCTGTCCCCGTCCCCGGCCGCCCCGACGTCGCCGCCCGGCTGCGGGACGCCCTGCTCGCGGCGTCCTTCACCGCCGACGGGCTGCTCGAGCTGCTCGGCGCCCCCGCGTACGCGGCGCTGGCGCGCAGCGAGACCGTGCCCGCGCTCAGGGCGACCCGCGGTGACACCCCGCTGGAGATCCTCGTCCGGCTCTTCCTGCTCCAGCAGCCGGTGCCGCACGCGCGCGTGGAGGCCGTACTGCCCGTCGCGGCCTGCCTGGAGAGCGGGTGGCTGGTGGCGGCCGGCGCGGACGAGGTCGCCGCGACCGTGGACGTACGGCCCTACGGGGGGCCCGACGGCGAGGACTGGTTCATCGTCTCCGACCTCGGCTGCGCCGTCGGCGGCGCCGGCGGCATCGGCAGCCGTGAGGAGGGCGTCGTGCTCGGCGTGGGCGGGGCGTCCACGACCCTGGCGGGCATCACCGTCCGCACGCCCGTCGCCGCCGCCCTCGACGTCGGCACCGGCTCCGGGATCCAGGCGCTGCACGCCGCACGGCACGCCACGCGCGTGACGGCGACCGATCTCAACCCGCGCGCGCTGCACATCACGGCCCTCACCCTGGCCCTCTCCGGCGCCCCCGCGGCCGACCTGCGCGAGGGCTCGCTCTTCGAGCCGCTGCGCGACGACGAGACGTACGACCTGATCGTCTCCAACCCGCCCTTCGTGATCTCGCCGGGCGCACGGCTGACCTACCGCGACGGCGGGATGGGCGGGGACGACCTGTGCCGCTCGATCGTCCAGGGGGCGGGGGAGCGGCTGAACGAGGGCGGATTCGCGCAGTTCCTCGCCAACTGGCAGCACGTCGAGGGGGAGGACTGGCAGGACCGGCTCCGGTCGTGGGTGCCGCGCGGGTGCGACGCCTGGATCGTGCAGCGCGAGGTGCAGGACGTCACGCAGTACGCCGAGCTGTGGCTCAGGGACGCCGGTGACCACCGGGGCGACCCGGCCGAGTACCAGGCGCGCTACGACGCATGGCTGGACGAGTTCGAGGCGCGCAAGGTGCGGGCCGTCGGCTTCGGCTGGATCACCCTGCGGCGCACCGGCGCGGCCGAGCCCTCGGTCACCGTCGAGGAGTGGCCGCACCCGGTCGAGCAGCCGCTGGGCGAGACGGTACGGGCGCACTTCGACCGCATCGACCATCTGCGGGCGCACGACGACGCGGCCCTGCTGGAGGGGCACTTCAGGCTTGTCGCCGAGGTCGTCCAGGAGCAGGTCGGGCTGCCTGGCGCCGAGGACCCGGAGCACGTGGTGCTGCGGCAGAACCGCGGCATGCGCCGGGCCACCAAGGTGGACACGATCGGCGCGGGCTTCGCCGGTGTCTGCGACGGCACGCTCAGCGCGGGCCGCATCCTCGACGCGATCGCCCAACTGGTGGGCGAGGACCCGGTGCTGCTGCGCGACCGCACGCCGGCGCAGATCAGGATGCTGGTGGAGCAGGGGTTCATCGAGCCGGTGCGAGCCGCGCGCCACGGCTGAGGCCTCGCCACGGCTGAGGCCTCCTGCCCGTGGCAGGTGCGAAGCTCCCTCTCGCGCGCACGGCGGGACACCGCGTCGGCATCCTCCACCGGGATGTGAAACCGGCCAACATCCTTCCGGCGCCCGGCGCCCGCGCGAGCCGGAGCGGGGAGGCCGTCGGCGCGCTGCCGGACGCGAAGCGCTACGCCGTCCTGCCGACCCGGGAGGGGCTCACCCCGGCCGACAGCGGTACGCCATCTCCCGTACTCGGCCGGCATGCCGCGACAGGCGTCGGTCCGATGAGCGTCGGTGATCGCTGGGACTGCTGAGGAAGTCCGGAACGGTCAAAGGCGCCGTTCATCGACCGCCCAGAACCCCGCACCGAGCAGATCGTCGGGTCCGTACCGGCCCCCGGCGGAATGGGCCGCAAGAACGCCATCGACAACGCGAACAAGCTCTGCGGCAACAAATTCGAGTCGACCTTGGCGTTTACCTCCCGCGCCCGGCGCCGTCCGAGCCTCCGGGACCAAGACCAGGACCAAGACCAGGACCAAGACCAGGACCAGAACCAGGACCGGGACCAGGACCGGGACCAGGACGGCGACCGGGGCAGGGGCGGCGGCACGGCCGGAGCCGGGCCGCGGCCGTGGGGTGACCGCACGGGTCCGTCGGCTCCCCGTTCACCCCGGGTTCGCCTGTGCGCCGCCCGTGCGTGCCAGTCTCGCGGGACCGGGCACTCGCGAACGGGAGAAAAGGGGCACGGGAGCCATGGAGAGCGGACCGGCGATCTTCGCCGGAGTGGTGTTCGCCCTGTTCGGAGGGGCGCTTCTGGTGTGGACCGTGGCCCGGGTGCGGCACGGCGAGCCTGTCGCGCACGGTGTGAGCCCTGTCGCATCGGCGACTCTCGCGAGTGTCGCCTCGGTGATCGCGCTCGTTCTCGGATTCTGGTGCTTCACGCGGGTCTGAAAGCCGCCCCGGAGCTGCGGCTCCGATAATTGAGAGGTGATCCTCCGGACCGGCTCGAAAAGGCCGGCGGGTACTCCGGGCGGCAGGAATGGCGGAAGTCGGGTTACCGTTCGAGTGGCCGTTGCGGGCTTTTCCCGTTTGACACGGGGGCGGGATGTACCGTCACACTCCGCAGCGTCACCACGACCCGACCCCGGGACGAACACTCCCGGGCAGGCCCCAGCGTCGACCGGAGAGAAGAGCGAAGTTGTCCCCGACCAGCGAGACCGCACAGGGCGGCCGCCGACTCGTCATCGTCGAGTCGCCTGCCAAGGCGAAGACGATCAAGGGCTATCTCGGCCCCGGCTACATCGTCGAGGCCAGCGTCGGGCACATCCGTGACCTTCCCAACGGCGCCGCGGAGGTGCCCGAGAAGTACACCGGCGAGGTCCGCCGCCTCGGCGTGGACGTCGACCACGACTTCCAGCCCATCTATGTCGTCAACGCCGACAAGCGCGCCCAGGTCAAGAAGCTCAAGGATCTGCTGAAGGACTCCGACGAGCTCTACCTCGCCACCGATGAGGACCGCGAGGGCGAGGCCATCGCCTGGCATCTCCAGGAGGTGCTCAAGCCCAAGGTCCCGGTCAAGCGCATGGTGTTCCACGAGATCACCAAGTCCGCGATCCAGGCTGCCGTGGCCAACCCGCGCCAGCTCAACCAGCTGCTGGTCGACGCCCAGGAGACCCGCCGCATCCTCGACCGCCTCTACGGCTACGAGGTCTCTCCGGTCCTGTGGAAGAAGGTCATGCCGCGCCTGTCGGCCGGCCGCGTCCAGTCCGTCGCCACCCGGCTCGTGGTGGAGCGCGAGCGCGAGCGCATCGCCTTCCGCTCGGCCGAGTACTGGGACCTGACGGGCACCTTCGCGACCGGCCGTGCCGGAGACCCGTCGGACCCGTCGTCGCTGGTCGCCCGCCTGCAGACCGTCGACGGCAGGCGCGTGGCGCAGGGCCGCGACTTCGACTCCCTGGGCCGGCTGAAGGGCGCGAACACCCTCCACCTCGACGAGGCGAACGCCCGCGCGCTCGCCGCCGCCCTGGAGCACACCCGGTTCTCGGTGCGGTCCGTCGAGTCGAAGCCGTACCGCCGCTCGCCGTACGCCCCGTTCCGTACGACGACGATGCAGCAGGAGGCGAGCCGCAAGCTCGGCTTCGGCGCGAAGGCCACCATGCAGGTCGCGCAGAAGCTGTACGAGAACGGCTACATCACCTACATGCGTACGGACTCCACGACGCTCAGCGACACCGCCGTGAACGCCGCCCGCGCCCAGGTCACCCAGCTCTACGGGGCCGACTACCTGCCGGCGCAGCCGCGGACGTACGCCGGGAAGGTCAAGAACGCGCAGGAGGCGCACGAGGCGATCCGGCCCTCGGGTGATCGTTTCCGCACGCCCGCCGAGACCGGCCTGACCGGCGACCAGTTCAAGCTCTACGAGCTGATCTGGAAGCGCACGGTCGCCTCCCAGATGAAGGACGCGACCGGCAACTCGGTCACGGTGAAGATCGGCGGCGCCGCGGCCGACGGCCGGGACGTCGAGTTCAGCGCGTCCGGCAAGACGATCACCTTCCACGGCTTCCTCAAGGCCTACGTCGAGGGCGCCGACGACCCGAACGCCGAGCTGGACGACCGCGAGCGCAGGCTGCCGCAGGTCGCCGAGGGCGACGCCCTCACGGCCGAGGAGCTCACCGTCGACGGCCACGCGACCAAGCCGCCGGCCCGGTACACCGAGGCCAGCCTGGTCAAGGAGCTGGAGGAGCGCGAGATCGGCCGCCCGTCGACGTACGCGTCGATCATCGGCACGATCCTCGACCGCGGCTACGTGTTCAAGAAGGGCACGGCGCTCGTCCCGTCCTTCCTGTCCTTCGCCGTGGTCAACCTCCTGGAGAAGCACTTCGGGCGGCTCGTCGACTACGACTTCACCGCCAAGATGGAGGACGACCTCGACCGCATCGCCCGCGGCGAGGCACAGGCCGTGCCGTGGCTGAAGCGGTTCTACTTCGGCGAGACGGTGCCGGGCCACAACGGCACCGCGGCCGAGGCGGGCAACGGCGACGGGGACCACCTCGGCGGCCTCAAGGAGCTGGTGACCGACCTGGGCGCGATCGACGCGCGCGAGGTCTCGACGTTCCCCGTGGGCAACGACATCGTGCTCAGGGTGGGACGCTACGGCCCCTACATCGAGCGCGGCGAGAAGGACTCCGAGAACCACCAGCGGGCGGACATCCCCGAGGACCTCGCCCCGGACGAGCTGTCCGTGGAGCTCGCCGAGGAGCTGCTCGCCAAGCCGAGCGGCGACTTCGAACTGGGCAGCGACCCGCAGACGGGCCGCCAGATCATCGCCAAGGACGGCCGTTACGGCCCGTACGTCACCGAGGTGCTCCCCGAGGGCACCCCGAAGACCGGCAAGAACGCCGTCAAGCCGCGTACGGCCTCGCTGTTCAAGTCGATGTCGCTCGACACGGTGACGCTCGAGGACGCGCTCAAGCTGATGTCGCTGCCGCGCGTCGTCGGCGCCGACGCCGAGGGCCAGGAGATCACCGCGCAGAACGGCCGCTACGGGCCCTACCTGAAGAAGGGCACGGACTCGCGCTCGCTCACCTCCGAGGAGCAGCTCTTCACCATCACCCTCGAAGAGGCGCTGCAGATCTACGCGCAGCCCAAGCAGCGCGGCCGGGCCGCGGCCAAGCCGCCGCTGAAGGAGCTGGGCACCGACCCGGTCAGCGAGAAGCCGGTGGTGGTCAAGGACGGCCGCTTCGGTCCGTACGTGACCGACGGGGAGACCAACGCGACCCTGCGCTCCGGCGACAGCGTCGAGACGATCACCCCGGAGCGCGGCTTCGAACTCCTCGCGGAGAAGCGGGCGAAGGGCCCCGCGAAGAAGACCGCGAAGAAGGCGGCCGCGAAGAAGGCCCCGGCCAAGAAGGCGACGGCCGCCAAGAAGACCGCCGCGAAGAAGACGACCACGAAGACGGCCGCCAAGAAGACCGCCACCAAGAAGACGGCGGCTTCGAGGACGGCGACGGACGACTGAGCCGGTACGCCTTCTTCACGGAGACTTCGCACCACGCGCACCCCGATATCGCTTTGGTGTCGGGGCGTGCGCACGTCCGGGCGCGCCCCGCGGGCTGTCGGTCGGTCCCGATAGGCTGAACGCATGACGCGTGCCGAGCAGCCAACGGCCCATCACCCGGCCCCCGACGACGCCCTTGCCGCGGACTCCCGTGAGCGCGCCGTCCGCTCCCTGCTGCGCCGACCGCAGTTGCGGCGGCTGTGGAGCGCACAGCTCGTGGGCGGCATCGGTGACACCCTCGCCCTCCTCGTGCTGGTGCTCCTCGCCCTCCAGGCGGCGATCAGCCAGGGCTCGTTCGGCGGTGGTTATCGCGGTGTGGCGTTCGCGGTGGCGACCGTTTTCGGAGCGCGCATCCTGGCGACGCTGCTGTTCGGGGCCGTGCTCCTCGGGCCGCTGACCTCGCTCACCTCGCAGGAGGGTCCGCTCGACCGCCGCTGGACCATGGTCGGTGCCGCCGGACTGCGCGCCGCGGTGCTCATCGTCGCCCCCCTGTGGATCGACTGGACACCCGAGAACGCACTGGCCCTCCTTCTCGTCAGCACCTTCGTGACCGGGGTGGCCGAGCGCTTCTGGACGGTCTGCCGCGAGAGCGCGGCGCCCGCGCTGCTGCCCGCCCCGCCCCCGGAGGGGGCGACGGTACGGCCGCTGCCGGACCACCTGGACGCGCTGCGCCGCCTGTCACTGCGCACGAGCTTCGTGGCGATCCCCGCCGCGGCCGCCGTGCTGGTCGTCGCGGGACTGCTCAACAACCTCCTGGGCACCGGGATCGACTGGTTCGAGCAGCACCAGGCGGCACTCGCCTCGTACGTCGCGGCCGGGCTCTTCGCCGCGTCCCTGTCCGTGCTGACCTACCTGGAGCTGCCCGACACGCGCACGCCCCGCGCGCGCTCCCCGCTGGAGGGGCTGCGCCGCCCGAAGACGGGCACGGGCGTGGACAAGGGCCGCACGGGCGCCATCCCGCTGCTGGTACTCGCCTGCGCCGCCGTCGCGGGCGCGATCTCCGCGGCCGTCGCGGTCTGCGTGCTGCACGCCAAGGACCTGGGCGGCGGCCCGGTGCTGTACGGGCTGCTGGTGTTCGCGCTGACCGGCGGTGTCGTCGTCGGCATCCGTACGGCCCCCTCCCTGCTGCCCGCCCTGTCGCGGCGCCGCCTGCTCGCGCTCGCGATCGCCTTCACCGGCCTCGCGCTGCTGGCCGCCGGGCTCGTCCCGGACGTCACCACCGTGCTGCTCATCGTCGCGCTCGCCGGCGTGGGCGCGGGCGTGGCCGCCAACACCGGGCACACCCTGCTCGACCAGGAGGCCGAGGACTACCGCCGTACCCGGACGACCGAGCACCTGCACGCGGTCGTCCGCGTATGCGTGGCGCTCGGCGCGGTGATCGCGCCCGTGGTGGCGGCGGCGATCGGCCCGCACCGCCTGGAGAACGGCAGGTTCGTGTTCGCACACGGCGGCGCCGCGTTCACGCTGATGCTCGTCGGCGCGCTGCTGCTGCCGGTGGCCGCGCTGGTCCTGGCGAAGGTCGACGACCGCTCGGGCGTGCCGCTGCGGCACGACCTGCGGGACGCGCTGCTCGGCGGCGACGACCCGCTGACGGCGCCCGCCACGAACGGCTTCTTCATCGCCCTGGAGGGCGGCGACGGAGCGGGCAAGTCCACCCAGGCCGAGGCGCTCGCCGAGTGGATCAGGGGCAAGGGCCACGAGGTCGTCCTGACGCGTGAGCCGGGTGCGACCCCCGTCGGCAAGCGGCTGCGCTCGATCCTGCTCGACGTGTCGAGCGCGGGGCTCTCCCACCGCGCGGAGGCGCTGCTGTACGCCGCCGACCGCGCCGAGCACGTGGACACCGTGGTCCGGCCCGCGCTGGAGCGCGGCGCCGTCGTCATCACCGACCGCTACATCGACTCCTCGGTGGCCTACCAGGGGGCGGGCCGCGATCTGTCCCCGACCGAGATCGCCCGCATCAACCGCTGGGCGACCAACGGCCTCGTACCGCATCTGACCGTGCTCCTCGACGTGTCGCCGGAGATCGCGCGCGAGCGGTTCACGGAGGCGCCGGACCGGCTGGAGTCGGAGCCGGCCGAGTTCCACGCACGCGTGCGCTCCGGCTTCCTGACGCTGGCCGCGGCCGACCCCGGGCGGTATCTGGTGGTGGACGCGGGCCAGGAGCCCGAGGCCGTCACCACCGTCGTACGGCACCGGCTCGACCTGGTGCTGCCGCTGTCCGAGGCCGAGGTGAAGGCCCAGGAGGAGGCCCGAAGGAAGGCCGAGGAGGAGGCGCGCAGGAAGGCCGAGGAGGAGGCCGCGCGCAAGGCCGAGGAGGAGCGGCTGGAGCGCGAGCGCAAGGAGCAGCTCGAGCGGCTGCGCGCCGAGGAGGAGGAGCGCAAGCGGCGCGAGCTGGAGGAGGCGCAGCGCCGCGAGGCCGAGCGGCAGGCGGAGGAGGCGCGGCTGCGGGCCGAGGAGGCGCGCAAGCGTGCCGAGGAGGAGCAGGCACGGCTGCTCGCCGAGGAGCAGGCGCGCGCCGAGCAGGAGGCCCTGCGCAAGGCCGAGGAGGCCCGGCGCCGCAAGCAGGCCGAGGAGGAGGCCCGGCTGCATGCCGAGGCCGAGGCACGGCGCCTGGAGAAGCAGCGCAAGGCCGAGGAGGCGCTGCTGCGGGCCGAGGAGGCCCGGCGGCTCGCCGAGCAGGCCGCGGCCGCCGCGGAGGCGGGACCCCGGAAGCCCGGGACGCCCGCGGCTCCGCCGGAGGCGACGACGGTGCCGACGCCGGTGGTGACGCCGACGAACGCGTCGGGCGGGCCCGTCGACGAGACGGCGGTGCTGCGGCCGGTGCGCGGGGACGGACGGGCCGGGGCGAAGGCCGGCGGGCGCCCGGCCGCCGAGTCCGAGTCCGAGGTGACGGCGCAGCTGCCGCAGCCGCCGGCCCCCGAGGACGCCGCGGAGGAGACGGCGGTGCTGCCGCCCGTCGCGCCGGGGGCGGCCGACGAGACGGCCGTGCTGCCGCCGGTGGCTCCCGGGCCCGAGGAGGAGACCGCCGTGCTGCCGCCCGTGCGGGACGACGACCCCGCGCACCGGGTGCCGCCGGGGTACTTCCGGGAGGAGCAGGACCGGGCGCGGCCGGAGGAGGCCGACGACCGCACGCGTGAGATGCCGCAGATCGGTGCGGAGGAGCCGCGGCGCCGGGCCCGCCCGGACTGGGCCGAGGAGACCCCGCTGGACGATCTGCCGACGCTGGCGGACGAGCTGCTCGGCCCGCGGGACGACGAGCAGGAGGAGGACCAGGGCCGGGGCAGGCGCGGCCGGGGGCGCCGGGGCTGAGGACGGGGCCCGCGCCGCCGGTGCGCCCGTTGTCAGTGCCGCCCCGCACAATGGATCCCGCAACGTGACGTGTGACGAAGGGGCGGGGTGACCTCATGACCGTCTGGGACGACCTCGTCGGCCAGGAGAAGGTGGCCGGGCAGCTCGACGCCGCTGCCCGGGACGCCGACGCGCTGGTCACCGCGGCCGCTGCCGGTACGCCGCCGCCCGAGGCGTCGAAGATGACCCACGCCTGGCTGTTCACGGGACCGCCCGGTGCGGGCAGGGCCCAGACGGCGCGGGCGTTCGCCGCCGCGCTCCAGTGCGTGAGCCCCGACCGCGCGCTCGGCGGGAGTCCGGGGTGCGGCTTCTGCGACGGCTGCCACACCGCGCTCGTCGGCACGCACGCCGACGTCACCGGCGTCGCCGCCGTCGGCTCGCAGATCCTCGCCGAGGACATGCGCGACACCGTCCGCAAGTCGTACACGTCGCCGGCGAACGGCCGCTGGCAGATCATCCTCGTCGAGGACGCCGAGCGGCTGAACGAGAAGTCGGCCAACGCCGTCCTGAAGGCCGTGGAGGAGCCGGCACCCCGCACGGTCTGGCTGCTGTGCGCGCCCTCGGTCGAGGACGTCCTGCCCACCATCCGCTCCCGCTGCCGCCACCTCAATCTGCTGACGCCGTCGGTGGACGCCGTGGCCGACATGCTCGTACGGCGCGAAGGCGTCGAACCGGCCGTCGCCGCCGCCGCGGCCCGCGCCACGCAGGGGCACGTCGACCGGGCCCGTCGGCTGGCCACCGACCCGGCCGCCCGCGAGCGCCGCGCCACCGTGCTGAAGCTGCCGCTGCGGGTCGAGGAGATCGGCGGCGCGCTCAGGGCCGCCCAGGAACTCGTCGACGCGGCGGCCGAGGACGCCAAGCAGCTCGCCGAGGAGCGGGACGGCAAGGAGGCCGACGAGCTGAAGGCGGCCCTGGGCGCGGCCCAGGGCGGCCGGCTGCCCCGGGGCACGGCGGGTGTGATGAAGGACCTGGAGGACAAGCAGAAGCGCCGCAGAACGCGCACCCAGCGCGACAGCCTGGACGTCGCCCTGACCGATCTCACCGGCTTCTACCG
Source organism: Streptomyces sp. NPDC101225 (assembly GCF_044767585.1). Lineage (NCBI taxonomy): Bacteria > Bacillati > Actinomycetota > Actinomycetes > Kitasatosporales > Streptomycetaceae > Streptomyces > Streptomyces sp. NPDC101225. Next base: position 151,722 of record NZ_JBIWOE010000021.1, read on the forward strand.
CGACGTCCTCGCCCTGCAGCTCGGCTCCCGGGCGGCGATCGCCAACGCGGACGCGGAGGACACCCTGGAGCGCTTCGCCCGCGGCAGCTCGCCGGAGTCCACCCTCCGCCGTATCGAGGCGATCTCCGCCTGCCGCGACGCCCTCGACCGCAATGTGGCCCCGCTGCTGGCGGTGGAGGCGATGACGATGGCGCTCAGAGCGGGCTGACGGCGCGGGTGGGCAAGGTGCGTTGACGTTGTCATTCGTACGAGCCACTGCATGCGCGGACAGCGATCGTGCGGCTGCGCAGAGTTACGCTCGCCGCATGTACCTCAGGCGCAGTTCCCGTCCCCGTCGGCCCCGCACCGTCGCCGCCCTTCTCGCGGCCGCCGCGCTGCTCGTCTCCGCCTGCTCCTCCGGCGGCAGCGCGGACACCGCCGCCGGTGACCACGCGGCACAGGCGGCACTGGCCGCGCTGCCGCAGTCGACGCCGTCCGCCCTGACGCCGTACTACCGACAGAAGCTGAACTGGCGCAGCTGTGGTGTGCCGGGCTTCCAGTGCGCCACGATGACGGCGCCGCTGGACTACGCCCGGCCGGACGCCGGGGACGTGCGGCTGGCGGTGGCCCGCAAGAAGGCCACCGGCCGGGGCAAGCCGCTCGGTTCGCTGCTCGTGAACCCCGGCGGGCCGGGCGGCTCGGCGATCGGGTACCTCCAGCAGTACGCCGGCATCGGCTACCCGGCGAGTGTCCGCGCCCGCTACGACATGGTCGCGGTCGATCCGCGCGGCGTCGCCCGCAGCGAGCCCGTCGCATGCCTCGACGGCCGCCAGATGGACGCGTACACGCAGACGGACAACACCCCCGACGACCGCAAGGAGACGGACCAACTCGTCGCTGCGGACAAGAAGTTCGCGAACAGCTGCGAGAAGCGCTCCGGGAAGCTGCTGCAGCACGTCTCCACCGTCGAGGCGGCCCGCGACATGGACATCCTGAGGTCGGCGCTGGGCGACGCGAAGCTGACGTACGTGGGGGCGTCGTACGGGACCTTCCTCGGCGCGACGTACGCCGGGCTCTATCCGGGCCGGGTGGGGCGCATGGTCCTGGACGGCGCGATGGACCCCACCCTGACCTCGCTGCGGATGAACCTCGACCAGACGGCGGGGTTCGAGACGGCGTTCCAGTCCTTCGCGAAGGACTGCGTGCGGCAGTCCGACTGCCCGCTCGGCCACAAGGGCACCTCACCCGCCCAGGTCGGCAGGAACCTGAGCGCCTTCTTCAGGAAGCTGGACGCGCACCCCGTCCCCGCTGGCGACGCCGACGGCCGCAAGCTCGGCGAGGCGCTCGCCACGACCGGCGTGATCGCCGCGATGTACGACGAGAGCTCGTGGGGGCAGCTTCGCGAGGCGCTGTCGTCGGCGATGAAGGAGGACGACGGCGCCGGGCTGCTCGTCCTCTCCGACAGCTACTACGAGCGCGAGGCCGGCGGCCGCTACTCGAACCTGATGTTCGCCAACGCCGCGGTGAACTGCCTGGATCTGCCCGGCGCCTTCTCCGGTCCCGGTGATGTGCGCAAGGCGCTCCCGGCGTTCGAGAAGGCGTCCCCGGTCTTCGGCGAGGGTCTCGCCTGGGCCGCCCTGAACTGCGCGTACTGGCCGGTGAAGCCCACGGGCGCGCCGCACCGCATCGAGGCGAGGGGCGCCGCCCCGATCGTCGTCGTCGGCACCACCCGCGACCCGGCCACGCCGTACCGCTGGGCCCGGTCCCTGTCCCGCCAGCTCGCCTCGGCCCGGCTCCTGACATACGTCGGCGACGGCCACACCGCCTACGGCCGCGGCAGCACCTGCATCGACTCCGCGATCGACGCCTACCTGCTGCAGGGCACCCCTCCAGCCAAGGGAAAGCGCTGCTCGTAGCGCCGCCCCCGGCCCCGCGGCCGCCCGCCCCGGGGCCGGTACGGAGCACCCCTCGAAACTGTGTAGACTTACCGACGTTGCTGATCGCACCATGGTGCGGACAGCGCGCCGCCTTAGCTCAGATGGCCAGAGCAACGCACTCGTAATGCGTAGGTCTCGGGTTCGAATCCCGAAGGCGGCTCCAAGGTGAACCGCAGGTCAGGCCTCTGACCTGCGGTTTCTTTGTTTTCTTGACCTTGGAATGTGTCTGTCGAGGGTCTTTTGACCTGCGTTCGACAGAAGTCGGTTCGCCTAGAGACACAAAGTGGGCCATGACCTGCAACTCCATCACCTCCCGCCCGAATTATCCGTGTCTCTAGGCGCTGGCATTCCCGCTGGTCAGGGGACTGGCGAGAGGGGCGTGATTCTCTGACAATGCCGCGAGATTCGAGGATGATTCATCACATTTTGTCACCTTTGCGGGCCCGTCTCGGCGAAGCGCGACGGGGCTCGAAGTGCGCTATGTGATCGGGTAGCGTGGTGGCAACGCCCCAGCATCAAGGGGTCACTTGGCGGCCGCCACCGCGCTGACCAGCGAGAATGTCAGCGCCTAGAGACACGCCTCCTCTCCATGACCTAATGCATCCCCCCTGGTCAGACCGCATCTTGTGACTCTATGTGATGGGAATTCTGTCGAACCCAGGTTTGAGGCTGTGCATGGAATGCGTAGGTCAGCGACGCGGCGCACCTTCGGTGCGCGCCGGGGGCGTGGTAAATCCTGTGGTGCGCGCCGAAGGTGCTTCTGTCTGCCCTGACGGGGGCTGATGTCGGTCCGGGACGCTGGTGAGGTTCGTTCCGGCCGAAACCGATAGCTCTGTGATGCCGGTGAGCTCGCAGGTCAGCGTGGTACTGGGGGCCGTCCACGGGAACCGTGGAGTGTTGCTCTGAGCACGTGCGTCAGAATTCCTGATTCACCTTGGCCCTCCCGGAACGGCGTACTGCTCGGACGCCTGGCAAGGGAGGGATCGGGACGTGGACGTGCTGCACGAACGCTGTGCCGGTGTGGACATCAGCAAGAAGGACGCCAAGGCGTGCGTCCGCACCCCAAGCGCCAAGCGGCGGGGGTCTTTCGCCACCGAGACCACCACCTGGGGATCGACGACGAACGCGGTGCTCGCCCTGCGCGATCACCTGCTCGCCGCCCAGGTCACCCTGGTCGTGATCGAAGCGACCTCGGACTACTGGAAGCCCTTCTACTACCTGCTGGCCGACGAGTTGAACGTGATCCTGGTCAACGCGCGGCAGGTCAAGAACCTGCCCGGCCGCAAGACCGACGTCTCGGATGCAGCCTG
>NZ_JBIWOE010000022.1:0-66610 GCF_044767585.1 Streptomyces sp. NPDC101225
CGGTCGATGTAGTCCTGCACCGAGGCGACGTGCAGGCGCAGGCCGTGCTGCTGCACCACCCGGTCGCGGTAGGCCAGCACCTCGGGGAAGTTGTGCCCGGTGTCCACGTGCAGCAGCGAGAAGGGGACCGGCGCGGGCGCGAACGCCTTCAGTGCCAGGTGCAGCATCAGGATGGAGTCCTTGCCGCCGGAGAAGAGGATCACCGGCCGCTCGAACTCACCCGCCACCTCGCGGAAGATGTGCACCGCCTCGGACTCCAGCGCGTCCAGGTGCGAGAGGGCGTACGGGGCACCCGTACCCTCCTCGATCTCGGCGACGGTCGTCGTCATGCCAGTCCCCTTTCGGTGAGCAGCGCGTGGACCGAGGCCGCGGACTCCTGGACGGTCTGGTGCTGCGACTCGATACGCAGGTCGGGCGCCTCGGGCGCCTCGTAGGGGTCGTCCACCCCGGTGAGCCCGGTCAGTTCACCCGCGGCCTGCTTGGCGTACAGACCCTTCACATCACGCACGGAGCACACGTCGACCGGCGTCGCCACGTGCACCTCGAGGTACGGCGCCCCGCTCTCCTCGTGGCGCTTGCGCACCGCCTCGCGGCTGTCGGCGTAGGGCGCGATCACCGGGACGAGCGTCTTGACGCCGTTGCGGGCGAGCAGTTCGGCGAGGAAGCCGATGCGCTGCACGTTGGTGTGCCGGTCCTCGCGGGTGAAGCCGAGGCCCGCCGAGATGTACTCGCGGATCTCGTCGCCGTCGAGCACCTCGACGAGGTGGCCCTCCTCGCGCAACCGGCCCGCCAGCTCGTACGCGATGGTGGTCTTGCCGGCGCTCGGCAGACCCGTGAGCCAGACGGTGGCTCCGGTCGTCACGTGCGTCTCCTGATTCGTCGATGTCACAGTCATGGTCAGCCGTGCAGCCCGCACTCGGTCTTGGACCGCCCGGCCCAGCGGCCGGCCCGTGCGTCCTCGCCCTGCAGCACGCGGCGCGTGCAGGGGGCGCAGCCGACGGACGCGTAGCCGTCCATCAGCAACGGGTTGGTCAAAACGCCGTGTTCGGCCACGTACGCGTCCACGTCGTCCTGGCTCCAGCGGGCGATCGGCGAGATCTTGACCTTCTGCCGCTTCTCGTCCCAGCCGACGACCGGGGTGTCCGCCCGGGTCGCTGACTCGTCGCGGCGCAGACCCGTCGCCCACGCCACGTAGTTCTTCAGGCCCTGCTCCAGCGGCTGGACCTTGCGCAGCCTGCAGCACAGGTCGGGGTCGCGGTCGTGCAGCTTCGGGCCGTACTCCGCGTCCTGCTCGGCGACCGTCCGACGCGGGGTCAGCGTGATGACGTTCACGTCCATCACGGCCTCGACCGCGTCACGGGTGCCGATGGTCTCCGGGAAGTGGTAGCCGGTGTCGAGGAACACGACGTCCACGCCGGGCATGGCCCGGGAGGCGAGGTGGGCGACCACCGCGTCCTCCATGGAGGAGGTCACACAGAAGCGCTTGCCGAAGGTGTCGGCCGCCCACCGGAGGATCTCCGGCGCGGAGGCGTCCTCCAGGTCGCGGCCCGCCTGCTCGGCGAGCGCCCTCAGATGGTCGGTCGTCTGGTCTTCCGTCACCGCGGTCATGTCTCGTCTCCCCCTGCTTCGGAGTGCTGCAGGCCCCGGGCGAGCAGCCCGAGGAACCTCAGCTGAAAAGCCCGGTTGCAGGCCGCGCATTCCCATGCGCCATGGCCCTGCTCGCCGGGACGGAGGTCCTCGTCGCCGCAGTAGGGGCAGTAGAAGGGAGCGGCACGCTCGCTCACGACAGAGCCTCCTCGGACGCACGCGAGGTCCAGGCGGCGAACCGCTCACCGTCCTCGCGCTCGGCCTGGAACCGCTTGAGGACACGCTCGATGTAGTCGGGCAGCTCGTCCGACGTCACCTTCAGGCCGCGGACCTTGCGGCCGAAGCCGGCCTCCAGGCCCAGCGCGCCGCCGAGGTGCACCTGGTAGCCCTCGACCTGCTCGCCCTGGTCGTCGAGGACCAGCTGGCCCTTGAGACCGATGTCCGCGACCTGGATGCGGGCGCAGGCGTTCGGGCAGCCGTTGAGGTTGATGGTGAGCGGCTCGTCGAAGTCCGGCAGGCGGCGCTCCAGTTCGTCGATCAGCTGCGAGCCGCGCTGCTTGGTCTCGACGATGGCGAGCTTGCAGAACTCGATGCCGGTGCAGGCCATGGTGCCGCGCCGGAAGGTGGACGGCCGGGCGGTCAGGTCCAGTGCCTCCAGCTCGTCCACCAGCGAGGCGACCTGGTCCTCCGCGACGTCGAGGACGATCATCTTCTGCTCGACGGTGGTGCGCACCCGGCCCGAGCCGTGGGCCTCCGCGAGGTCGGCGACCTTCGTCAGGGTGGCGCCGTCGACGCGTCCCACGCGCGGGGCGAAGCCGACGTAGAACCGGCCGTCGCGCTGCCGGTGCACGCCGATGTGGTCGCGCCACTGCTGGACCGGCTGCTCGGGGGCCGGGCCGTCGAGGAGCTTGCGCCCTCCCAGGTACTCGTCCTCCAGCACCTGGCGGAACTTCTCCGCGCCCCAGTCGGCGACGAGGAACTTCAGCCGGGCACGGGTGCGCAGCCGGCGGTAGCCGTAGTCGCGGAAGATCGAGATGACGCCCTCGTAGACGTCGGGGACCTCGTCGATCGGCACCCAGGCGCCGAGCCGCACGCCCAGCTTGGGGTTGGTGGACAGGCCGCCGCCCACCCAGAGGTCGAAGCCGGGGCCGTGCTCGGGGTGGTGTACGCCGACGAAGGCGACGTCGTTGATCTCGTGCACCACGTCCAGCACCGGCGAGCCCGAGATGGCCGTCTTGAACTTCCGCGGGAGGTTCGAGTACGCCTTGTTGTTCAGGACCCGGCGCTTGATCTCCTCCAGCGCCGGCGTGCCGTCGATGATCTCGTCCTCGGCGATGCCCGCCACCGGGGAGCCGATCATCACACGCGGGCTGTCGCCGCAGGCGGTGACCGTCGACAGGCCCACGCCCTCCAGGCGCTCCCAGATCGCCGGGACGTCCTCGATGCGGATCCAGTGGTACTGGACGTTCTGCCGGTCGGTGATGTCCGCGGTGCCGCGCGCGAACTCCTGCGAGATCTCACCGATGACGCGCAGCTGCCGCGTGGTCAGCGCGCCGCCGTCGATGCGGACACGCAGCATGAAGTACTTGTCGTCCAGCTCCTCCGGCTCCAGGATCGCGGTCTTGCCGCCGTCGATTCCGGGCTTGCGCTGGGTGTACAGCCCCCACCAGCGCATCCGTCCGCGCAGGTCGCCGGGGTCGATCGAGTCGAAGCCGCGCTTGGAGTAGATCGTCTCAATGCGTGTCCGCACATTGAGACCGTCGTCGTCCTTCTTGGTCTGCTCGTTGCCGTTGAGCGGGGTGAAGTGTCCCGCGGCCCACTGGCCCTCGCCGCGGTGACGGCTCACCTTGCGGCGGGGAGTCGCGGCGGCAGGCTTTGGCGGGGTGGCGGCCATGGTTGATACGTCCTTCGGGACAGGCGGGAATGCGGCTCTGACCTGCGCGGGCAGGGGCATGGGCAACCATGCGCGCCCTTGCGCAGGGAAAAGAGGGGAAGTCAGGAGATGCCGGGCGTGCTGTGCTGTCAGCTCGCCGGACAGATGGCGCTGGACATGCGGCCGAGGTCGACGTGCCGCCGACTCACCAAGGCAATTCCAGTTCCAGACATGACGGAAGCGTGGCACGGCAATCTGGACACAGTCCAGCTTCGTCCACGATGCGGACATCCTTGTCCCACAATATGGGACGAGGGTGTCGTCGATCACATTGGCCGCGACCGGTCTTGTCCGCGCAGGTCAGACCGGGTAGGCGCCGGCCCACGGGCCGGGCGCGGGCACCTCGCGCTGCTCCTCGACCTTGGTGTCGAAGAGTGTGAAGCCCCGGCGCTGATAGTTGTCCATGGCGTGCTCGCCGTCCAGGCTGCAGGTGTGCACCCAGACCCGCTTCGTCGGTGTCCGTCCGGGCCAGCGCTCGGCGAGGTCCCAGGCGCGGGCGGTGCCGTAGGACAGCAGATGCCCGCCGATCCGGCGGCCCCGGAAGGCGGGAATCAGCCCGAAGTAGGCGATCTCCACGACCCCGTCGTCCTGCGCCTCGAGCTCGATGTAGCCCGCGGGCGTGCCCCGGTCGTGGGCGACCCAGGTCTCCGTGCCCGGCCGCGCCAGCTGCTCCTGCCACCGGGCGTACGTCCAGCCCAGCCGGTCGATCCAGCGGATGTCGCCGCCGACGGACGCGTACAGGAAGCGGCTGAACTCGGGGGAGGGGACCTCGGAGCGGACGATCCGCACGTCCCCCTCCGGCGCGGCGGCCGGCAGGAGGTCGGCCGGGGCGGTCTGCTCCAGGGACCAGGTGGTCACGGGGATGTTGGTCATGCCCGTCAGGGAATCATCTACCCGAGAGATCTGTCGATCGAGGCCAGCGGCAGCGCGTAGAGCATCCGGCCCGACTGGGACCAGACCTCGCCGCTCTCCGGCGAATAGGACAGCGATCCGGCCCGGCCGGTCCAGCAGTGGTTCGAGTCGTCCGCGCCGCACACGGTGGCCCGCGCCTTGTGCGTGTTCTGCCGCCAGAGGGTGCCGTGGCCGTCCGGGGAGTCCGCCGAGCCCGCCAGGTACCACTGCGAGCGGTACGACAGCACACCGCCGACACCGGTCGTCCTCGTCTCGTACGCCTGGGTCGGCACAGCGCGTCCCGCGGCGTCGGTGGCCAGCAGGCCGGCCCGGATCGGGTCGCCGCTGAAGGCGTAGCGCCACAGCCGGGTCCGTCCGCCGTCGGCCGGCACCCGCTCGCTCGCGACCAGGCTGTCGGGCGCGGTGCTGCGGTCGAGCGAGATCGCCGCCGGTCCCGCGGTCCGCCCGGCGAGCCGGTACGAACCCACCGCCGGCAGGACGTATTTGGCGCCGTACGCCGACCAGCCGCCGCGCACCCGGCCGACCGCGCCGCTGTCGACGGTGGCCCGCTGGATGCGGTGCATGTCGTACACGTACAGGCCGTCGGCGGCGGTGACCAGCAGCTTGCCCTGGTACCAGACCATGCCCGAGACGGGGGAGGCGAGAGCGCGGTAGTCGCGGCCGCCCTCGACCGGGACGGCGAGCGTCGCCCAGGTGTACGTCAGCCGGGCGGGGTCGGTGGCGTCGACGAAGGCGACCCGGGCGTGGCCGGCCCGGCCGCTGCCGTGGCTCCAGCCGGAGAGGATCACCCGGTGCTCGCCCCAGTGCCCGTCGTCGTCCGCGTCGCCGGAGGTGGTGACCGCGCCCGCCCGCCAGCCGCGGGTGTCGGCGGCGTTCCAGCAGTACGCCCGCCTCGCCGCCGGTGCGACGGGCAGCGCCGCGCGCGCGCCGGGCGGGCAGCCGGCCGTGTCGAGCAGGGAGTGGTCGGCGTCGTCGAGGACGGTGGTGACGCCGACGGGCCGGCCCATGGCGGAGGCGAGCCGGTCGAGCGTGCTGCGCGGCACCGCGTGCTCCTGGAGCCGCAGCCCGGCGGACGCGCGGCCGGAGGAGGGGAGTGCCTTCAGCGCCGCGGTTCTGTCACTCACCGTGGCCTGCGAGGCGCTGATCATCGTGGCGGCGGCGGTGAGAGCGAGGGCGGTCCCGGCCAGCAGGGCGCGCAGCGCTCTTCCCCGCTTCTGCCTGCGATGTCGGCCACGTTGCGTCATACGTCCTCCCGAGGCGAGCCAACTGCGGCCATTGGTCTGCGTGTTGACCATAGGAGCAGGTGGGGCGGCTCGTAGAGGGATGCTACGGCAGTCCGGCGCGGCGGGGGACGAAGACCCTGCAAATATGCGGAAGATGACCCCGTAGGGGTCACCCAGGGGTGCACGACGGTGACGCAGCGTGCGCGGTCGGCGCCGCGGCCGGCGTCCGCGCTCAGGGAGTCCCGGCGGACTCCCGCGGGCGCCGCACCGCCGGAGCCGTCGACTGCGGCAGCAGGTCCCGCGGGTCGGCCGGCAGGACCAGCTCCACCTCCGCGCTCTCGGCGAAGCGGTAGGGACGGTGCTCCAGCAATCTCCCCAGATAGCGCCGTACCCGGGACATCTCCGCACGCACCGTCACCCGTCGGGCCGGGTCGCCGAACACCTCTTCGGCCAGGAAGGCGGCACTGCACCCGTCGCGGTTGAGTGCGAGCAGATACAGCAACTCGGCGTGCCGGGGACTCAGTTCGTGGCTCCAGGAACCCGCGCTTCCGGACACCGTCACCGGCCGGCGACGCGGCTGCGACAGGTCCAGCACGATCCGGGTGGCGCCGTCCGGCAACGGCTCGTCCGAGGCCCGGACCAACCACCCCTCGGCCAGCGGCTCCACGGTGCACAGACCGAGCGGGGGCAGCCACCGGCGGCCCGCCGACAGGGACTTGGGCAGGGTGATCCGGCCGGTGTACGGCATCCCGGTCACCGCCGCGGTCCAGCCGTCCCGGTCCACCGCCAGGGCCCGGCCGCCCACCCGCGCCAGCATCGGTGCGGCCAGCGCGCGCAGCCGCTCCAGCGAGGCCAGGTGCAGCTCGCGCAGCCGGGCCTCGGCCAGCTTGGCCACCGAGCCGACCCAGGCCAGGGTCGCCGGATGCATCGTCTCCAGCGGCCCGCTGACGTCCACCACGCCCAGCAGCCGGCCGTCGCGCGGGTCCGTGATCGGCGCGCCCGTACAGGTCCAGGTGGTCATGGAGCGGACGAAGTGCTCGGAGGCGAAGACCTGCACCGGCCGGCGCACCACCGCGGGGGTGCCGATGCCGTTCGTGCCGACGACGTCCTCCCGCCAGTCCGCGCCGAGTTCGAAGCCCAGCCCGTCCGCCTTGCGCAGCACGGCCGAACTGCCCTCCCGCCACAGCACCCGGCCGTCCTCGTCGGTGACCACCATGATGTGGTGGGCGACGTCCGCGACCGACAGCAGCCCCTCGCGCAGCACGGGCAGGACGTGCCGCAGCACCGTGGTCTCCCGGCGCCGCCGCACCTCGTCGGCGGACAGCAGCCCGGCGCGGTGGTCCCGCTCGGGGTCGATGCCGCCGCGCAGCATCCGTCCCCAGGACTGCTCGATCACCGGGCGCGGGGCGACCGGCGTGCGCTGCCCCGAGAGCCTGGCGGAGCGGAGCTCGCTCAGTACCCGCGCCGCCCGCGCCGTGTCGACCATGGCGAGCTGCGTCACGTCCGTCGGCGGATGCGCCACTGGTCCTCCCGCAAGAAGTGCCCGGGACGGCCGATCTCCCGCGCCGCCTGGGCGACGGAGTCCCGAGCCGTCCGCACTGTCGGTCTCATAGTGCCGTCCGGTGCTGACGGACGGAGACAGTCCAGCCACACACAGCAGCAAGTTGCAACCCCTTGCAACCCTGGTGAAGCGCTCCCAGGTTGTTTGAATATTGAGCGACGCCGTCCCGAGCGGCGTTCATGGCCTTGATGGGGCCAGCTCGAGCGGGGGTGGTGCCGTGTCGGCGCAGCACCACCCCCGCGTCCCGCGGCGGCCCCTCAGGACGGTGGGCGGGCCCGCTCCACGACCGACGCCAGGTCCAGGGTGGAGGGCAGGGTGCCGAAGGCCGAGCCGGCGTCCCCGCCCAGCCGCGCGGCGCAGAAGGCGTCGGCCACCTCGGACGGCGCGAACCTGACGAGCAGCGAGCCCTGGAGCACCAGCGCGATCCGCTCCGTCAGCCGCCGGGCGCGGCCCTCGACGCCCTCCAGGTCCGCCAGGTCCGTCAGCAGGTTCTTGATCGCGGCGTCCAGCCGGTGGTCTGCGCCGCGCGCCCCGCCGACCTCCTGGAGATAGGCGTTGAGGGCCTGCGGCTCGCGCCGCAGCGCGCGCAGCACGTCCAGCGCCTGGACGTTGCCCGCGCCCTCCCAGACCGAGTTCAGCGGCGACTCGCGCACCAGCCGGGGCAGCCCCGACTCCTCGACGTAGCCGTTCCCGCCCAGGCACTCGGCGGCCTCGACCGCCACCGGGGCGCACCGCTTGGTCACCCAGTACTTGGCGGCCGGCACCGCGATCCGCAGCAGGGCCCGCTCCTGCTCGCCGCCGTCGTCGTAGGCGGCGGCCAGTCGCAGCGCGAGGGTGGTGGCCGCCTCGGACTCCAGCGCCAGATCGGCCAGGACGTTGCGCATCAGCGGCTTGTCGACCAGCTTCGCGCCGAACGCCTCCCGGTGGGCGCAGTGGTGCACGGCCTGCGCGACCGCCTGCCGCATCAGCCCGGCGGAGCCCAGCACGCAGTCCAGCCGGGTGGCCGCCACCATGCCGATGATGGTGGGCACCCCGCGCCCCTCCTCGCCGACCCGGCGCGCCCAGGTGCCGTCGAACTCGACCTCGGCGGAGGCGTTGGAGCGGTTGCCGAGCTTGTCCTTGAGCCGCTGGAGCAGGAAGACGTTGCGCGAGCCGTCGTCCAGGACGCGCGGTACGAGGAAGCAGGTGAGTCCGCCGGGAGCCTGCGCGAGCACCAGGAATCCGTCGGACATGGGGGCCGAGCAGAACCATTTGTGGCCGGTCAGCTCGTACGTCCCCTCCTCGTCGAGCGGTCGTGCGGTCGTCGTATTGGCGCGTACGTCGCTGCCGCCCTGCTTCTCGGTCATGCCCATCCCGAACAGGGCCCCGGCCTTGAGGCGGGCGGGGCGCAGTTCGCGGTCGTAGACCACGGAGGTCAGCCGCGGCTCCCACTCGGCGGCGAGCGCCGGGTCCGTGCGCAGGGCGGGCACGGCGGCGTGGGTCATCGACAGGGGGCAGAGGTTGCCGGCCTCGACCTGGGTCCAGACCACGAACGCGGCGGCCCGGCGCACATGGCCGCCGGGGCGGTTCCAGGCCGAGGTCAGGCCCGCGGAGACACCCTTGCCGAGCAGCCGGTGCCAGGCGGGATGGAAGTCGACCTCGTCGACGCGGTGGCCCCCGCGGTCGTGCGTGCGCAGCCGGGGCGGGTTCTCGTTGGCCTGGGCGCCCCATTCCTGCAGCTGCCGGGAGCCCGAGGCCCGCCCCAGGGCGGCCAGTTCCTCGCGTCCCTCGGCGAGCGGCCCGGGGGCCAGGTGCCGCTCGACGGCTTCGGTCAGGGCACGGTCGGCGCTGTAGACGTCGTAGCCGACCAGGGGCGGGGGCTGGTTGGTCACGGAGTGGGTGCGGCGTGCCATGCGGCGAACGTACCCCGCGCCCCGCCCTCGGCACACCGGGACACGAGGTGCCGCCCCCCGGCGGGGGCCGTCCGGGGGCCCGCGCCCCCGGACCCCCGCCGCACGGATCAGGCCGGCTGGGCCATGGCCGGTTCCGGTTCGATGGCGTCCGCCGGCCAGCCCTCCCGGTACACCGTGTCCAGATAGCGCTCGCCGAGGTCCGGGGCGATCGCCACCGAGGTCAGGCCCTGCCGGCCGTGCTCGGCCAGCCACTGGCCGGCGCCGCTGATCACCGTGCCGGTCGAGCCGCCGAACATGAAGCCCCGGGCGGCCAGCCGGCGGCAGGCGAGGACGGCGTCGCTCTCCTCGACGCGGACCAGGTCGTCCACGTAGGACTCGTCGAGCAGCCGCGGCGGCACGCTGGTGCCGAGGCCGGGGATCATCCGGCGTCCCGGTGTCCCGCCGAAGCTCACCGAGCCGACGCTGTCGACCGCGACGATGCGCACCCGGCGCCGCCACTGCCAGAACCAGCGGGCGCAGCCCATCAGCGTCCCGGTCGTGCCGGCCCCGACGAACAGCACGTCCAGGGCGGGGAAGCGCCCGGCGATGGCCGGGGCGGTGGTGCGGTAGTGGGCCCTCCAGTTGCCCTGGTTGGTGTACTGGTTGAGCCAGACGTACCGCTCGTCGGAGGCGCAGAGGGCGTCGACGTGGGCCATCCGCGCCCCGAGGAAGCCGCCGCGTGCGTCCGGCTCCTCGATGACGTGCACCTGGGTGCCGAGCGACTCCATCAGACGGATCGTCGGCCTGTTGCAGCGCGCGTCGGTCACGCACAGAAACCGGTAGCCCCGGCTCGCCGCGATCACGCTGAGCGCCACGCCCAGGTTGCCGGACGAGGACTCCACCAGGACCGAGCCCGGCCGCAGCCGTCCCTCGCGCTCGGCGGCGTTCACCATCTCCGTCGCCGCCTTGAGCTTGATGGACCCGGCGAAGTTGAAGCCCTCGCACTTCAGGTACAGCGGCAGCCCCAGTGCGGCCCGGAGGTCGACGTAGAGCTCCTCCTCGTTGAACTGGACAGGATCAGAAATGACGGGCATGACGCCCCCCTCCTCATGCGCCACGGGCCGGTCAGCCGTGCCGGCGCAGCTCGTGGAAGAACCCGTCGACGACGTGCAGCCCGCCCCCGCGGGCCACTTCGTCGTGGACGAACTTGCCGACCGCGAGGTCGAGCACCCCCAGACCGAACGGGGAGAACACCACCGTCCGGTCACCCGGGACGGTCGCCCGCCCGGTCAGTACGTCGTTCAGCGTGCCGTCGAGGAACTCCCGCCCGCCCGTGAGCCGTTCGGCCAGGTGCGGCGAGGTCTCCGCCTTCAGGCAGTGCTCGACGTCGTCGACGTAGTTGGCCGACGCGAGCAGGATCGCCGGGTCCAGGTCGCGCAGGGACACGTGCAGGACCAGCGGGTGGTGCGCGAACCACGACGGATCGTGGACGTACGGTGCGGGCGCGACCGTGGCGAACACCAGCAGGTCGCTGGAGCGGACCAGGCTCTCGGCGCCGTCGTGCACCGTGAGCCGCCCCAGGGCGCCACTGCGTTCCAGGTAGCCGCAGAATCCCGCCGCACTCTCGGGCGACAGGTCGTACACCCCCGTCTCCTCGAACTCCCAGCCGCTGGCGGTGAGATGGGTGTGGATGTAGCGGGCGATCAGACCGGTCCCGACGAAGCCGACACGGGTCGGGCGGGCGCGGGTGCGGCTGAGCCGGTCGGCGGCCAGCGCCGCCGAGGACGCCGTGCGCGTGGCGCTGATGACCGAGCTCTCCAGGCAGGCGAACGGGTAGCCCGTGCCGGGGTCGTTGAGGATCAGCACGGCCGACGCCCGCGGCAGCCCCGACCTGGTGTTCTCCGGGAAACTGGAGATCCACTTGAGCCCGTCCACCCGCAGCGGGCCGCCGAGCGAGGCGGGCAGCGCGATGATCCGCGACGACGGACGGTCCGGGAAGCGCAGGAAGTACGACGGCGGATTCACCGAGTCGCCCGCCCCGTGCAGCCGGTAGACGGCCTCCACGAGTGCGCCGATCTCCGGTTCCCGGCCCTGCAGCACCTGCTGCACCTGCTCCCCGGAGATCACCGCGAACGGCGGTGCGGCCAGGGCGCCGCGAGCGGCACCGTCGGTGGTGGTCATGCGGCCGTCCTCACGTCGGTGGCCGGAGCGCAGTCGGTCAGCCGCACCGGATCGCCGAGCGCGGCCAGGACCTCGCGCGGCCCGTCGAAGGGCTCCCTGCCGTGCGCGGTGCGGATGTTGTCGACGAGCAGCAGGTCCCCGGAGTGCCACGGCGTACGCCGGGTGTGGGCCTCGTAGACCTCGTTGATCGCGCGGACGATGTCCTCGTCGAGCGGATCGCCGCCTCCGAAGCGGGTGTTGAAGGGCAGCCCGTCCGGTCCGTAGACGTCCACCAGGTACTCGTGCACCTCGGGGTCCATCGTCCACTCGTTGAGGAAGGCGATCTGGTTGAACCAGCAGCGACGGCCGGTGACCGGGTGGTGCACGACGGCGCTGCGGTGCTGCCGGGTGCGCAGCGAGCCGTCGTCCTGCCAGGCGAACTCGATGGCGTTGGCCCGGCAGTAGCGCTCGACCTCGGCCCGGTCCTCGGTGCCGAACGCCTCGGCGACCGACGCCCCGATCTCGTCGTTGTAGGTGCGGGTCAGCAGCCAGCCCTCCCGCTCGAACCGCTCGACCAGCCCGGCCGGCAGCGCCTGGAGCACGGCCGGGCCGTCGGCGAGTGCGGTGGCTCCGCCCGCCTCCGGCGCCACCAGGCAGGCGAAGAGCAGCAGGCCCGGGAAGTCGAGGGCGTAGCTCAGCTCGTGGTGCATGCACATCTGCTGGTTGGGCGGCCATTTGGAGGAGGAGTACACGCCGTCGGAGTAGGAGCGGCGCGGCGCGAAGGGCTCCCGGTCGGCCATCAGCCGGCCGCCGGACAGGCGCCGGAACACCTCCTCCGTGACGCCGGGCCCGTCGAGGCCCAGTCCGCGGACGAGGAGACTGCCGTGCTCGGCGACCGCGGCGCGCAGCGCGCCCCGGTGCCCGGCGGCCCAGGCGGCCACGTCGCCGTCGGGCTCGATCTGCAGCAGCGGCGGCCGGCCGGGGGCCGGCTCGATGTCGGGGAGGTAGGTCGGGGACGCGTGCGACATTGCACAGGTTCCTTTCAGTGGCGCTGATCCAGCAG
Source organism: Streptomyces sp. NPDC101225 (assembly GCF_044767585.1). Taxonomy (NCBI): domain Bacteria; kingdom Bacillati; phylum Actinomycetota; class Actinomycetes; order Kitasatosporales; family Streptomycetaceae; genus Streptomyces; species Streptomyces sp. NPDC101225. The sequence goes on from NZ_JBIWOE010000022.1 coordinate 12,311, forward strand.
CCCCGCCAGATCGGCGAGTACCGGGTGGCGGGTGACGTCCTTGAGGGTGATCGCGCGGTCCAGCGCGATCGCCAGCTTCACCGCGGACAGCGAGGTGCCGCCGCGGTCGAAGAAGTGGTCGAGGCGGCCGATCCGGCCGGCGTCGATGCCCAGCACCTCGGCCCAGGCGGCGGCCAGCCGCCGCTCGGCGGGAGTGTCCGGCGCGCCGCGGCCGCCGCCGTCGAGCTCCTCGGCGAGCGCGGTCAGCGTCCTGCGGTCGATCTTGCCGTTGGCGGTCAGCGGCAGCCGCTCGCGCCGGTGCACGATGCCCGGGACCATGTACGGGGGCAGCGACGCGGCCAGCTTGTTCCGCACCTCGTCGGCGCCCACCGGCTCGGCGCCGGTGCAGAACGCCGCCAGCTGCGCGCCCCGTACGACGACCACGGCACCGTCCCGGACCCCCGGCACCCGCAGCAGCGCGTTCTCGATCTCGCCGATCTCGACCCGGAAGCCGCGGATCTTCACCTGGCTGTCCCGGCGGCCGAGGAACTCCAGCTTCCCGTCGGGCAGCCAGCGCCCGTGGTCGCCGCTGCGGTACAGCCGCTCGCCGGGCCGGTGGGGGTCCTCGCAGAAGGCCGCGCGGGTGCGCTCGGGGTCGTTGACGTACCCGCGGCCGACGCAGACGCCGGAGAAGACGATCTCGCCGGGGGCGCCCAGCGGCACGGGCGTCAGATCCTCGTCGACGACGTACACGCGCACGTTGGCGATCGGCGGCCCGAGCGGTACCCGCTCCTGGTCCGGCACGCGGTCCATGACCTCGTGGTTGGTGTCGTCGGACGTCTCCGTCAGGCCGTAGGCGTTGACCAGCCGGATGCCGGGCATGGCGTCGAACCAGCGCTGCACCAGCTCCTTCTTCACCGCCTCGCCGGTGACCGACACGCAGCGCAGGTCGGGCAGTTCGCGCGGCCGCTGCTCCAACTCGGCCAGCACGGCCTCCAGGTACGACGGCACGACCTGGAGCACCTCGACCCGGCCGCGCGCGACCGTGTCGACGAACCGCGGCACGTCGAGGATCGTCTCCTGCCCGATCAGCAGGGTCCGGCCGCCGACCAGGAGGGCCGAGACCAGCTGCCACAGGGAGATGTCGAAGCACTGCGGCGCGGTCTGCGCCACCGTCCGCCCGGCGCCGATCCCCAGGTCGTCGATCTTGGCGAGGACGTGGTTGACGAAGCCCGCGTGCTCGCACATCGCGCCCTTGGGCTCGCCGGTCGAGCCGGACGTGAAGTAGATGTAGGCCAGTTGACCGGCCGCCACGGGCACGTTCGGGTCGTCGTCGCGGTGGCCCTCGGCGTAGGCGGTGTCCACGAACAGCCGGCCGACCGGCGGGCCGACGTGGGCGGAGCTGCCCTGCTCGGTGAGGGCCAGCCCGCAGCCCGCCCGCGCGAGCGTGGCGGCGACGCGGTCCGCCGGGAAGTGCGGCTCGACCGGCAGATACACACCGCCCGCCTTGAGGACGCCGAGCACGGCGGCCGCCCAGTCCAGGTTGCGTTCCATCACCACCGCCACCACGTCCTCGGGCCGCAGCCCGCGGGCGAGCAGCGCCCGGGCGATCCGGTTGGCCCGGGAGTTGAGCTCCCGGTACGTCCAGCGCCGTCCGTCCCGCTCGACGGCCACCGCGTCCGGATGGAGCAGCACCCGCCGCTCGAACAGCTCGTGCACCCGACGGTCCGGCAGTTCCCGCACGGGGCCCGCCAGCTCCTCCAGCTGGAAGCGGAGTTCCTCCGCGGAGAGCAGGCTGCGCCGGCCGGGGTCGGCGAGCGCGGCGAGGTGGTAGCCGGCGATGCGGGCCGCGGCCCCGGCGTCGAGCACGTCGGTGCGGTGGCGCAGGCGCAGCGTGCGGCCGGTGACGGTGACGTGCAGGGCGCCGTCGTCGGGCCCGGACGCCGCCTCGTCCTCGCCGCGGAGCGCGGCGAGCACCCTGGTGTGTGCGGCCGCCAGCGCGGCCGGTGTGCCGGACACGCCGTCCGGCAGCGGGACCGCGTGCTCCGCGACGCCCACGACCGGGTCGAGCGTCCAGCGCGGAATGCTTTCCATCGGTGGTTCCCCCCTGTGTTTCCCTGCTGTTCGATGTCACCCGTGCCGCGGCGCGACCGCCGGGTTCCCGCCCCACTGCGCCCTCGGCGGTATCTCCTCGCCCTTCATCAGGAAGGAGTCGGGCGCGAGCACGGCGCCGTCGCCCATCGAGACGCCGTAGTGCACGAGTGATCCGGTGCCGAGCGTGCAGCCGGCGCCGATGGTGATGTGGTCGGACTTGAAGGTGCCGTCCTCCTGGGAGTGGGCCTGCACCTTGGTGTGTGCGGCGAGCGTGCAGTCGTCGCCGATCGCCGACAGCGTGCGGTCGGTGATGTAGCAGCCGTCGTCGAAGACCCGGCGCCCGATCCGGACGCCCAGCAGCCGCCAGACGAGGGCCTTGAACGGCGTCCCGTTGAGCACCACGAGGTGGCGGTCGGGCACCTTCCACAGCCGTTCCACCCGCCAGAAGTGCGGGTCGTAGATGGACCGCAGCTGCGGCTTCAGCGGCCGGAAGCGGGTGATCAGCCGCTCCACCAGCACGTAGTAGCCGGTGCTGAACACGAGGCCCACGACGAGGGACGCGCCGATCAGCAGGCCGCCCACGGCACCGCTCGCGCCGTACAGGTCGAAGGCGGCGAAGCCGAGCAGGCTCAGGGCGAACCAGTGCAGCCAGCGCACGAACAGGAACAGGCCCATCGAGCGCAGGTTGTAGCGGTTCTTGGCGGCGAGCCGGCGGCGCAGTTCGTCACCCTGGCGCAGATGGTCGAAGCGGCTGTCGCGCTCCACCGAGCGCGGTATCTCGAAGGGGGGCGAGCCCAGCAGGCCCACGCCCTCGCGGACCTCGCCGTCCAGCGGGACCATCACCTTCGTCGCCAGCAGGACGTTCTCGCCGGTGCGGCCGCCGCTGGGATAGGCGATGTTGTTGCCGAGGAAGCTGTGCGCGCCGATCGTCGCGCGCGAGACGCGGAAGGACGTGCCGGAGAACTCGGCGTTCACGATCGACAGCCCGTCGGCGACCATCGTGCCGCTGCCCACGGACACCAGGTACGGCGTCTCGTGCTGGACCTCGGTGCCGAAGTTGGACCCGGTCTGCTCCACGTGCGAGAGGTCGTAGCCGATGGAGCGCAGGTAGTGGACGATGTACGAACTGTCGCCGCACAGCCACGTGAAGAACTTGATGTTGCTGAGGCGGGCGACCGCGCGCTGCAGCGAGTAGTGGACGCCGTACAGCGGGTAGACCCGGTCCGGGCGCAGCATCGAGCTCAGCAGGCGCGCCAGCAGGGTCACGGCGGCGAGGCCGAGGACCACGAAGGCCGCGTAGGCGGCCAGCGAGAAGCCCAGCGCCTCGCCGTAGAAGGCGGCCGAGTCCAGGTGGTGGGAGGTCGGGTCGAGCAGCATGTGGAGGGCGGGAACCACGGTCAGCAGCAGGTAGGTTCCGCCGACCGCGACGGGGACGTAGACGATCAGCATCTGCAGGAGTCCGCCGAGGCCGTACACGGCGCGGCGCAGGGTGGAGACGCGGGCCGGGGGGATGCGGACGTGGTCGACGTCGGTGGGCTGGGCCGGGGAGCCGTGCCGGTGCTCGCCCGCCGGGACCGTGACACCGCCGTACAGGGCGGAGGAGTGGCCGAGCTGGGCGCCGTCACCCATCGTCGTGCCGATGCCCACGACCGACTTCTCGCCGATGTACACGTCCCGGCCGAGCGTCACCCGGCCGGTGCGGATGCGGCCCGCGTGCGCCTCGTAGCACAGGACGAAGGAGTCCTTGCGGATCACCGAACCGGCGCCGACCGTGAGCAGGTCGGTGCAGACCGGCACCGTGTGGGTCAGGATCGTGACGCCCTTGCCGATCTTCGCGCCCAGCGCCCGCAGGTAGAGCACGTACAGGGGACTGCCGGTGAACAGGATCAGCGGGTTGGCGTGCAGCAGCGCCTTGACCGTCCAGAAGCGGAAGTAGGCGAGGCTCCAGACGGGGAACTCCGTCTCCTGCCACCGGCCCACCAGCAGCCACTTGGCGGCGACCGGGACAAGACAGGCCCCCGCGAAGACCGAGGCGCCGAAGACGAGCGAGCGCAGGTAGACGTCGACGACCCCGTCCACGGCGGAGATCCATTCGTAGCCCTGGCCCATGACGGTCCCGGCGAGCAGGCAGTAGGCGGCGAAGGCCAGGAACTGCAGGGCGCCGCACATGAGATGGCGTGAGGTGCTGCCGGGGCGGTGGGCGGGCGCCGGCCCGACCGGGGCCGGGGCGGCGGCGGCCGGAGCCGTGTCGAGGGCGGCGGCCAGGCGGCGGATCGTGGGATGGCCGTAGACGTCCTTCATCGACACGGACGGCAGATCGGGGCGCTTGCGCACCCGGGCGCAGAAGTGGGCCATCGTCAGCGAGTTGGCGCCGAGATCGTCGAAGAAGTGGCTGTCGACCGGGATGTGCTCCTGGCGTACGACGCCGGCCAGAACCTCGGCGAGTACAGATTCGGTGGCGGTGTCTATTTTCTCCAGCACGTCCGCTCCTTACGGGTTTTGCAGTCTTTACGCGCTTTGCCGGTTAACCGGTTCCGTCGGTGACAGGCTTGTTGCACGCCGCCGGCGGGCGGTCGGGAGCAGGGTGCGGACGCCGCGGGCGACGGCGGGTGGTCGGCCACCCTCGAACGTCCGTGCGGGTATCGGTGAGTCGTCCGTCCGGGCGGCGCGCGGTCCTGCCCGGCCCGCGCCGTGGCGGTGGGCTCGTGACGGTGTGCGCGTCCATGGGTGCGGAGCGGGCATGAGAATTCCCCCGAGACGAATACGGTGGAACTCCGCCCGCTGTTCACGGGAAGCCGGAATTCCAAACCATTGGGATTCGAGTTCGAAATGGTGCGGAAGAGTACGGAGTGGCCGCGTGAAAATGGCGCAGGGCAGCACGGCGCGACCCACATGAATCTCATGCGGATCACGGGTAACGCGGCTGGATCGGGCCTTGGTCCCGGGCCCTCGATGTCCCCCGTGTCGTGTACGCCTGAGTCGTTCTCGACAGCGCAACGAATGCAATGGAAATTCTTTCGGAGAGTTCATGAACGCTTCAAGGGCGTTTCAGCCATTGGCGCATTCCGGTCGCTCCGGAGGGCCCTGATCGGGGCGCGGAATTTCGGTGTTCCGGCGCCTGACCGGGGATGTCGGCGCGGCGGCGCCGCGGGTGCCGGGCACGGTTGCGCCGGGAAGGTGGAACAAATCGGCCAACGAGGACATGACAGAAGAATGGGAGGGAACCGCCCGCCCGGTTTCCCGTCGGTTGCCGCCCCGTTTCCGCCCGCGCGCCCCGACAGGCGGTCGGCCGGGGGTGAGTGCACCGGGCAACGGCGGATACCTTTGGTTCGTGCAGTCGGCAAGTGAATCCCCTCAGGTCCCCTCGGGGCGTCTCCACCGGGCGCGAGCCCTCTACCGGAACGTCTCGAAGCGAAGGACCGCCTGGCTGCTGCTCAAGGACACCGTCAACTCCTGCATGGAGTACCGCATCCTCGGCCTCGCGGCCGAGGCGGCGTTCTTCACCCTGCTGTCCGTGCCGCCGCTGCTGCTCAGCATGATCGGCCTGCTCGGCTACGTCGACGACTGGACCGGCGCCGACACCATCGTCAGCCTGGAGAACAACCTCCTGGAGGCGTCCCGGACCGTCCTGTCCGACCGGGGGGTCTCGGAGATCGCCCAGCCGATCCTGCACGACGTGATGAAGGGCGGCAGGCCCGACGTCATCTCCATCGGCTTCCTCTTCGCCCTGTGGTCGGGCTCCCGCGCCGTGAACGTCTTCATCGACACCATCACGGTGATGTACGGCCTCGACGGCGTGCGCGGCATCGTCAAGACCCGCCTGCTGTCCTTCGCGCTGTTCGTCGTCGCCCTGCTGATCGGCTCGGTCGCGCTGCCGCTGATGGTGGCCGGCCCGGACGCGGTGGTGAACGTCGTGCCGTGGTCGACGACCGTCGTCCAGGTGCTGTACTGGCCCGTCGTCATCGTCCTGTCGGTCGCCTTCCTGACCACGCTGTACCACGTCTCCGTGCCCGTGCGCTCCCCGTGGATCGAGGACGTGCCGGGCGCGCTGGTCGCCCTGGCCATGTGGGTGCTCGGCAGCTTCCTGCTGCGCATCTACCTCACCAGCACGGTCGAGGGTCCCACCATCTACGGCTCGCTGGCCGCGCCCGTCGCCGTGCTGCTGTGGATCGGTGTGTCCGCCTTCGCCGTCCTCGTCGGAGCCGCGGTCAACGCCGCGATCGACCGGGTCTGGCCGGCCGCCGCGACCGCCGCGGCCCGCGCCGCGAACGAGCGGGTGCGCGAGGCGCAGCTGGCCGAACAGGTGGCCCGCGCCGCCGCGGGCGTGGAACCCGATCCGGACGACCCGGACATGCCCTCCGAGTTCCCCGAGCGCTGGTCGCGCTTCCTGCCGCCGGAGGACGTGACCTCCCGCCTGCGCACCCATGTGAAGAGCACGCACCCGCCCCACCACCACAAGCCGGACACGACGTAGGGCCGCGGCTCACACCCTCCAGGTGCCCGCCGCGGCGGCCGCCCGTACGAAGTCCGCGAAGTCGCGCGGCGCGCGGCCCAGCACCTCGCGGACCCCGCCGGTGAGGTGCGCGTTGCGGCCGTCGAGCAGCCCCTCGAAGACCTCGACCAGGAACTCCGCCTCCCCGGGCGGCACCCCGAACCCGGTCAGCGCCGCGCCGTGGGCGCCCGCCGGGACCGGTGTGCAGCCGAGCTTCGTGCCGGTCGCCCGCGAGATCTCCGCGACCGCCTCCCGGAAGGACGGCAGCCGCGGCCCGGTGATCTCCACCGTGCGTCCCACGTACCGGTCCCCGGACCCTGGGCGCGGGAGGGGGCCGCACCGTGAGGCCGGCCGCCCGCGCCGCTCGCGCCATCCGGCTCCCGGTACGCCCCGAGGCACCGGTCACCACGACCGTCATGTCCTGTGTGTGCGCCACGCCGTCCGCCATGCCCCAAGTCAGCGGGCGCGCACGCCGGGCGCCCATGGCCGAACGGCTCGTTCCCATCTCCGGCCGTCTACGCTGACCGCATGGACGCTCTCGCAGGCCTCCTGGAAGGCCCCCGCGCGCGGGGCGCCTTCATGATCCGTGCCTGTTTCGATCCGCCGTGGTGCGTGCGCATCGAGGACCGGGCACCCCTCACCGTGATGCTGATGGTCCGCGGCGAGGCATGGGTGGTGCCGGACGCCGCGCCGCGGGTGCGGCTGCGGCCCGGCGACCTCGCCGTGGCGCGCGGCCCGGACGCCTACCGCTGCGCCGACGCCCCGGACACGCCGCCGCAGGCACTGATCCTGCCGGGCGCCGAGTGCAGCTACCCCGACGGGCGGTCGCTGAACGGCTCCATGGACCTGGGCGTGCGCACCTGGGGCGGCCGGCTCGACGGTTCCGCGGTGCTGCTGATCGGCACCTACCTGTGGCCGGGCGAGGTCGGCGGGCGCCTGCTGGACGCCCTGCCGCCGCTGCTGACCCTCACCTCGGAGGTGTGGGACTGCCCGCTCACGCCGTTCCTCATGGCGGAGATCGTGCGCGACGAGCCGGGCCAGGAGGTGGTCCTCGACCGGCTGCTCGACCTGCTGGTCATCGCCGCGCTCCGGACCTGGTTCTCCCGCCCCGAGGCGGCGGCCCCGGCCTGGTACCAGGCGCTCGCCGACCCCGTCGTGGGCCGGGTGCTGCGCCTGCTGCAGGACGACCCCGCGCACCCGTGGACGGTGGCCGCCCTGGCCGGCAAGGCCGGGGTGTCCCGCGCCGCCCTCGCCCGCCGCTTCACCGAGCTCGTCGGCGAGCCCCCGATGACGTATCTCACCGGCTGGCGGCTCGCGCTGGCCGCGGACGCGCTCCGCGACACCGACGACACCCTGGAGGCGATCGCCCGGCGGGTCGGTTACGGCAGCGCCTTCGCCCTGTCCAGCGCGTTCAAGCGGGTCCACGGCGTGAGCCCGCAGGAGCATCGGGGGCGGGTGGGACGGAGCGCGCGCGTAGGCTGACGGACGTGTACGTGGAGAGACCGTCCCGGCTGCCCGGAGCGGTCGTCTGGCGCAACACCCCGGCCGGGGCCGGTGCGGGGCGGGTGCTGCCCGACGGCTGCATGGACCTGCTCTGGCACGGGGACCGCCTGCTGGTCGCGGGACCCGACACCCGCGCCTACGCCACCGACGGCGCCCCCGGCGGGTGGACGGGCGTGCGGTTCGGCCCCGGAACCGCCCCCGCCCTGCTGGGCGTGCCCGCGCACGAGCTGCGCGACCGGCGCGTGGCTCTCGCCGACCTGTGGCCGGCCGCGGAGGTCCGCCGCCTCACCGCCCTGGTGCGGGCGGCCGCCGCACCCGCGGGCGCGCTCGACGAGCTGGCCCTGCGGCTGGCGGCCGACGCCCCGCCGCCCGACCCGCTGCTGGGGCACCTGGTGACCGCCCTCGACGCGGGCCGCCCGGTCGCGGCCACCGCCGGGGAACTCGGCCTCGGAGCCCGCCAGTTGCACCGCCGCTCGCTGGCCGCCTTCGGCTACGGCCCCAAGACGTTGGCCCGTGTGCTGCGCCTGCAAAGGGCGCTGCGGCTGGCCCGGCAGGGCGTCCCGTTCGCGGAGACGGCGGCCCGGACCGGCTTCGCCGACCAGGCCCATCTCTCCCGTGACGTCAAGGAGTTGGCGGGCGTCCCGCTGCGCCGGCTACTGGGGTAGCGGCGCGAACAGGTCGACGCCGTTGCCGTCCGGGTCGTGCACGACCGCGTACCGCTGGCCCCAGAAGGCGTCCCAGGGCTTCAGCTCCCCGTGGTGCCCCGCGGCGACCAGTTCCTCGTACGCGGAGTCCACCTCCGCCGGGCTGTCGCAGCGGAAGGCCAGCCCGGTCCGGTATCCGCCCGTGGGCGGCCGCCACCCGGCGTGGAAGGAGCGGACCGTGTCCTCGGTGTCGAGCAGCAGGCGCATCCCGCCCGGCAGTTCGGCCTCCGAGTGCGGCCCGCTCCCGGCGCCCTCGGGGAACGCCAGGCCGAGCCTGCGGTAGAAGGTGACGGAGGCCGCCATGTCGGAGACGACCAGCCCGACGGCGTCGATTCGTGGAGTCATGCGGCCACCGTAGGCAGCGCCGCGGCGGCGGGTCTTGAAGGAAACGGACACGGTCCGCCCGGTTCACCCGAAGGTCACCGGCCCCCGAGGCGTCCGCACCGTGAACGACAGCCCGACCGGCCCCTCGGCCACGGACAGTTCGGCTCCCACGGCGGCCAGCAGCGGCCGCAGCTCGTCCGGGTCCGGCGCGGTGGCGGACAGCCGCAGCAGAGGGGTGACGGGCAGGCCGGTGGCGGTCGGATGGACCGACACCCCCCAGTCGATCAGGAACGGCACCAGGCCGGAGGGGTGCTGGGTGTCGCCGTCGGTCAGCCGCCACCGCAGCAGGGTCCCGTCGGGGCGGCGGCGGCTCATCGGGCGGACGTCGCCCGGATCGTAGCCCCGGGAGCGCGCCGTGGCCACGGCCGTGTCGAGGTCGGGCGGGCTGATGGCCCAGGTCACCGTCCGGGCCCGGTCCACCTCGTCGACGTCGAACGGGCGCGGCCCCTGCGGCTCCGACTGCTCCGGGTCCGGCCCGATGATCTCCAGATAGCTCGAACCGCCCAGTGACACCAGGAAGTTGCGGGTGCCGCGCCCGACGTGGGCGCCGCCGGGCGCGGGTGCCACACCGGTGCGGCGCGTGAACTCGGCGACCGTCGAGGCCAGATCGGGGGTCGCGAGGACGAGGTGGTCGAGATGTGAGGGGATGGCGTTCATCGGAGTCGAGGCTACGCAGCCCCACCCCCGCGATGGAACACCTGTGCGGCGGCGGCGCGTCGTGTACGGCAGGATGGGGGCGTGATCCGTACCCTGCGCGCCCTGCCGTCCCTTCTGCTGCTCCCGGTGCTGCTGGTTACCGGCTGCGGCACCGAGAAGGCCGGCGGGGACGCCGGAGCCGGCGGCTCGGCAGCACCCGCCGACCCGGCCCGGCTCGCGGCGCGCGCACAGGCGCTGGGCATCGCCCCGGAACTCGTCTACGTCACCGAGTCGCCCGGATACACGCTCGCCCAGCAGTCCGTGGGCGTGTCCGGGGACGACGGCTTCTCCGCCGTGTACTGGTCGCGCACGACCAACACGCAGATCGAGATCAGGGTGGACCGCGGCACACTGACCGCCGCCACCTGCCCGCGGCAACCCGTCGGCGACGCCCCCGAGGGGCGGACCAGGTGCACGCGCGAGGGCGACGCCTGGTACCGCAGCGCCGGCAGGCAGCACGGATACGCGCAGCCCAGGAAGGGCTACGTCATCTGGCTCACCGGCGCCGGCGTCCCCCGCGCCACCCTGCACCAGGCCCTCCTCGCCGTGCACCACCCCACCGCCACCGAGCTCGCCGACCTCCTCCCGCCGGCACCCACGTCCACCCCCACCGCCCCGGTGCGCCGGGGTGACCTCCCCCCGAACGGCGACGGCGCGCCGGACAACTCCGTGCCGCGCGAGGGCGGTTGACGGAGCGGAGAGCGTCCCCCAGGGGCGCCGGGAACCGCGCGCCCGGCCATGAGGCACCGCCGGACGACCGACCGCCGCACGCACCCCCGACCCGTCGCCCCGGCCGGCGCCCAGCGCGGGCGTCCCGTGCTCGCGCGTTCCACCAGCCATGTCGACAGTTCCGTACGGGTGCTCTCCGGCCGGCCCCCTCCATCATCCGCACCAGCCGGTGCAGCGCCGTCGCCGCCATCTCCGGCAGGGGCCGGCGGACGGTGGTCAGCGCGGGGGAGAGCCAGCGGCACTCCGGCAGATCGTCGAAGCCGACCACGCTGACGTCGTGCGGGACCCTGAGGCCGCGTTCGGCCAGGGCCGTGTCCCCCGGTCGGCGGCCGAATCGCGCTCTGCGCCGGAATACCGCGCCGTCCTGTGGTGCTCTGTTGTTCACGGTGTGGCAGCGCGTGAGGAAGCTGGTGGTCGTATGACGGCGGCAGTCCCTGCGGACCCCGTGGTGAACACGCCGTACGGAGCCGTCCGGGGCCGGTACGAGCACGGGATCGCCGTGTTCCGCGGTGTCCCGTACGCCGCGCCGCCCTTCGGGCCCCGGCGGTTCCGGCCGCCCGTGCCGCCCGAGCCCTGGGACGGGGTGCGCGACGCGGGTTCCTTCGGGCCGACGGCGCCCAAGCCGCCGTACTCCGAGTCCTTCGCCACCTACCTGTCGGACCCGGTCGTGCCCGGTGACGACTGCCTGAACCTCAACGTGTGGACGCCGCAGCCGGGCCCGGGTGCCCGGCTCCCGGTCCTGGTGTGGCTGCACGGCGGCGCCCTGACCAGGGGTTCCTCGGCGGTCCCGGTGTACGACGGGCAGGCCTTCGCCCGGGACGGCGTGGTCCTGGTCTCGGTGAACTACCGGCTGGGCGTGGAGGGCTACGGACTCTTCCCCGACGCCCCCGCCAACCCCGGCCTGCGCGACCAGCTGGCCGCCCTGGAATGGGTGCACGCGTCGATCGCGGCCTTCGGCGGCGACCCGGACCTGATCACCCTCGGCGGCCAGTCGGCGGGGGCGATCAGCGCCGGGGCCCTGCTGGCCGCCCCGCAGGCACAGGGGCTGATACGCCGGGCGGTCCTGCAGAGCGGGCCACCCGAGGCGTCCGACCGCGACAAGGTGCGCCGGATGGTGCGCCGGATGGCGGCCCGGCTGAAGATCCCCGCCACCGCCGCGGCCTTCGCCGAGGTCGACCGCGACCTGCTGCTGCGCACCCAGGGGGAGGTGGGCCGGCTCAGCAGCCCGGTGCTGGGCGGCCCCTCCTTCGGCATCGTCGTCGACGGCGACCTCGTGCCCCGCGACCCCCTGGAGGCCCTCGTCGAGGGCGACGCGGCCCGGGGCGTCGGCCTGATGACGGGCTGGACCAGCGAGGAGTACCGCCTCTGGCTCGTCCCCGGCGGTCTGCTGGAACGCGTCGACCGGCTGGGCGCCGTCGCCCTCGCCGGTGCGATGGCCCGCTGCCACTGCGGCACGGAGGTGCCGCGCGGCTACCGCACCCTGCACCCGGAGGCCGGCACCGCCGAGATCGTCGGGCAGATGGTCACCGACCATCTGCTGCGCGTCCCGCTGCACCGGCTGGCCGACGCCCGCGGCGGCTCCTCGTACGTCTACGAGTTCGCGTGGCCCTCCACCCTCCCCGGCCTGGGCGCCTGCCACGCCCTGGAGCTCGGCTTCGTCTTCGACACCGGCGACCTGCCGGAGTCGCGCAAGCTGGCCGGCGAGGGCGGTCCCGGCGAACTGGCCCGGGCGATGCACGCCGCGTGGGTGCGGTTCGCGGCCGAGGGGGACCCCGGCTGGCAGCCCTGGGACGCGACGCATCCCGTACGGATCTTCGACGCGGGCCCGCCGCGTGTCGCGTACGGACCGCGGGACGCGGATCTCGCCCTGTGGAGCGCCGACGCCCCGCCCGCGCCGGAGGCCGCGGGCGTGCCGGTGCCCCCGCTCGCCGCGCCCGCGCGCACGGCGGAACTGCGGTCGGTCGTACGACGGCTGCGGCTGCCCGGTTCGGTCCGCCGGCACTGACCACGACGGCGCCGCCCGGCCGGGCCGTCCCCGGGAGCGAACAGCCGGACGCGAGCGGTGAGGGGCGAGGGCGGCCTCGGGCCCCGGCCTCACCAGCGGTCCTGGCGACCCCGGCGCCTCCGGTGGGCCCGGCGGCCCTGGCGGCTCCGGTGGGCGCCTGGTGGCTCCGGTGGTCCCGGTGGCTCCGGTGGCCTGGTGGCCCTGGCGGACTTGGCGGCCCTGGTGGCACTGGCGAGCTTGGTGGCTCCGGTGGCCTGGTGGCCTTGGCGGACTTGGTGGGCCCGGTGGCCTGGTGGCCCTGGTGGCCCCGGTGTGCCTGGCTGGCTCGGCAGCCCCGGCGAAGTTGGTGACCCGGGCGGCCCCGGCGGCGTCTGGTGGCTCCGGTGGGCCCGGCGGACCCGGCGAGCCTGGTGGGCCCGGTGGCCCTGGCGGACTTGGCGGACCTGGTGGCCCCGGCGGACCTGGTGGCCCCGGTGTGCCTGGCTGGCTCGGCAGCCCCGGCGAAGTTGGTGAGCCCGGCGGCGCCTGGTGGCTCCGGCGGCGTCTGGTGGCTCCGGTGGGCCCCGCGGCTCCGGCAGCCCGGTGGCTCCGGCGGACCCGTTGGAGTCCGTGGATTTTGCCGGCGTCGGCGCCCCCTTCAGCCCCGTAGCGCCCTCGCGATGTCCGCGATCGCCTCGGGCCCCACCCGGCAGCACCCGCCGATCAGCCGGGCACCGGACTTCCGCCAGTCCGTGACCTGGTCCGGGGTGAAGGAGGCCCGGCCGTCCCAGGCGCGGGCCGCGGCGTCCCATGTCTCGCCGCTGTTGGGATAGACCACGACCGGCCTGCCCGTCACCCGTACGGCGGTCTCGACCGCCCCGCCGACGTCCTCGGGGGCGCAGCAGTTGACGCCGACCGCGATGATCTCGTCGGACCCGGCGGCGAGGGCGAAGGCCTCCTCCAGGGGCTGCCCGGCACGGGTGCGGCCGCCCGCGACCGAGTACGACAGCCAGGCCGGCACGCCGAGCCCGCGCACCGCCCGCAGCAACGCCGCCGCCTCGTCGGCGTCGGGCACCGTCTCCAGCGCCAGCACGTCGGGGCCGGCCGCGGCGAGCACCTCCAGGCGCGGCCGGTGGAAACGCTCCAGCTCGTCGACGCTCAGTCCGTAGCGCCCCCGGTACTCGGACCCGTCCGCGAGCATCGCCCCGTAGGGCCCCGCGGACGCGGCCACCCACAGCGGCCGCGCGATGCCGTTCGCCCGGGCCCGCCGTGCCGCCTCACGCCCCAACCGCACGCTGAGGGTGAGGAGTTCGGCGGCCCGGTCCCGGCCGATGCCTCGCTTGGCGAAGCCCTCGAAGGTGGCCTGGTAGCTCGACGTGATCGCCACGTCGGCACCCGCCGCGTAGTACGCGAGGTGCGCCTCGGCGATCGCCTGAGGCCGATCCGCGAGCAGCCGCGCCGACCACAGCCCGTCGCTCAGGTCGTACCCGGCGGACTCCAGCCGGTGGGCCAGGCCGCCGTCCAGGACGACGGTCCCGGCTGCGAGGGCTGCGGCGAGGCTGTCGGTGCGGGACATGCCGTCGACGGTAGTCGAAACGGCGCGCAGGTGCGGCACCGCGGAGAAAGCGCTGTCTCCTCGTCTCGCCGGACCCGTTGACCTCGCCGCGGCGCACCTTTACCTTTTCCGCGTTCGTCATGACAGATGGTGTCCGTGATGTCGAACGATCCGCCGGGGTGACGGAACGTGAAGGAGCGTGTGTGAGATGAGACGTGCGTACGCGGTACTGCTCGCCCTCTGCCTGCTGTCGGCCGGCGCCCTCGCGACCGCGGGCCCGGCACAGGCCGAGGCCCGGACGGTCACCAACGGCGTCCAGTTCACCGACACGTCGGGCGACCCCGTCCACGCCCACGGCGGCGGGGTCGTCAAGGTCGGCTCGTACTACTACTGGTTCGGCGAGGACCGCAACGCCGACAACACCTTCAGGTACGTCGACGCCTACCGCTCCACCGACCTGAAGAACTGGGAGTTCAGGAACCACGTCCTGACCCAATCGTCCGCCGCGGAGCTGGGCACCGCCTACATCGAGCGGCCCAAGGTGGTCTACAACGCCTCCACCGGCATGTTCGTGATGTGGATGCACAAGGAGAACGGCGTCGACTACAGCGAGGCCCGCGCCGCCGTCGCCGTCTCGGCCACGGTCGACGGCAGCTACACCTACCGGGGCAGCTTCCGCCCGCTCGGCGACTCCATGTCCCGGGACATCACGACCTACGTCGACACCGACGGCACCGGTTACATGGTCTCCGCGGCCAACGAGAACTACGACCTGCACATCTACCGGCTCACCGCCGACTACACCGGCATCGACAGCCTGGTCGCCAACCCCTGGCCGGGCGGCCACCGCGAGGCCCCGGCGCTCTTCAAGCGGGGCGGCGTGTACTTCATGCTGACCTCGGGCGCGACCGGCTGGAGCGCCAACCAGCAGCAGTACGCCACCGCCACCTCGCTCGCGGGGCCGTGGACCGCGTGGGCGAACGTCGGCGACTCCACGGCGTACGACTCCCAGACCGCGTACGTCCTTCCGGTCACCGGCACGTCCGGGACCGCGTACCTCTACCTGGGCGACCGCTGGGGCAACTCCTTCGGCGGGACCGTGAACGACTCGCGGTACGTGTGGCTGCCGCTGACCTTCCCGAGCGCGACCTCGATGACGATGTCCTGGTCCCCGGAGGTCACCGTCGACACGGCCGCCGGAACCGTCACCGGCACCGACGCCACGTACACCACGCTGATCGCCCGGCACAGCGGCAGGTGCGCCGACGTCACCAGCCAGTCGCTGTGGCAGGGCGCCCGGATCAAGCAGTACGACTGCAACGGCGGCGGCAACCAGAAGTACTGGTTCCGGTCCGTCGGCGGCGGCTACTACCAGCTGATGGTCAGGAACAGCTCCCTGTGCGTGCAGGAGAACGCGAGCACGGTCACCCAGGAGAACTGCGACTCCTCGGCCACCGCCCAGCAGTGGGCACAGACCACGTCCGGCTCCTATGTCACGCTCACGTCCCGCGCGAGCGGCGAGTGCCTGGACGTGTCCGGCGCGTCCACCGCCAACTCCGCCGCGATCATCACGTACACCTGCAACGGCGGCACCAACCAGCAGTGGAGGCACGGCACCTGACGGCGTCTCAGAGTCGCGGAATCCGCAGCGGCAGGCCACCGTCCGGCCCGCTCCTGCTACAACTCGCCCACAATGACAAGACCACCGACGAGGCGACGTGGCGCGCGAATCCGGAGACACTGGTGGCCGGTGTACGGGAGAAGGGCGGACGTGCGGTGCTGATGATCCCCGTCGCGCGGCGCCGGTCCCAAACCGGCCGAACAGGGAACGACGGCACCGCCGCGCCGGTGGAGTCCCCGGGCGCCGAGCGCGGCAAGGCGTACGCAGGGCTTGTCCGGGACGCGCTCGTCGCTCAGCATCTGATGTCGAAGGGCCTTGTGCGGGTGGGATGAACCCCTGGGGCGTCTCGACCGGAACCGGGGCGCCCCAGGTCTCACCCTCCGTCCCCCGCCACCCGTCCTGACGTCGTACGCCGTGAAAGAGAGCCGATGCGCCTTCCGCCCGACGACCGCACGCTCAGCCCGCGCACCGGATACACCCGCGCGCACTGGGAGGCCGCCGCCGACGCCCTGCTCGCCGCGGTCGAGCCGTACGCGGTGAAGGGCGGCGCGCTCTACGACCTCCCCGGGGACCGCACGAGCTGGTCGGGCCGGCTCTCGGACGGCCTGGAGGGCTACGCCCGTACGCTGCTCGCCGCGGCCTTCCGCCAGGACGAGACCGTGCTCCAGCGGTACGCCGACGGGCTCGCGGCCGGTGTCGCGGGCGTCTGGCCCCGGATCGAGGACCGCGGCCAGCCGCTGGTCGAGGCGGCGTCCATCGCCCTCGCCCTGCGCCTGACGCGCCCGCTGCTCTGGGACCGCCTCGACGACGGCGTACGGCAGCGGGCGGCCACCTGGCTCGGGGACGCGCTGACCGCCGAAGCCTGGCCCTGCAACTGGGAGTTGTTCCCGGTGACGGTGGGCGGCTTCCTCCAGGAGATCGGCCATGAACCGGAGGCGTCCCGCAAGGCGATCGAGCGCGGTCTGGGGCGGATCGAGGAGTGGTACGTCGGCGAGGGCTGGTACACCGACGGCGACGGCCGCAAGTTCGACCACTACAACGGCTGGGCGATGCACCTGTATCCGGTGCTGCACGCGTGGCTGGCGGACGACGCCGGCCTCCTCGACCGCTACGGCGGCCGGCTCTCCCGCCACCTGGCCGACTACGCCCGGCTGTTCGGCGCCGACGGCGCCCCCATGCACCAGGGCCGCAGCCTCACCTACCGCTTCGCGGCGACGGCCCCGCTGTGGCTGGGCGCGCTGACCGGGCACACCCCGCTGCCGCCGGGGGAGACGCGCAGGCTGGCCTCCGGGGCGCTGAAGTACTTTCTCGACCGGGGCGCGGTGGACTCCCGCGGTCTGCTCACCCTCGGCTGGCACGGTCCCGACACGGCGCTGCTGCAGGGCTATTCGGGCCCGGCGTCCCCCTACTGGGCGAGCAAGGGGTTCCTCGGGCTGCTCCTGCCGGACGGCCACCCGGCGTGGACGGCG
Source organism: Streptomyces sp. NPDC101225 (assembly GCF_044767585.1). Lineage (NCBI taxonomy): Bacteria > Bacillati > Actinomycetota > Actinomycetes > Kitasatosporales > Streptomycetaceae > Streptomyces > Streptomyces sp. NPDC101225. The sequence goes on from NZ_JBIWOE010000022.1 coordinate 29,521, forward strand.
CCGGAGGAGCCGGGCCCGGCGGAGCGCACCGACGCGCTCACCGCGATCTCCGCCCCCAACTGGCTTCTGCAGTCGACGCGTTCGGACGGCGTGGTCCGTCTCCACAACCACGGCAGTGAGGACGTCCGCTACGACCCGTACTACACGCGCCTCGCCTATTCGACCGCGACGCGCCCGGTCTCGTCGTACGACAACAGCGTGATCGTCGGCGACGACCCGAGCCGCACGGAGATCGTGCCGCTGGGCGTCGGGGAGGGCTGGGTGGCCTCCCGGCACACGGCGGCCGGGGGCGCGCGGGTGACCAGCGTGGTGCTCGCGCGGGGGGCCGTGGAGGTACGGGCCCATCTGGTCACTGGTGCGCGGCCCGGGACGCCGGTGCGGGTGACGGGGTGGGCGGCGCCGGAGGGGCTGAGCGCCGAGGTGCTGCCTGCCGTGGGCCTGCCGGAGCCGCCCGCGGGGGCGGACGCGCCCATGGGGCTCACCGGGCGCACCGGGGAGGGGGACACGCTGTTCGTCGCGCTGGCCCGGCTGACCGGGGAGGCGGACCCGGAGCCGCTGGGAGAGACGGTGGGCGTACGGGCCGACGGGGAGCGGGAGTTGACCGTGCGGTGGGCCGACGGCGCCGAGGTGCGCGTCCGGTGGCAGGACGACGGCGTGCAGGTCGCGGCGCCGGACGGCCGGTGAACCGAATGCCGGCTGCCGTCGCCCACCGGCGCATTCGAGAATCCCACCCATGGCCTCGGCCTCGACGACCGCCGCAGCGCCGACGGCAAGGGCTGGGTCGTCCTCGCCGACCCGGAGGGCGACGAGTTCTGCGTGGAGCGGAGTGCGGCCGAACGCGGGGAGTGAGGTGCACGGGGACGGTTCGGCCGGTGCCGAAGTGATCCGGCCCTAGCGTGGCCGTATGACCCAGACCCCGCGGGAGAACCCCGCCCAGGCCGTCACCGGCATGGTCGACCACGTCCTGGAACTGGCCGCCACCTGGACGCACTGGGACGGCAGGCCCGCCCATGCCGACGACCGCGTCCACACCCCGCACAAGGCGATCCGCCGGGTCGCCGACCATCTCGTCGATCACCTCGCCGAGCTGGAGGCCCGGCTGGCGGGCGAGGCGCCGCAGCCCGACCACTGGCACGCCTCCACGGTGACGACCCGGGCGGATCTCGCGCCCTTCACCCAGGAGGACCTGGACGAGGCCCGCAGCCGGCTGCTCCGTCTCGCCCGCATCTGGGCGAACCGCCTCGGCGCCCTCACCGACGAGCAGCTCGACCGCTCGCCCGGCGAGGGCTGGAGCTTTCGCGAACTGGCCCTGCACCTGCGGGGATCGACGTACTACGCCGACGCGGTGGGCGATCTGTCATGAGCGCCTTCGCCGCACTGCACCACGCCGCACAGCCGCTGCTCCTGCCCAACGCCTGGGACCACGCCTCGGCCATGGCGCTCGCCGCCGCGGGCTTCGGCGCCGTCGCGACGACCAGCCTGGGCGTCGCCGCGGCCGCCGGCCTGCCGGACGGGGCGTCGGCGACCCGTGAGGAGACCCTGCGGCTCGCCCTCACCCTGGGCACGGCACCCTTCCTCCTGTCGGTCGACGCGGAGGGCGGCTTCAGCGAAGTCCCCGACGAGGTGGGCGAGTTCGCGCGCGAGCTGGCAGCAGTGGGAGCCGTCGGCATCAACCTGGAGGACGCCCTCGGCCCCGTCGAGCGGCACGCGGCGAAGATCGCCGCGGTGAAGAGGGCCGCACCCGGCCTCTTCGTCAACGCCCGTACCGACACCTACTGGTCGGGCGACGGCGACGGCACGCTGCCCCGGCTCGACGCCTACCGGGAGGCGGGCGCCGACGGGGTGTTCGTCCCCGGGCTGACGGATCCGCGCGGCATCGCCCGCCTCGTGGCGCACCTGGGCGACCTCCCCCTCAACATCCTCTTCTCGCCCGCCGGCCCCACCCTTCCCCAGCTCGCCGACCTCGGGGTACGGCGCGTGAGCCTCGGCTCGCTGCTGTACCGGCAGGCCCTGGGCGCGGCACTGGAGACGGCCGCGGACATCCGGGCCGGCCGGACCCCGCGGGGCACGCCGCCGTCGTACGCGGACGTCGACGCGTGGGCCCGCGGGAGCGACCCGGCTCACAGCGCCGGGCGGTGACTCCTTGGTACGGTGGATGCTTTCGTGGGTATCAGACCCTTTGGACTCATCTCCGGCGAGGGACCGAGGAACCATGGACATGGACATCCCCGGCGACAAGCGGCTGGCGGCCGCCGTCGTGATGGACGACGACGGCAGGGTGCTGCTGGTCCGCCGCAGCGAGACGGAGAAGTTCCTGCCCCGCGTCTGGGGCGTCCCCTGCGGGAAGCTCGAACCGGGCGAGAGCGCCCGGGACGGCGCGCTGCGCGAGCTGAAGGAGGAGACCGGGCTTCTCGGCGAGGTCGTCCGCAAGGTCGGCGAGTCGTCCTTCCTCAGCGAGTACCGCGGTCACGAGGTCAAGAACTGGCAGGAGAACTTCCTGGTCAGGCCGGTGAGCCGAGAGATCACCCTGCCGCGCGCCGACCAGGCCCACGTCTGGCTGGCGCGCTCGGAGCTGGCCACGGTCGAGATCGACGCGTACAACCTCTCCATCGTGGACCAGGCGTTCACCACGTCCTGAGCGCCGTTCCGTTCCGCGCCGCGCGCGCCACCCTCTCACCACGCGCCGCCCTCTCACGACGTCCTGAGCAGCTCCGCGAGCCCGGCGAGCGCCGCGAGATAGTCGTCCACCCCGAGCGGCACCTTCGCCACCGCCCCCGGATGCGGGCCCGCCGCCGTGAACACGTCGGTGTGCGGCCGCCGTTCGCGTCCCGTCTCCAGGAACAGGGTCACCGTCGGCTCGTCCGTGTCGCACCAGGCCCGGTGCAGGGTGTGCGCCGGCAGGGCGTACGCGCTGCCGGCCGCGTACTGCCCCACATGGGTCAGCCGCAGCCGTGCCGGACCGGCCGGCTCCAGCAGCCAGTCCGCCGTACGCCCGGACAGCGACTCCTCGTACCGCGTGGTGGGCATGCCGCCGTCACCACCGCCCGCGACCTCGTACAGTTCCATCGACAGCCGTCCGCGGACGATGTACGAGGCCAGCGCCGAGCGGTGGTTGTGCACGTCCTCCTCGCCGATCGCGCCGGCCCCCCGGTGCCACCGATGGACGCGGAGCATATGGCGCGGTCCGTCGTCGACCAGCAGCAGCTTGTCGAAGCCGAGGACGTGGCGGTACGACAGCCGGGCGCATCCCTCCGGATCGCCCTCCCCGGAGGCGAGGTCGGCGACCAGCTCCGGCAGCCGCTCGGGGGAACCGAGTTCGGCGACGACCGAGCGGGCCGCCGCGACCAGCTCCTGCTCGGGCAGATCACCGTCCAGCGTCCTGGTCAGCAGCCGCCGCGCCCGCAGAACCTGCCGACCGCCCATGCACCATCCTCCGCCTCCGGCGCCGGGTCCGGCGCCCGGTGTCACTGTTCCGGCCGATACATCCATACGGCATGGGCGCGCAGCGCCGAAAGTCCTTGGTAGGTCATCCACAGGGGCTGGCGCAGCTCACCGCTGTCCGGCCCCCAGGACCAGATGCCGTCGGTCTGCCCGGCCCACACCGCCGCGGCGGCCCCGTCCAGCCGCTCCCGCCACGCCTCCAGCAGCCCGTCCTGGGCCGCGACCTCGCGGGCGCCGGGTGTCATCAGGGCGCGCACCACCCAGGAGGCGGTGAAGTGCCGTACGTTCAGCACCTCGTGGCGTGAGGGGTCGTCGGTGCGCGGACGGCGCACCTCCTCGCGCAGGTCGCGCAGATCCTGACACCGGTGATGGGGAGCGTCCGCACAGGTCAGCAGCCAGCGGACGCCGTCCTCGCGGGTGGCGCGCACCGCCTCGTCCTCGCCGAGGACACCGGCCGCCCGGTCCAGGGCCACCACGGCCTGCGCGGTGTGCAGCGCGGACGGCAGCCCGTACGGCGGGTCGAGCCGGTAGCCCCAGCAGCGCAGGTGCTCGCGGCGGGCGTCGCCGATCGCGCCGTCGGCGAGGGCGTCGCGCAGCGGGGGCAGGACGGCGGCGTCGGGCGCGGCGCGCAGCAGCCCGCGCAGCACGGTCGTCAGGACATGGGTCGACTCCCGCCCGGCGCGGTCGCGAGCCGACGTGAACCCGTCCGTGCAGCGCTCCACCTCCTCGGCCAGCCGCTCGCCGGACACACCGGCCCGGGCCAGCGCCCCCAGCACCAGCGCCGTCACCTCGGGCCGGGCCTCGGCCCCCTGCGACCGCGCCGACCAGCCGCCGTCGGGCAGTCTGAGCCGCCACAGCGTGTCCACCAGGTCACCGGTGCGCAGCCGGCCGTCCGGCATGCCGAGGCCGAGCACGATGTGCAGGCCGTAGGCGGTGCCGACGGAGGTGGGCCGCAACGGTCCCGACTCGCTGAGCGAGTGCGACCAGCCGGTGAGACGGCCGCGGACCGGGTCGTCGACCACGGTGGCCTTCGCGGCGAGCGTGCTGTACGCGGCGGCGAAGACCTCGGGGAGGGGACCCGGCGCGGGGCTTTCCGCGGCGGGCGGGACGCGGACGAGGGTGCGGGCCGGGTCGGCCGCGCCCCGGGCCCGGACCAGCGCCGCCGCCAGCCAGGCGGCCACGCCCGTCCCGATCCCGCTGACCCCGGCGATCAGATACCGGGCGGGCTCGCCGCCGAGGGAGCCGGGCAGCACCCCGAACAGGAACTGGAACACGCCGTACCCGGCCGCCGCGCACCCGAGACTCCCCAGCCAGCCGACGAAGCGGGCGGTCTCGCCCGTCCCGCCCGGTTGCGGTGGTGTCGTACGGTCGGCTCTCAAGGGACGGCGTCCCAGCTGCTGTTGAGACAAGGCGTGCTCCCTCCCCCGGGGTTGCACGTGACTTCCGCGAAGATTCCAGTCTAAGTGGTCTGCGGGGACGGGGAGCCGCCGACCGGAACGAGTGTCTCCGCGAGCAGTCCGGCGAAATCCACGGGATGCTCGGCCACGCCGACATGCCCGCCGGGGAACTCGACGAAACGGCTGCCGGTGTGCTCGGCGAGGAACCGCGCCGTGCGGTGCAGGAGTTGACCGCGGGAGTCGGAGCCGGCCGCGAGGGTGAGGCGGGCGGAGGAGCCGGCGAGCGCGGTGAGGTCGGGGGTGTAGGCGGTGAAGTTCCGCAGGACGCGGGAGAGGAAGAGCGCCATGGGATTGACCAACTCCTCCTGTGGCGTGAGTGGTTGGGGGTCGATGTGCGGCAGCGGACCGGGCTCCGTCAGAACGGTGCCCAGCCGGGCGCCCGCCGCCCGGAGCCCGGCCGTGCGGTAGGTGTCGTACACCTCGCGGAACAGGGCCTGCTGCCGCGCCCCGTCCGGCAGCACTCCCACACACGGCGGCTCGTGCGCGACGACGTGGCTCAGCCGCTCCGGATGCCGGGTGAGCAGGTCGAGGACGGCGATCGCGCCGGAACTGGTCCCGAGCACGTAGGCCGATCCGTCCTCGGGCAGCACCGCGTCGAGCACCCGCCGCGCCCCGTCGCTCCACCCCGCCACCCGCTGGTCGGGCACGGGTTTCCCGAGCCGCCCGTGGGCGAGCCCGAGGGGGTCGTAGGTCACGACGGTGAACCGGTCGGCGAGCGCGTCGGTCACCGGGCCGAGGCCCATGGGGTGGCCGGCGCCCCCGGGGACGACGAGGAGGACGGGCCCCGTGCCGCGGAGGTCGTAGTGGAGGTCAGTCATGGTGGTCGTCCTTGTCCTCGCGGGGCCAGTGTTCGAGCGTGATGTGCAGGGCGTCGACGGCCTTGTCCCAGGACGCGCGCACGTCACGCGGGGCGCCGAAGCCGCCGGCCGCCTCCAGGGCGCAGTAGCCGTGGAAGGTGCTGCGCAACAGGCGTACGGCGTCGGTGAGATCGGGCTCCTCGAGGCCGTAGGCGCGGAGCATGCCGTAGGTGATCTCGGCGGTGCGCCGCAGGACGGGGGAGCCGGTGACGAGCGACTGGTCGATGCGGATCTGCGTCGCGGCGTACCGCCCCGGCCGCTCCAGCGCGAACTCCCGGTACGCCCCCGCGAAGGCGGCCAGCGCGTCCTTGCCGGCCCGCCCGGCGACGGCCGCCGCGATCCGGTCGATCATCTCCGCCCCGGCGAGCAGCGCCATCCGCGTGCGCAGGTCCTGCAGATTTCTGACGTGCGCGTACAGACTCGCGTCCCTGACCCCGAAGTGCCGCGCCAGCGCGGAGAGCGAGACGTTCTCGAACCCCGCCTCGTCGGCGAGGTCGGCGGCGGCGACGACGATGCGGTCGGGGGTGAGCCCGGCTCTGGCCATGGGGGCGCCTTCCTGGACGGGGCCGAACCTAGAGGGTCTAGGTCCGGCCCTAGTGTAGGAAGGAAGACCGCAGCGGGCGACTGCTTTACGACGTCCCGCTGCGGCTGCGGTTGTGGCGGGTGGCGTCAGCCGATCGGTGCGTACAGGACGCCCAGCTTGTCGATCTCGTCGCCCGCCCGGCCGGTGAAGCCGACGATCTGCCAGCCGGCCGGGGCCGTGAACGTGGTGGTGTCGGTGGTGGGGGTGCCGGAGGTGAGGGTGCGGGACCTGTCCGTGGTGAAGGCGGCCGAGAAGATCCGGGTGTGGGAGTCCTTCTGACCTTCCGTCACCTTCACCGAGGTGAGGTGCTCGCCGGAGGCGAGGGTCAAGGACGTCGCGGTGCCGCCCGTGCCGCCGTGGGCCACGGTCGTGCCGTCGTCGTGGGTGAGGGACACCGCGTCCAGGCGGGCGCCGCCGCGCAGGGTGAGGGTGCGGGGCGCGAGGGCGGCCGGCAGGTCACCGGCGTCGTTGAAGGCCGTGCCGTGCGGGCCGCCGAAGAAGTCGCTGGCCCGCAGGGACGGGTCGAGGGTGTACGAGAAGCCGACCGTGTGCGGGAAGTGGTCGGAGAGGTTGCCGCCGTCGGCGTCGAGGAACGCCGCCCACTCGTCGTTGTACCGGGTCGCGTCGAGGGAGAGCAGCCTGCTGCCGCGGTAGAGGACCTTGTCCACGACCTCGCAGTCGTTCGGCGGCGCCGACGTCGGGCACAGCAGCGGGTCCGCGCCCTGCGCCGGCGCCGTGCCGCCCTTGACGAGCTGCACCCATGCGTCCGTCAGGCCGTTGCCGTCGACGAGCGTGCGGATGTTGTCGCCGGTGCGCGTGTACCGCGTGTTGGTGTCCCCCATGACGATCACCGCGTTGCCCGCCGAGTTCGCCCGGATGAAGGCGGAGAGCTGCTCGATGTTGGCGCGGCGGGCGGCCAGTGCGTCATCGGTGTCGTCCGCGTTCGGGTGCAGGTTGTAGAGGTCGACGAACACGCCCTCGGCCAGCCGCACCCGCGCCAGCGAGAACCCTTTCGGTGTCAGGCAGTTGGTGCCCGTGCAGTCGTTCCACCTCACCCGCTCGAAATCCTCGAAGGGGTAGTCCGAGAGGGTGTTGAGACCGTCGCCGATGCCCGCGCCGCCGCTCGTCGCCGTGCGGTAGGCGTGGTGGTCGTCCGCGTACAGCGCGGCGTGGTAGTTGAAGTCCTCCTGCACGTTCACGATGCCGTAGGGCGCCAGGCGCGGGGAGATCAGCGGGGTGTCGGCCGCCGGGTGGCCGGAGCTGAGGCCCTCGGGGAGGCCGGCGACGTTGTACGTGAGCACGCTGAACGAGCCGGTGGCCGCCGCATCCGCGTCCGCGTCCGCATGCGCGGAGGCGGGCGCCGTGCCGGTCGCCGTCAGTCCCGCGAGCGCGAGCGCGCCTGCCGCGAGGGTGCCGATGAGTCGTCTCATGGTGGGGGTGTCTCCGCTCGGAGGAGTGGGGGAGTGGGGAACGTGCGGGACGAACGAGTTCCCGGAACCTGAATGTTGCTCATGTTCGGTGTCAACCAGTGTGACGGGAAAGGCCAGTTGGGAAAACAGGCCGCACCAATTTCACAGCTCCGCCCTCACCACGCGCGGACGTAGGGTTGCCGAAGGCGCCGAGGGGGAGCGGGGGACCACGTGACGAACGAGGCGCGCACGAACGACAGCGAACCCGGAGACCGGCCGCTCGGCACCGCACCCGCCACCGGCCGGTCCCTCGGGGGGACCAAGGACTTCGGCGTCTTCTGGGCCGCCCAGACGCTCTCCGTCCTCGGTGACTCCTTCGCCCTGATCGCCCTGCCCCTGCTGGTGCTGGAAGCCACCGGATCGGTAGCCCGGATGGGGCTGCTGACGGCCGTCGGCTCGGTGGCGGCCGTCGGCGCGGCGGTGTTCGCCGGGGCACTGGTGGACCGGACCGACCGCCGTCGGCTGCTCATCGCCTGCGATCTCGTACGGATGGTGCTCTACGGCGTCGTCCCGGTGGTCTGGCTGTTCGGGGCGCGGATCTGGCTGCTGTACGTCGTACTGCCGCTGTGCGAGGCCGTCGGGATGCTCTTCGCGGTCGGCTATGTGACCGTCGTCCGCAGTCTGGTCGGTGGTGAGCGGCTGACCAGGGCCAACGGCCGGCTGAACGCGACGGCCGCCGCGGCCGGGGTGCTGGGGCCGCTGGGTGCGGGAGTCGTCGCCGGGTGGACCGGACCGGCCGCCGCGGTCGGCGTCGACGCGGCCAGCTTCGGGGTGTCGGCGGCGTGCATGCTGCTCGTGCGCGTCCGCGCCCGGCCTGCCGACGACCGTGCGCCGCAGGGCGCCGGGCTGTGGCGGGACCTGAGCGCAGGCGCTTCCTTCCTGCGCGGCCACCCGGTCCTGCGCTCCCTCACCGTCCTTCTCTGCGCCTTCAGCTTCCTCACGCTCGGCCTGACGGACCTGGTCATTTACCACCTGGAGCACGACCTCGGCCACGACGAGGGCACGGTCGGCACCGTCATGGCGTGCGGCGCGCTCGGCACCATCGCCGGCTCCCTGCTGGTCGACCGCATCCGCCGCAGGCTCGGCTTCGGACGCACCTGGACGGGTGCCGTCGCCGTGTGCGGACTCGCTTTCGCGGGCCTCGGCCAGGCACGCGGCGTGCCGCTCGTGGCCGCGCTGAGCGCGGCCTTCCTGGCCTGCGTCGGGATCGCCGGCACCTGTTCCATGTCCCTGCGCCAGGAGATCACCCCGGAGCCCCTGCTCGGCCGCGTCACCTCCGCCTTCTGGACCCTGCAGTACTCCGCCGCCCCCCTCGGCGCCGCCGTCCTGACCTGGGCGGCGGAGCGTCGGGGGACGGCGCCCGTGAGTCTGGTCGCCGGTGGGTGTTGCGTGGTGGTGGCGGGTGCGGCGCTGTTCACGCCGGTACGGCGTTCAGGGCGCCCCTCGTGAGCGGCTTTCCGTGGTGCTCAGCCGATCTCCCTGAAGACGAAGGAGAACTCGGCCGGTTCGGCCCTCAGGTGGTACTGCGGCAGCACGCCCGGGCCGCAGGAGCCCGAGCCGATGCCGTGCAGGGCGTGGTCGAGGTTGACCCAGACCGTGTCGCCCGGAGTGAGGTCGGTGAGGTGGGTGGCCGCGTCCAGCTGCTCCGTCGTCCAGCGCCGGGCGCTGAGGGAGAACTCCGGGTCGCCCTCCACCCGCAGCCCGCCGATCTCCGCCCAGCGCACGTCGGCGCGTGCCCCGTTCTCCTGCGGGCGCACGTACGGCGTCTGCAGACCGTCCACGGTGGACTCCCAACGTCCCAGCCTGGACGCCGACTTCGTATCCGGATAGCCCTCCCCGGGACCGCCGCCGAACCACCGCACGGCGTCGGCCCGCGCCAGCCCGAGGCGGATGCCCAGCCGGGGCAGGGGCATCGTCCACGCGCCGTCCGGGCGCACGGACACGGTCAGCTTCAGACCGGTGCCGTCCGACGTCCACCGGTACACCGTGCCGAGCCCGAACTCCCGGGCGGCCGGCGCCACCCGGGTCCGCACGGTCAGCGCGTCGTCGCCGAGTTCCACGGCGTCGAGGCGGTGCCGCATGCGGTGCAGGCCGTACGTGCGCCAGACCGTCGCCCAGCGGGTGTCGGGCTGCCACTCGGCGCCCGCGTCGTTGTCGGTGGTGGCCCGCCACACGTCCAGCCGCAGCCCGCTCACCCCGACCCCGCCGATGGTGCGCAGCGCACCGGTGCGGGCGTCGAAGGAGGCCGGCCCGAGGGTGATCACCCGGTCCCCGGGCACCGGTCCGTCGGTCGCGGCCACCGCAGGTGTCGTCCGTACGGCGACGGGGACCTGGCCCCAGGCGACCTCGTGGCCCGCGGGCGCCCAGGCGGTGTCCGCCGCGAGCAGCGCCCGTACCGTCCATCCCGTCTCGGCGCCCCGCGCCTCCACCGGCGGCTGCGGCAGCTTGACGTCGGCCGACGCGCCGGGTGCGAGCGCCGGGACCGGCAGCACGCCCGTCCCGGCCGTCTCGCCGTCGACCTGGTACGACCACTCGAAGGCGAGGTCGGACAGGTCGGCGAAGTCGCGCTTGTTGGTGATCCGCACGGTGCCGTCCGGATGGTCGCAGGCGATGCCGACCGGCTCGACGACCTTCTTGAACTCCAGCAGGCCGGGGGAGGGCCTGCGGTCCGGGAAGACCAGGCCGTCGCAGACGAAGTTGCCGTCGTGCAGCTCCTCGCCGAAGTCGCCGCCGTAGGCGAAGCCCAGCTCGGGGTGGGTGATGCCGTGGTCGATCCACTCCCACACGAAGCCGCCCTGGAGCCGGTCGTGGGCCTCGAACAGCCGCTGGTAGTCGGCGAGACCGCCCGGCCCGTTGCCCATGGCGTGCGCGTACTCGCAGAGGATGAAGGGGAGTTCGCGCCGCCGGTGCGTCCCGCCGTCCAGCCGCCCGCCGATCGCCGCGACCTCGGCGTGCGTGGCGTACATGCGTGAATAGACGTCCGTGTCACGGCAGTCGAGGTCGCCCTCGTAGTGCACGAGGCGCGCGGGGTCGCGGTCGCGGATCCACTCGGCCATGGCGGTCAGGCCGCGTCCGGTGCCCGCCTCGTTGCCGAGCGACCAGATGACCACCGACGGATGGTTCTTGTCGCGCTCGACCATGCGCGCGGCGCGGTCGAGGAGGGCCGGGGTCCAGCGGTCGTCGTCGACGGGGTTGTCCCGCCAGGCCTGTTCGGTGAACCCGTGGGTCTCCAGATCGCACTCGTCGATCACCCACAGGCCGTACTCGTCGCACAGGTCGAGGAAGGCCGGGTGCGGCGGGTAGTGCGAGGTGCGGACGGCGTTGATGTTGTGCCGCTTCATCAGCAGCACGTCCTCGCGCATGGTCGCCAGGTCGAGGGCGCGGCCCTGGTCGGGGTGCCATTCGTGCCGGTTGACGCCCCTGAAGAGCAGCGGCCTGCCGTTGACCTTGACGAGGCCGTCCTCGAGGGCGACCGTCCGGAAGCCGATGCGCAGCGGCACGCGTTCGCCCGCCGTGACGAGGGCGCCGTCGTAGAGCATCGGCGTCTCGGCGGTCCACGGCTCGACGGGGACGGTCACCGGGGCACCGGTCTCGACATCGATGTCCAGGGCGGGCACGGACACCCGCCCCTCGACGTCGGAGTCGACGCGCAGGGTGCCCTCGCCCGTGCGGTGGTCGTAGGAGGCGTGCACGAAGAAGTCGAGCGCGCCGCCGGCCGGGCGGTGCAGCAGCGTGACGTCGCGGAAGATGCCGGGCAGCCACCACTGGTCCTGGTCCTCCAGGTACGAACCGGCCGACCACTGGTGCACGCGGACGGCCAGCACGTTGCCGCCGGGCCTGAGCAGATGCCCGACCGCGAACTCGTGCGGCAGCCGGGAGCCCTTGAACGTGCCGAGGTCCGTGCCGTTGAGCCAGACGCGGGCGCAGGACTCCACGCCGTCGAAGCGGATCACCGCACCGCCGTCGGACAGGCTGGGCCAGTCCTCGGGCAGGTCGAAGACGCGCAGGTGGTCGCCGGTCGGGTTCTCCGTGGGGACGCGCGGCGGGTCGACCGGGAAGGGGTAGAGGTGGTTGGTGTAGATCGGCAGGCCGAAGGCGCCGTCGCCCTGGAGCACCCAGTGCCCCGGGACCGTGACCTCCGCCCAGTCCCCGGCGTCGAATCCCGGCTCGGCGAACGAGTCGTCCTCGGCGTCGGCGGTCGGCGACCGGCGCAGCCGCCAGCTGCCGTTCAGCGAGAGGGACTTCGCGTCCGAGGAGGCGTACCAGGCGCGGGGCGGCAGAGCCCCGCCGCCGGGGGAGACGTCCTCGACGTGGTCGACGGACGTGGTGGTGCGGAAAGACATCGGTCTCCAGGTCGTGAGAGAAGGGTCAGCCCTTGATGCCGGTCTGCGCGATCCCCTGGACCAGCCAGCGCTGGAGGAAGAGGAAGACGAAGAGCAGGGGCAGGATGGAGATGGTGGTGGCCATGAAGATGAGGTGGTAGTTGACCGTCTGGTTGGTCATGTACGAGGACAGCGCGACCTGAACGGTCCAGGCACTGGGGTCCTGGCCGATGACCAGGGGCCACAGGAAGGAGTTCCATCCGCTGATGAACGTGATGGTGGCGATGGCCGCGAAGAAGTTCAGCGAGTTCGGCACGACGACGCGCCAGTAGGCGCCCCAGTGGCCGAGCCCGTCCACGCGTGCCGCCTCCTCCAGCTCCTTGGGGAACCCCAGGAAGTACTGCCGGAACAGGAAGCAGGTGAAACCGGTGAACAGGCCCGGGACGATCAGACCCCGGTAGCTGTCCACCCAGCCGAGGGACGACACCAGCACGAAGCTGGGAACGAAGGTGACCGCGGTCGGGACCATCAGGGTGAACAGCACGCCGTAGAAGACCTTGTTGGCGTGTCGGTACGGGATGCGGGCCAGGCCGTAGCCGGCCAGTGAGCACACCAGCAGGGTCCCGGCCGTGTGCAGGACCGCCACGATCAGCGAGTTCACCATCGACTGCCCGAAGTCGACCGTCGCGTCGTGGAACGGCTGGGTGATGTTGTCCCACTGGATGTCGGTGGGGAAGAACTTCCAGTTCTCGCCGGTGATCTCGGGGTCGGTGGAGAGGGCGTTGCGGACCAGGATGTAGAAGGGGATCAGGAACAGGACGGCGGCCATGCCGGTGGCGACGTAGAGGCCGGTCGAACCCATCGCTCCGCCACCGCCCTGCGTGCGGCGCGGCTTCCCGGCCTTCGGCGCGGTCGTGGTCACGTGGTCTCCTCACCCCTTCCGAAGCCCATGATCTTGCCCTGGAACAGGGTGACGACGCAGATCAGGAGCGTCAGGATGACGGCGCCGGCGCTGCCCTTGCCGTAGTTCTGGTCCTGTCCGAGGGCGGTGTAGTAGAGCTCGACGAGGGGCGGGCGCCCCCACGTCGTCCTGGACAGCAGGTTGAAGAACTCGTCGAACGCCTGGTAGGCGGCCACGATCAGCAGCAGGATCACGGCCGTGGAGGTGGCCCGCAGCTGTGGCAGTGTGATGTACCAGAAGGTCTGCCAGCCCCGCTTGGCGCCGTCGATGGCGGCGGCCTCGTACAGCTCCCGCGGAATGTTCTGCAGCGCGGCCAGGAAAAGGATCATGTAGAAGCCGGACTGCAGCCACAGCCGGGCCGTGATGATGACCAGCCAGTACCAGGGCGGGTCCGGGTTGGCGAGCCAGGCGATGTTGTCCACGCCGAACAGATTGAGGACGGTGTTCGCCAGACCGAAGCGCACACCGTTGAAGATCGACATCTTCCAGATCAGCGAGGCCGCGACGTAGCTGCACGCCGTCGGCAGGAAGAACACCGACCGGAAGAAGGCGCGCAGGAAGCGCAGCCGGTTCACCAGCATCGCAAGGCCCAGCGAGACCGCCCAGGTCGTGGGCACGATGAACGCGGCGAAGACGGTGAAGGTGATGAGGGAGCCGGTGAAGCGGCCGTCCGACAGCAGCTCCCGGTAGTTGCCCAGGCCGACGAAGTCGCTGGGCGTGACGGTGAAGCGCGCCTCGAAGAAGCTGAGGTAGACGCTCCAGCCGATGGGAACGTAGACGAAGACGATCAGCCCGATCAGGAACGGGCTGGTGAAGAGCCAGAAGTTGAAGGTGCTGCTGTCCCGCAGCCCCCGCCGCGGCCGGGCCGGGGAGGCCTTGGCCGGGGCGGGGCTCGCGAGGCCACGCGTGGTGGTCGTCGACATGTCGTGGTCCGTCCGGCGGTCTAGCCGAACAGCTTCTTGAGCTCGGCGCCGACCGTCTTGTCGGCCTTGTCGAGGGCGGCCTCCGGGTCTCCGTTCTTGCGGACGCAGTCCGCGAAGACGTTCTCGGTCGCGGTGATCATGGCTTGGGTCCAGCCGATCCTGTCGAAGTGGCCGTACTCGTTGAACAGCTTCACGCCCTCGGCCGGCAGGCCCGACTTGAGCTTGGTGGCGGACTGGGCGATGGAGGTGCGCGGCGGGATGTGGAATCCGTAGGACAGGGCCCAGTCCTCCTGGTACTTCTTCTGGTCGATCCACAGCCACTTGACGTATTCCTTGGCCGCGTCGACGTTCTTGCCCTTGGCGTTGACGAACATCGACCAGCCGCCGTTGTAGACGGCCGGCTTGCCGGCGTCGCCGACCTTCGGGAACGGCATGATGCCGAGGTCGTCGCCGAGCGTCTCCTGGAACTGCGGCATGGCCCACATGCCGCACCACTGGATGGCGCACAGTCCCTGGTTGAGCGCGGAGGGGTCCCAGAAGTCGGCCGGAGCGTCGAGCAGAAGGTCGCCGCTGGTGAACAGCTTGCGCAGCCCCTTCAGGCCCTGGACGACGCCGTCGGTGTGGTAGGCGATCCGGTTCTTGTCGTCGAGGGTGTCGGCGCCGGCCCCGTAGAACAGCGGCTGGATGACCGCGTGCAGGTCGTTGCCGAGGAACAGGCCCTTGACCTTGCTGGTGGTGAGCTTCGCGGCGGCCTCGATGAGCTCGTCCAGGGTGGTGGGCGGCTCGATGCCCGCCTTCTCGAGCATCGACTTCCGGTAGAAGAAGAACTGCGGGTCGTCGATCATGCGGACGCCGTACGTCTTGCCGTCCATCGTGTGCGAGGCGATGTCCGCCTGGTTGAAGTCGTCCTTGACCGGCTCGATGATGTCGGTCAGGTCGGCCACCTGACCGCTCTTGATGAGCTGGTACTGCGGGTGGAACTCGAACAGATCCGGCGCGTTGTCCGTGAGCAGGGTCGCGAAGAGCTTGCTCTCGAAGTTCGACCCGGTGATCCACTGCGTCCTGACGTGCGCGCCCTGGTACGCGGCCGCGTACCGCTTGATGGCCTGCTCGGTGCCCGCCTCGCCGTAGGCGTGGAAGTACTGGACGAGCTGCTTGCCCGAACCGGAGCCGCCGCCGCGGCCGTTGTTGCTGCCGCACGCGGCGAGCGTGCCGGCGGCCGCCATACCCGCGGCAGCGCGGAAGAGGGATCGGCGGGACCAGTTGCTGTTGCTCATTGCCGACATGCTGACGTCCTTGTCTCGTGTGCGGCTGCGGCTCCACGGCTTCAGCGCGACGTGGCTCGAAATGCGGTGCGGTGCGGGGACGTTATTCTTCTGCCAATCCTTCGGCAAGGGGTTGGACGAAGTCTGCGCGAAGCGTTGTACGCCGTTCGGGATGCCGAACGCGGGCAGGGCGCACGGGGGGTGAGGGCCGCCGGTCCAGGGGTGCCCGGCCGCCGGCCCTCGGTACGGGGTCCTACGGCGTCACTGCCTGCTCCAGGCCTCGTTGGACCCGCCGTTGCAGCTGTAGAGGATCACCTTGCTGCCGTCCGCGGTCGCCTGCCCGCTGACGTCGAGGCACCGGCCGGACGCCTCGCTGAGGATCTGGCCGTCGGCGTTGAGCAGCCAGCGCTGGCCGGGACCACCGGTGAATCCGGAGGTCGTCGTCAGGCCGGAACTCCCGGCCGTGAGGTAGCCGTTCACGCCCTTCAGGCCGCCCTTCGCGTCGTACGACCACGACTGCTCCTCCCCGCCCGTGCAGGTGTCGATGGCGGCCCCGGAGGCGTTCGCCGTCAGGCACTTGCCGGACTGCCTGCCCGCCAGCGCGCCCGTGACCGCCGAACTGCCGTGGCCTTTCCGGCCGAGGACGTACGTGGTGACGGACCGGGCGGCGAGCGTCGCCGACACCGTCCCCGAACTCACCGTCGGCTTCCGGACGTTCGCCCAGTCCTCGGTGGCCGAGGTGCGGACGGCCTTCTCGGCCCGTACCGGCGCCTTGCTGTTGAAGTGCAGACTCAGCGGTGTGTCCGCGGAGTTGTGGTTGTTGACCACGACCACCCACGTGCCGTCCCGGTCGTACGACGACACCTCGACCCCGTCCGGCGCCCCGGTCACGTTGTGCGCGACCGAGCCCGGCCGGACGAACTTGCTGTACTGGCCGAGCGCGTAGTACCGCTTGGTGAAGTACAGCTTCTGGTCGCCGTTCGTCGCGTAGTCGGGGTCGTAGTAGATCAGGCCGTCGTTCCAGCCCGCGTCGTTCTTCTCGGTGGGGGAGGTGCCGTACCCGCCGGCGAGCGCCACCCACCACTGGAAGGCCGAGTCGTGGGCGCTCGCGAAGTCCTGGTAGATGATCCTCGACATCAGCAGGGCGTTGTCGATGGTCGGGTCGTACTCCTGGTTCCAGCCGGTCGAGCCCTTGCCGAAGCAGCAGATCTCGGTGGCCCACGACTTCCGGCCGACCGTCCTGGACGTCTCGTAGACGCGGGCGAGTCGGCCGTCGTCCGGGTTGTCGTACGTGTGGTGGGCGAGCGCCGACACGTACTGCCGCGTGCCCGGCTGCGAGATCCACTGCGGGAGCTCGGAGGCGAACTGGGTCGTCCGGCTGGACTCGTCCGCGATGATCGACGTCTTCTGCTTCCGCGCCCGCTGCTCGGCCCCCAGCGCCCGCACGATGTCGTCACGCTGGTCGGGCGGGACCTGCATGCCCTCCTGGCCGCAGGAACCGAAGTCGTTGTCGGGTTCGTTGAACGGGCTGATGTGGTCGAGCCGGACGCCCTGCCCGGCGAAGTGGTCGGTCACGTCGGCCACGTACCTGGCGTAGTCCGACTCGTTCTCCGCCTTCAACCGGCCGCCGCACGACTGCCCGTTGGTCGTCCACCGGGCGGGCGCGCTGTTCACGAAGCCGATCAGGTCCTTCACGCCGTACCTCGCGGCGTACTTCAGGAAGGTCCGGCCGCCCTTGTCCCTGCTCCAGTCGTAGGAGCCGTCGGCCGCAGGAAGTCCTCGGCGGCGCGGGCGGGGGTGGTGACCGCGACGCCGCCACCGCCGATGTTGTACCGGTACGAGGACAGGTCCAGGCCCTGCTTCGAGAACAGCAACCGTGCGACCCGGGACTGCACTTCGGGCTTGAAGTACTGCAGGTCGTCGACCCACCAGGCGCCCGACGCGCCGATGTCGTCGACGGTCTGGGCGGCGTGCGGGGAGACCTCGGCCGCGGTGGGGGCGGCGGCCGAGGAGGGCGGGGCGGACATCAGGGGGGCCGCGACGGCGAGCGCGGCCGCGGCCGTCAGGAGAACCGGTCTGCTGCGGTGGGGGTGAGACACGTGCATCCCTTCCGTCGTCATGAAGGCGGTGCGGTACGGCTCCTTGCGGGGGTGGTGCGCTGTGCGGTCCGGTGCCCCACGGACTGCAGGGCACCTTCCAGCGCGAACGTGGCCGCGCCCAGGCACACCGGGTCGGTGGGGATGGGGGAGAGGACGATCTCGGTGGCGGCCATCGGCCGCGGCAGCGCGTGCCGGGCGACGGCCTCGCGCACCTCGGCGATCAGGGGGTCGCCGAGGGCGCTCGCGACCCAGCTGCTGAGCACGACCACCTCGGGGTTGAACAGGTTGACCAGGTCGGCGATCCCGGCGCCGAGGTACTTGACGGTGTCGCGGACCACCTTGACCGCCACCGGGTCGCCGGTGCGCAGCCCCCGCGCCAGCGCGTCGACGGTGGCCGTCTGGTCCTCGGTGTGCAGCAGCGCACTGCCGGGATCCAGCTCCCGCAGCGTCAGCATGATCCCGGACGCGCCGACATAGGCCTCCACACAGCCGTTCCTGCCGCACCGGCACAGCCGGCCGTCCAGGACGATCGTGGTGTGGCCCCACTCGCCGGCGCTGTTGCTGACGCCCCGGTGCAGGGCGCCGCCGAGGACGAGTCCCGCGCCCACACCGGTGCCGAGGTTGACCACCACGGCGTCCCCGCGCCCGCGTACCGCCCCGAACCACAGCTCGGCGACCGCGGACGCGCGCAGCGGGTTGTCCAGATACAGCGGGTAGGCGATGTGCTCGGTGAGCAGGTCCAGCAGCGGCACGTCGTGCCAGTTCCAGTTGGGCGCGTACTCCGAGAAGCCGGTCGCACGGTCGACCTGGCCCGGGACGCTCACGCCGACGCCGAGCACCCGGGCGCCCTCGATCCCGGCCTGCGCCACCACCGAGCCGACGGCGGCGGCGACATGGCCGACCACCTGCTCGGGAAGGCTCTCGCCGGGGCGGACGTCCTCCTCGGCGCGGGCCAGCACGTTCAGTGCCAGGTCGAACAGCTCGACATGGACGTACGTCTCCGCGATGTCGACGCCGATCAGCGCGCCGCCCGAGGCGTGGACGGCGACGAGGCCGCGGGGGCGGCCGCCCGCCGAGTCCTCGAAGCCGACCTCGGTGATCATCCGCAGTTCGAGCAGCTCGCCGACGAGCGTGGCGACCGTCGCGAGGCTCAGTCCGGTGGCGGCCGCCAGCTCCTGCCGTGAGGTGGGAGACTGGGCGATGATCTGGCGCAGCACCTCGTAGCGGTTCGCGGTGCGGATGTCCCGTGATGTGCCGCGCCTCATCGAAGTCCCCTCACTGCCGGGCCGCTCCGGCGCGGCGCAAGGCTATGGCCTGCGGAGGACTTTCGACAAGGGGTTAGGAAAGGGGTCCGGAAAAGTCCTGGCCCAGGGGGAGGGAGCGGTCGGCGTGCACGCGGTGCGGGGCGGGGATCAGCCGTCGAGCACGTCCCGCACGAACGCGTTGGTGAACATCCCCGCCGGGTCCAGTGCCCGCGCCAGTGCCCGGAAGTCGTCCAGCCGCGGATACCGCTCCCGCACCACCGCCGCCGGCAGGGCGAACACCTTGCCCCAGTGCGGGCGGGCGTCGAACGCGTCCAGCGCCTCCTCCAGCCGCCGCACCACCGGCAGTACGGCCTCGGTGTCGTCGACCCAGGTGAAGTGCAGCGCCACGGTGTCCCGCCCGTAGGCCGGGCTCAGCCACTGCGTGTCGGCGGCCACCGTGCGCACCTCGCAGGTCTGCGTGACAGGTGCGAGCGTCGCCCGGAGCGCGTCGAGCGCGTGCAGGGCGTCCAGGGCGTGGGGCCTCGGCAGCAGGTACTCCGACTGGAGCTCGGCGCCGCTGCTCGGGACGAACTCGGCCCGGAAATGGGGCAGTCGCTCGTGCCAGGGCCCGGGCACGCCGAACTGCTCGGTGCAGTGGACCGCCGGCATGCCCGGCACCGGGTGCAGCTTCCCGGTGGCGGGAGGGGCCCACGGGAAGTCCGGCAGCGGCTGGTCGGTGCGCCGCTTGCGCCACACCTGGCGGAAGCCCGGCGCCCGCCAGTCGGTGAACAGGCTCACGCTGTACGCCGAGGCCATGATCGTCTCGAACGTCCCGACGTCCATCCCGGCCAAAGGGAGTTCGGTGTACAGGTGCTGCTCGACCTCGTAGGCCGGCTCCAGGTCGAGGGTCAGGGCGGTCACGACACCCAGCGCGCCCAGCGAGGTCACGGCACCGCCGAAGCGGTCGTCGCCGCGTGCGATCCGCAGCGTCGTCCCGTCCGCCACGACCAGCTCCACCTCCCGTACGGCCGAGGCGAGCGAGCCGTTGAGCACGCCCGAGCCGTGGGTGCCGGTGGCCACCGAACCGGCGACGGAGATGTGCGGCAGGGACGCCATGTTGGGGAGGGCGAGCCCGCGCGCGTGCACCGCGCTGGCCAGTTCCGCGTACCGGACGCCGCCCGAGACCCGTACCGTACGGGCGGCCGCGTCGACGTCGAGCACCGGCGGCAGCCCGGCGATCGACAGCAGGACGCCCTCCGGGCCCGGCTCGGCGATCGCGTTGAAGGAGTGCCCGCTGCCCAGCACGCGCACCCTCGCGCTGGCGGCCACCAGCCTCCGGAGCGCGTCGAGCGAGTGCGGGCGCTGCAGCTCCTTGGCCGTGTACGTGATGTTGCCCGCCCAGTTGGTGACCGTGTCCGTCATGCGTGCCGTCCCTCCGCGGACTGTGTGTGCGTTGACCCTCTCATCCGCACCCGCCTACTTTAGAGAGCGTTTTCCACATGGTTTCCGTGCCCCCGGCCTTCGCGCCGCCGGGGCTTTCGTGCCGCTCAGCGGAAGGTCACGCCGTTGCCCGAGCGTCCCCAGGCCCTGTTCGCCATGACAGCCGCCCACGTTCCGCACGTGTTCCCGCCGGAGGTGCTGGCGCGGCTGCGTGAGTCCGTGGACATCGATCCCGCCCGGGTGGTCCGGGACTTCGGCGATCCCGGCGTCCGCGAGGCGCTGGCCCGCACCGAGATCCTGGTCACCGGCTGGGGCTGCCCCCTCCTGGACACGGCCGCCCTGGACGCGGCGCCGCGCCTGCGCGCCGTCCTGCACGCGGCCGGCTCGGTCAAGGGCTTCACCACGCCCGAGGTGTGGCGGCGCGGGATCGTGGTCTCCTCGGCGGCCGCCGCCAACGCGGTCCCGGTCGCCGAGTACACCCTCGCCATGATCCTGCTGGCCGGCAAGGACGCCCTCGGCGCCCGCGAACGGCTGCGCACCGGCCGCGCGTTCCCCGGCTGGGAGATCGTCCCCGGCATCGGCAACCTCGGCCGCCGGGTCGGCGTCGTCGGCGCCTCCCGCATCGGCCGCCGCCTGCTGGAGCTGCTGCGCCCCTTCGACCTGCGCCCGAGCCTGGCCGACCCGTACGTCGACGCGGCGGAGTCGGCCGCGCTCGGCGTCCCGCTGCTGTCCCTGGACGACCTCCTGCGCACCTCGGACATCGTGACGCTGCACGCTCCCGCGACGCCGGAGACGCACCATCTGATCGGCCGCCGCGAGCTGGCCCTGATGCCGGACGGGGCGGTCCTGGTCAACACCGCGCGAGGGGCCCTGGTCGACCACGAGGCGCTGACCGCCGAACTGCGCACGGGGCGCCTCGCCGCGGTCCTCGACGTCACCGACCCCGAGCCGCTGCCGCCCGGCTCACCCCTGTACGACCTCCCCAACGCCTTCGTCACCCCGCATCTCGCCGGCTCCCAGGGCAACGAGGTCGCGCGCCTGGGCCGGGTGGTGGCGGAGGAGGCGGCACGGTTCGTCCGGGGGGAGGCGCCGGCGTACGCGGTGGATCCGGAGGCACTGAAGAAGGAGGCCTGAGATACGGATTTCGTGGCCCAAGTGTGGTGGTCGCGGGGCGGCCGCTGGTCGTCCCCACCGGCTACGGACGCGACGAGCGGTGGCTCTGCGTCCACGCGTCCGTGGCCGGGCCGCAGCCTCGCCGGCGGCACCGAGGTCTGCGTCACCGTCACCCACGTCGACGGCCTGGTCCTCGCCCGCTCGGTCTTCGAGCACGGCGTGGACCACCGCGGCGCGATGATCCACGGCGAGGCCCGCGCGGTGACCGGCGCGGAGGAGAAGCCGGCGGGGCTCGCCGCCCCACCGAGCACGCGGCGCCCGGGCAGTGGTCCTACGCCCGCCGCCCGGACCGCAGGGAACCCGCGGCCACCACTCTGCTCGCCCTCTCCCCGGAAGAGGCCTCCGTCAAGATCCGCACCGGGCCGCCCGGCGACGGCGCCGGCCCGGACGCCGAACGCGGCCCGTGGGCCGGCACCCTGCCCCTGACCTCGCTCTGGGGCGCTCCCGTCGCCGACCCGGCGCTGCCGCCGGACACCCCCGTACCAGGACACATCGCGCGCCGTGGGGGGACCCGGCACGGCCGGCGCGCGGGCGAAGGCATACCGTGAGGAGCTGAACGTCCGAACCGGGAGGAGCGTGGGGATGGGCAGCCGTACCGCACTGGTCGAGGATCTGATGGAGCGGTTCCCGCACGTGCCGCGGGAAGCCGTCTTCAAGGAGGACCTGCTGCGCGGAGGCGTGGCCTTCGACCCGTCCGCGCTGAGCGACAACGAGTCCGGCGAGGTCAAGCCGAAGTCGTACTTCATCTTCTCCTTCGACCACGGAACCCTGCCGGAGCTGGGCGAGGCCGCGCTGCGGCGCCCGCCGGAGGAGATCATCCTCACCGGCGGCCCCTACGACCTGCGCCGTACCGTCGTCTCCGTGCGGGTGAACCCGTCCTCGCCCTACCGGGTCGCCGCCGACGAGCACGGCGTGCTCGGCCTCTACCTCGACGGCAGGCGCATCTCGGACGTCGGCGTGCCGCCCATGCCCGAGTACTACCGGCACACCCTCTCCAACGGGAAGTCGGTCATGGAGGTGGCCCCGACCATCCAGTGGGGCTACCTGATCTACCTCACCGTCTTCCGCGTCTGCCAGTACTTCGGCGCCAAGGAGGAGTGCCAGTACTGCGACATCAACCACAACTGGCGCCAGCACAAGGCGGCCGGGCGGCCGTACACGGGCGTCAAGGACGTGGAGGAGGTCCTGGAGGCGCTGGAGATCATCGACCGGTACGACACCGCCAGGGCGTCCACCGCCTACACGCTCACCGGCGGCGCGATCACCAAGACGGTCTCGGGTCGTGACGAGGCCGACTTCTACGGCCACTACGCCAAGGCCATCGAGGACCGCTTCCCGGGCCGCTGGATCGGCAAGGTCGTCGCGCAGGCCCTGCCCAAGGACGACGTGCGGCGGTTCAAGGACCACGGCGTGCAGATCTACCACCCCAACTACGAGGTGTGGGACGAGTATCTGTTCAAGATGTACTGCCCGGGCAAGGAGCGGTACGTCGGCCGGGACGAGTGGCACCGGCGCATCCTGGACTCGGCGGACGTCTTCGGCGCGCGCAACGTGATCCCCAACTTCGTGGCGGGCGTGGAGATGGCCGAGCCCTTCGGCTTCAAGACGGTCGACGAGGCGATCGCCTCGACCACGGAGGGACTGCGCTTCTTCATGTCGCACGGCATCACGCCCCGCTTCACCACCTGGTGCCCGGAGCCCACCACCCCGCTCGGCAAGGCCAACCCGGCGGGCGCACCGCTGGAGTACCACATCCGGCTGCTGCAGGCCTATCGCCGGACCATGGAGGACTTCGGCCTGTCCTCGCCCCCCGGCTACGGCCCGCCCGGACCCGGCCGCGCCGTCTTCTCCGTCAGCTCCTTCATGGACAGCCTCCCGGCGCAGGACGCGGCACCGACGGCGCAGGTGTGAGCCGGAGCCCCGCGTGACCTCTGGGCACGGTGAGTGAAGCGTGGTCTCCTTGCGTACATGAGGCTGGAGTTGTGCCGCGCGGTCGGCCGGGCAGGGGTCCGCCAGGACAACTGAATACAGCGCTTGTCAGTTGTGAGAGAAACGTGAAAGGCTCCTGCCCTGCCGCGAGGGTCCCCCCAACTCCATTGCCGTCATGGTGAGTTGACCTCGCTTGTGGATGCAGGAGACCCATGCCCGACCTGCCGACCCCGAAGGACGCCGCCGAGGCCGCGCTGTTCTCCGAGTGCTGGGACGCGGTGCTTTCCTACGCGGACCTGTGCACCGCCGGCGCGGCCGCGGCCACGCAGCTGGCCACCGAGGCCTTCGCGCTTGGAATCCGCGAGGTCCGGGCGTCCGGGACCGCGACCGCGACCGTCCGCGACACCGGCCGCCGCCGGCCCCGGCTGCCGGTGATCCCGCTGCTGCTCACCGCCGTACGCACCACGGCCCTGGCCTGGGAGTCCGGCGGGCAGGGGACCGACCTCGACCCGGACCTGCGGCTCTGGCTCAACTCCGACAAGGCCGCGCGCTACACCGGACCCCCGCTGCGCCGCCCGCTCGCCCTGCGGGCCCTGCGCGATCTCCAGGAGCCGGACGCGGCGCTGCTGTGGCTGGCCGAGGTGGAGGCGCTGCCGCTGCCCGTGGTGGCCCGCCGGCTCGGCCTCGACCCGGACCTGGTCGGCGACGAACTCACCCAGGTCCGCGGCCTGTTCAGGGACCGCTGCCACCGCGCCCACATCGACACCCCGATGGACGCGCAGTGCCGCAGCTACGCCCGCCTGCTCGACGCCGTCACCCGCTCGCCGGCCGCCGACGTCCCGCCGGACCTCTCCCGCCACCTTGCCACCTGCGTGGACTGCGCGGAGGCCGCCGCCTGCCTGCGCCCGCAGGGCGGCGGGCTGCCCGCCGCCCTCGCCGGCGGGGTCATCGGCTGGGGCGGCCTCGCCTACCTGGAGCGCCGCCGCCGCGCGGCCGAGGTGCGCCTGGGCGCCGGACGCCCCCAGCGGGCCGACGCCGAGGGCGGCGAGCCGAAGAACGGCGCGAACCGCGCGCGGATGCTGCGCGGCGGCCTGCTCGCCGCCGCCGTCGTCGTGTCGCTGCTCGCGCTGGCGGTGTCACTGATGCCGTTCGGCTCCGGGGACGAAGGCGGCGCCGGTGGCGACGCCCCGGCCGACAGCTCACCGGTGGCGGCCCCGGCGCCGTCCCTGCCCGCCCTCACCACCTCGCCCGCGGCCTCCCCCACACCCACACCCACACCCACCCCCACCGCGACGAAGACCCGCGGCACGGCGAAGAACCCGGACCCGGAGCCGCAGGGCACCACCTCGTCCACGGCCGCCGGCAAGCCGGTGCCCGACCGGAGCGAGCCGGCCGCCTGCGAGGTCACGTACCACCTCGACAGCCAGTGGCCCGACGGCTTCCAGGCCACCGTCTCCGTCACCACCGCCGCCGCGCTCGACGGCTGGCAGGTCGCCTGGTCCTTCCGGGACGGCCAGCAGGTCCGCCAGATGTGGGACGCGAACGTCGCCCAGAGCGGCTCCCGCGTCACGGCGTCCGCCGCCGACTACAACAGGTCGGTCGCCGCGCACTCCACCCTCACCTTCGGCTTCCTGGCGTCCTGGCAGGGGACGAACTCGCCGCCCTACGCCTTCACGCTGAACGGGCGTGCCTGCACGAAAACCGGTTGACGGGAGCCCGCCGCGGCGGGCTACTGTTGCGGCGGTTCACACGGCGGCCCCCGGCCGCCGTGCCGAGACGAGTGTGTGACCGAGGAGGTGTCGACCGATGGCTGTCATTGCGATGAGCGCCGCCCGCATCCAGATCATCACGTCCACCTCCGTGGCCGCCGGCTGACGACCTCTCACCTCGCCGGGGCCGCCCTTCGAAGGGTCACCCCTTGACTTCCAGCTCTGCTGCTTCCGTCTTCTCCGCACTCGCTCCCTACGGCTGGGACGAGGCATGGGCGGACGAGTTCGCCCCCTACGACACCGAAGGACTCCTGCCCGGGCGGGTGATCCGGGTCGACCGCGGTCAGTGCGACGTGGTCACCGCCGGCGGGGTCGTCCGGGCCGACACCGCGTTCGTCACCCCGCACGACCCGATGCGGGTGGTGTGCACCGGCGACTGGGTCGCCGTTGAACCCGGCGGGAACCCCCGCTACGTCCGCGCGTATCTGCCGCGCCGTACCGCCTTCGTGCGCTCCACCTCCTCCAAGCGGTCCGAGGGGCAGATCCTCGCCGCCAACGTCGACCACGCCGTCGTCGCCGTGTCCCTCGCGGCCGAGCTCGACCTCGGACGGGTCGAGCGCTTCCTGGCCCTGGCCTGGGAGTCCGGCGCGCAGCCGCTCGTCGTGCTCACCAAGGCGGACCTGGTCCCGGACCCGGTGACGCTGGCCCACCTCGTGCAGGACGTCGAACTGTCGGCACCGGGCGTGCAGGTGCTGGCCACCAGCGCCGTGGACGGGGACGGGCTCGACGTCCTCGTCGGTGCCGTCTCGGGCGGTACGTCGGTACTGCTCGGCCAGTCGGGCGCGGGCAAGTCGACCCTCGCGAACGCCCTCCTCGGCGCCGAGGTCATGGAGGTGCGGGCCGCCCGGGACGTCGACGGCAAGGGTCGCCACACGACGACCACGCGCAACCTGCTCGCCCTGCCGGGCGGGGGCGTCCTCATCGACACACCCGGCCTGCGCGGGGTCGGCCTGTGGGACGCCGAGACCGGCGTCGGTCAGGTCTTCGCCGAGATCGAGGAACTGGCGCAGCGGTGTCGCTTCCACGACTGCGCCCACGACGCGGAGCCGGGGTGCGCCGTGCTGGCCGCCCTCGACTCCGGTGACCTGCCGGTCCGCCGGCTGGAGAGCTACCGCAAGCTCATGCGGGAGAACCGGTGGATCGTTGCCAAGACCGACGCGCGGCTGCGGGCGGAGCTGCGGCGCGACTGGAAGCGGAAGGGGGCCGAGGGGCGGGCCGCGATGGAGCTGAAGCGGGGTCGTACGCGCTAGGGGTGCCGTCCGGGCAGGTCCCGGCGTCACGTCCGATTTCCGCCAGCCCGGCCGGCGGGCAGGGCGGAGACTGGACACCGTGATGGACGAGGACACCCGCTACGAAGCCGTACGCAGCCGCGACGCCCGTTTCGACGGTGAGTTCTTCTTCGCCGTGCGGACGACCGGGATCTACTGCCGGCCCAGCTGCCCGGCGGTGACGCCCAAGCGGCACAACGTGCGGTTCTTCGCGACGGCCGCCGCCGCGCAGGGCTCGGGGTTCCGGGCCTGCCGGCGGTGCCGGCCGGACGCCGTGCCCGGATCGGCCGGGTGGAACGTCCGCGCGGACGTCGTGGGACGGGCCATGCGGCTGATCGGGGACGGCGTCGTCGACCGCGAGGGCGTCCGTGGGCTCGCGGCGCGGCTCGGCTACAGCACGCGGCAGGTGCAGCGGCAGCTGACCGCCGAGCTGGGTGCCGGGCCCGTCGCGCTCGCCCGGGCCCAGCGGGCACACACCGCGCGCGTGCTGGTGCAGACGACGCGGCTGCCGATCACGGAGATCGCGTTCGCGGCCGGATTCGCCAGCGTGCGGCAGTTCAACGACACCATCCGGGCGGTGTACGCGGCCACCCCGACCGAGCTGCGCACCACCGCACCGGACGGGGGCCGGGGCGGCCGGCGGACGGCCGCGAGCGCCGAGATCCCGTTGCGGCTCGCCCACCGGGGGCCCTACCTCTCCGGTGCCGTCTTCGACCTGCTGTCCGACGAGGCCGTGCCCGGGGTCGAGGAAGTGAGCGGGGAACGCGGGCGGCGGACCTACCGCCGCACGCTCCGGCTGCCGCACGGCACCGGCATCGCCGCCGTCGACGAGCGCACGGGCAGCGCCCGGTCCGCGTCCGGGGCCCACCCCGGCGGCTGGCTGGACGCCCGGCTGCACCTCACCGACCCCCGCGATCTGACCACCGCCGTCGGGCGGCTGCGACGGCTCCTCGACCTCGACGCCGACCCGTACGCCGTCGACGAGCGGCTCGGCGCCGACGACCGGCTCGCGCCCCTGGTCGCCGCCCGGCCCGGGCTGCGGTCCCCGGGCGCCGCCGACGCCGAGGAGCTGGCCGTGCGCGCGGTGGCCGGGACGGCGGAGGCCGAGCGGCTGGTGCGGCGCTACGGGAAGGCCCTCGACGCGCCCTCCGGCGGCCTCACCCATCTCTTTCCCGAACCGGCCGTCCTCGCCGGGGCCGAACCGCACGGGGTGCTCGGCGCGCTCACCACCGCGCTTGCCGACGGCGCCGTCCGCCTCGATCCGGGCGCCGACCGCGACGACACGGAGGCGGCCCTGCTGGCGCTGCCGGGCCTGGACGCCGCTACGGTCGCCGTGATCCGCACCCGCGCCCTGGGCGACCCGGACGTCGCCCCGCCCGGCCCGGACCTGCCCGACAGCTGGCGCCCCTGGCGCTCGTACGCCCTGCAACACCTGCGCGCAGCAGGAGAGTTGGACCGCCCCTGATGACCACCCTCTGGACCCGCGTCGACAGCCCGCTCGGCCCCCTCCTGCTCACCGCCGACCCGGGCGGCGCCCTGACCTCCCTCACGGTGCCCGGGCAGAGGAACGGCCGCACGGTGCAGGACGGCTGGCGGCACGAACCCGCCCTCCTGCGTACCGCCGAGGAGCAGCTGGCGGCCTACTTCGCCGGTGAGCTCAAGGAATTCCGGCTTGAGTTCGGCGCGGCCGGCAGCGAGTTCCGGGAGCGGGTGTGGGCCGCCCTCGACACCGTGCCGTACGGGACGACCACCACGTACGGCGAGATCGCCGCCCGTATCGGTGCCTCCCGCGCCGCCGTCCGGGCGGTCGGCGGCGCGGTCGGCGCCAATCCGCTGCTGATCGTCCGCCCGTGCCACCGGGTGATCGGCGCGGACGGATCGCTGACCGGCTACGCGGGCGGCCTGGAGCGCAAGGTGCGGCTGCTCACCCTGGAGGGGAGTCTCTAGGGGTGTCAGACACCCCTAGGCCCCGCCGCCCTCGTCCTCCAGACCCCAGCTGTGGATCCGCCGCGGGTGGATGCGGATCACCTCCTGGCTGAAGTGCGGGCCCAACTCGTGGGGCCCGGTGAGGAGTTCGGCCTCTCCCCGGATGTCGATGCCGCGGACCTTCCAGGGACGCAGGCTGACGATGTCGTCGACCACCAGGGCCACCCTGGGGTTGTGCCGGAGATTGCGCCACTTCTTGGTGCGGCCCATGGCGTGACCGCCGACCAGGATCGTGCCGTCCTCCTGCGGGAAGAAGCCGACCGGGTTGGCCTGCGGCTGTCCGTGCGGGTCGACGGTGGCCAGCCGCCCCAGCCGCTGCGATCTGAGGTACGCGCGCTCGGTCTCGCTGAATTCGGTCATACCCCTCAGCCAAACACGCCGGCCCGGCGCGCACATCGGGTCCCCGCCCCGCACCGCCGGTCCCACGCCCGCCCCGCGCGCCGTTCAGCCCCAGATCACCGCCCCCAGCCACGCGCCCGCGATCAGCAGACACGTGAACAGTTCCGCCAGCAGGCTGGAGCCGCCCGAACGCATCGCGGTCCGCAGCGCCGCCATCGCCTCCCCGTGCCGGCCCAGGCGGTGACGCTCGTAGAGGTAGATGCCGCCCATGAAGCCGGGGATCGCGCCGAGCACGGGGATCAGAACGAAACCGAGGAACGCGCCCACCCCCGCGTACACCCAGGTGCGGGCGGTGGCGTCGCTCGCGCGCAGCCGTCTCGGCGGCAGGGCCCAGCGCACCACCTGGGCCAGGAGCAGCGCCACGGTGGCCCCCACCAGCACGAACCACGACACCGGCTGCGGATCCTTCAGCGCCCACCACAGCACCGCGGCCCACACGAGCCACGATCCCGGCAGCCCGGGCACCAGCACTCCGCACAGGCCGAGCAGGAGGACCAGTCCGACCAGCAGGAGGTCCCACACTCCCATCTGACCAGGGTGCCGGAGGAGCGCCGAAGCCGCAGATCAGCCGTGATCAGCCGGAGTGCTCCCGGGCCACCCAGCCCCGTTCGTAGGCGTGCCAGCCCAGCTGGAGCCGGGTCGTCACACCCGTCAGCTCCATCAGCCGCTTCACCCGGCGCTGCACGGTCCGCAGGCCCAGGTCCAGCTGTTTCGCCACGCTCGCGTCCGTCAGGCCGGCCAGCAGCAGGGACAGGACCTCCAGGTCGGTGGCGTCGGGCCCGTCCGGCTCCTGCTCGGTGACCCCGTCCGTCCCCAGCCGCAGCGGCAGCGCGTCCCGCCACACCGACTCGAACAGCCCGGACAGCAGCTCCAGCAGCCCGCTCTCGTGGACGACCAGCGCGGCGGGCTCCGCGGTGTGCGTGGTCAGCGGGACCAGGGCGAGGGTCCGGTCGGCCACCACCAGCTTGGTGGGCACCCGGTCCACCACCCGCACCCGTTCGTCGCGGCCGAGCGCGGCGGACAGTTCGGTGATGCCGTCCGGCAGGTCCAGCACCGAGCGCTCGACCACCACCCGGTAGCGGACCCCGCGCCCGGCCGCCTGCTCCTCCGCCTCGTTGTCCGGGCCGGAGACGACGACCGGGGCGCCGGTGACCAGGGCGCACACCTCCTCGCTCGCCCCGAGCTGAAGCTGCAGGAAGCGCTGGGCGACCGCGGCCGCGCCGATCACCACCTCGACCAGGTCGTGCACGGCGGGCTCGGCCGCCGCCGCCCGGTACTCCTCCGCGAGCAGCGCCACCGCCAGCTCCGCCTGCTCCAGCTCGTGCCGCTGCTGGGTGAGCAGCGCCCCCAGCGCCACCGCGGGCGGTGCCGCCACCCAGCGCCCCGGCCGGGCCGAGGACTGCGCGGCGAGCCCGTGCCGCTCCAGCCGGCGCAGCGCGCGCTCCGTGTCCTGTTCGCCGAGCACCAGCCGCCGTGCGAGATCGGGCACGTCGGCGGCGCCCACGGACACCAGCGCCCGGTACGCCGCCTCGTGCGTCTCGTCCAGCCCCAGCGCGCCCAGCATCGGTTTCCCGCCCTCCCCGGAGTTCCGCGCGGGGTGCGCGGTGGCGGGAAACAGCCACGGCGCAAACCCGCCTCGGCACATCATCGCCGTATCACCCGGCACTCTGCCAAGGTGTGGGCACGCCTGGGTTGATCAGCACGGGTGCGAGGCGCAGGGGGCACGTCGGCGGCGCACGGCCGAGGGCCGGGGACAGCGGCCGCACTCGGGTCCGGCCGACCGGCACCGTGGCGTGATCCGGGCGTCCAGAGCGTGACCCGGGCCCGAGACGTGCCGTCGGCGCAGCGCCGGCACGAAGGGGATTCGGACCCGGGTCACTTCCACGTCGCCGGGTGGTTCTCCCGTGGGGGGTGGAACCGCCCGGCGGCCTTGACGCACTGCCGTTCGACGGTCCCCCCGACGCGCCGTTCGAGGCGGAGAGCGCGCCGTTCGAGGCGGAGTGCCGTGCCCGATTTTCCCGATGCCCCGTTTCCCTACGGCCCGGTCGGTGGACAATTGGGGGCATGAGCCAGCAGGGGGGAAGTCCCACCGGTCACGACGACGACTGGTGGGGACAGCTGTACGACGAGGCCACCGAGGACACGGGGCCCGCACCCGCGCCCGACACCCTGGACGACCGGTTCGCCTCGGCCTCGGGAGCCGTGGGCGCACCCGAGCACGAGGACGCCGGGGCGGCCCAGGCACCGCCCCGCGCCGCGATCGCCCCGCAGCGGGTCCCCTGGGAGCCGCCGGCGGCCGCGCCCGCGGGCCCGGCACCGGTCACCGCCCAGACCGGCGGCCGCACCTCCACGGAGACGCCCGTCACGCCGGGCACCTCCACGGAGACGCCCGCCACGCCGGCCCCCGCCTCCACTTCCTCCCCGACGGACCCCGCTGCGGACACCGGTGGCGCCGCGGCCGATCCGCCCGGGGAGCCCGCGGCCGGCGGACGGGCCGTCCGCACGGCCACCCGTCCGGACGTCCCCACCCTCCCGCCGTCCCCGGTCGACTACGTGGGCTCGGGCCCGCCCACCTACGAGGCCGAGCCCACCGCGCTGCCGCCCGCCGACCCGGACGACCTCGACGACCTCGTCGCGGACACCGTGCTCGACGGCGCCCGCTACGGCGCCTGCGTCCTGCGCGCCGCCTCCGTCCGCGGGGACTCCGCGCGCTACCGCGGCGAGCCGCGCCGCGACTCCCTCCTCACCGCCCGCTTCGGCACCGGCGAACAGGCCCTGGTCCTGGTCGCGATGGCCACCGGCGCCCGCGCCACACCGGGCGCGCACCGGGCGGCCGCCGAGGCCTGCCACTGGATCGGCCGGGCCGTCGGCCGCAGTCACGCCCGGCTCGCCGAGGACATCAGGGCCGGCCGGCGCGGCGATCTCAAGTCGGGCCTGCACCGCCTCACCGACCGCAGCCTCGGCAAGCTCCGCGCGAGCGCCGCCGAGCAGGGCATCGAGCCGGAGGAGTACGCCGCCACCCTGCGCTGCCTGCTGCTGCCGGCCGACCCGGAGTGCCGTACCCGCGTCTTCTTCGGCGTGGGCGGCGGCGGACTGTTCCGGCTGCGCGACGGCGACTGGCAGGACATCGAGCCGCGCGTCGGCGAGGTCGCCGGCGAACCCGTCGTCGGCTTCGGCTCGCTGCCCGCCGAGACCCCCGACGGCGACCGGCTCACCATGGACCTCGGCATCCCCACGCCCCCGAGCCCCTACGACCCCGCCCCCGAACCGCCCCGCGAGCCCTTCCGGTTCCGTGCCTCCGTCGCCCGCACGGGTGACGCGCTGCTGATGTGCACCGGCGGTCTCGCCGAACCCCTGCGTGGCGAGCCCGACCTGTGCCGCCACCTGGCGACCCGGTGGGCGGGAGCCAACCCGCCCGGTCTCGCCTCGTTCCTCGCCGACACCCAGGTCAGGGTCAAGGGGTACGCGGACGACCGTACGGCCGCAGCAGTTTGGGAGGCGTGAGGGTCCGCGCTGTGAATTGATGGACCCGGAGGGATCCGAAAGACGCAGACCGCGGAGACCGAAGGGCACTGACCGCCATGGCCAAGCAGAACGTCGCCGAGCAGTTCGTCGACATCCTCGTCCGCGCCGGAGTCAAGCGCCTCTACGGCGTCGTCGGCGACAGCCTCAACCCGGTGGTGGACGCCGTACGCCGCAACGCCGCCATCGACTGGGTGCACGTCCGTCACGAGGAGACCGCCGCCTTCGCGGCCGGCGCGGAGGCCCAGATCACCGGACGGCTGGCCGCCTGCGCCGGCTCCTGCGGGCCCGGCAACCTCCACCTCATCAACGGCCTGTACGACGCCCACCGCTCGATGGCGCCCGTCCTCGCCCTGGCCTCGCACATCCCGTCCAGCGAGATCGGCCTCGGCTACTTCCAGGAGACCCATCCCGACCAGCTGTTCCGCGAGTGCAGCCACTACAGCGAGCTCATCTCCACCCCGAAGCAGATGCCGCGCCTGCTGACGACCGCGATCCAGAACGCGGTCGGGCTCAGCGGCGTCAGCGTCGTCTCCCTGCCCGGGGACATCGCCGACCAGCCCGCCCCGGAGCGTGCCGCCGAGACCGCCCTGGTCACCTCCCGGCCCGGCGTCCGCCCCGGCGACGCCGAGATCGACCGCCTCGTCGACATGATCGACCGCGCCGAGAAGGTCACCCTGTTCTGCGGCAGCGGCACGGCGGGCGCCCACGCCGAGGTCATGGAGTTCGCCGGCAAGGTCAAGTCGCCCGTGGGACACGCCCTTCGGGGCAAGGAGTGGATCCAGTACGACAACCCCTACGACGTGGGCATGAGCGGACTGCTCGGCTACGGCGCCGCCTACGAGGCCACCCACGAGTGCGACCTGCTGATCCTGCTCGGCACCGACTTCCCGTACAACGCCTTCCTCCCCGACGACGTCCAGATCGCGCAGATCGACATCCGGCCCGAGCACCTGGGCCGCCGCTCCAAGCTCGACCTGGCCGTGTGGGGCGATGTGCGGGAGACGCTGCGCTGTCTGATCCCGCGGGTGCGGGCCAAGCAGAACCGGCGCTTCCTGGACCGGATGCTCAAGAAGCACGCGGACGCGCTGGAGGGGGTGGTGAAGGCCTACACGCGCAAGGTCGACAAGCACGTGCCCATCCACCCGGAGTACGTGGCGTCCGTGCTCGACGAACTCGCCGACGAGGACGCGGTGTTCACCGTCGACACCGGTATGTGCAACGTCTGGGCCGCACGCTACGTCTCTCCCAACGGCCGCCGCCGCATCATCGGTTCCTTCTCCCACGGCTCGATGGCGAACGCGCTGCCGATGGCGATCGGGGCCCAGTTCACCGACCGCGGCCGGCAGGTCGTCTCGATGTCCGGGGACGGCGGATTCTCCATGCTGATGGGCGACTTCCTGACCCTGGTGCAGCACGACCTCCCGGTGAAGGTCGTCCTCTTCAACAACTCCTCGCTCGGCATGGTCGAACTGGAGATGCTGGTCGCCGGTCTTCCCTCCTACGGCACCACGAACAACAACCCCGACTTCGCGGCCGTCGCCCGCGCCTGCGGGGCCCACGGGGTGCGGGTCGAGAAGCCCAAGGACCTCCGCGGCGCGCTGAAGGACGCCTTCAAGCACAAGGGCCCGGCGCTCGTCGACATCGTCACCGACCCCAACGCCCTGTCCATCCCGCCGAAGATCAGCGCCGAGATGGTGACCGGTTTCGCCCTGTCCGCCTCGAAGATCGTGCTGGACGGCGGAGTCGGCCGCATGGTGCAGATGGCCCGCTCCAACCTGCGCAACATGCCGCGGCCGTAGCGGGGACTCAGCTGTCGTAGGGCACCCAGGCGCGCTCGCCGGAGCCGTTCGTGCCGTACCAGTAGCGCGGCATGCCCTTGATGCCGCTCGTGCGGAACGGGCGGCCGTGGTCGTCGATGCGCAACGTGCCGCTGCTGCCCTGGCAGGACCAGTCGAGCTCCAGGTACCAGCGCGCGTCGTAGGTCTGGGTCGTCGCGTCGACCAGCAGCACCTCCGGGTCCTCGGCCGAGACGCGGTAGGGGAAGTGCACGGCGGGGAGGGTGTGCCGGCTGTCCGCGCCGTCCTTCGGGCGGGCGACGGGGCGGTCGGCGTCGAGGTTCACGGTGAAGCTGCGCGGGGTCAGCTCGCCCCCGCAGCCCTGGTCCATGGCGTACGCGCTGCCCGCGGCCGGGGTGCCGCGGCTGACGACGCGGACGCGCAGCGCCTCCAGGACCACGGCGGTGGAGGACCGGCCCTGCACCGAGATCTGCACCATCGTCTGCCGTCCGTGCACCGCGCCCTGCGTGGCCGCCCAGGTCCCGGCGTCCTGCTGCACCGGGGGCGGCGGGACCTGCGCGGGCGTCTTGTCGACGACGTAGTCGTGGCCGCAGCCGTTCTGCCAGACCTGGGAGTCCGCGTGCCAGGCCAGGGGCACCGCGGTGACCGGACGGCCGGCGCCGGTGGGGTCCTGGCCGGGACCGGCGGACCGGCCGGCGGTCTTCTTCCCGGTGCCGGACGCGGACGCGCCCGGGGCGCCGGCGGGAGACGGACTCGCGGACGGCTTCGGCTTCGACGAACCGTGCGGCGCCGCGGGAGCGCTGGTCCCGGGCCGCGCGGAGGAACGCGGCCCGGCGGCCTCCGAGGAGCGACCCTTCGACAGGGCCGACAGCCCGCCGATCGTGGCGAGCAGCGCACAGGCGACGGCGGCGGACGCGAGGACCCGCCGACGGCGGTACCAGGGGCGGGCGGCCGGGACGGGGCGCTCCACGTCCACCGACGAGACATCGTCGGCGCCGGGCGTCGCGTCCGCAGGTGAGGCACCGTTGGCGCTGGACGCCGCGTTCTGCGGGGAGGTGGCGTTGCTTTGGGGTTCGGTGTCCGTCGGTGAGGTGTCGGCGGCGCCGGGCGTCCCGTCCGCAGGTGAGGTGTCGTTGATGTCGGGCGCCGCGTTCTGCGGGGAGGTGGCGTTGCTTTGGGGTTCGGTGTCCGTCGGCGACGTACGGCCGCCTTCGGGGCCCTCGTCCGTCGGCGAGGCACCCTCGCTTTCGGGGCCCGCGTTCGCCGTGCCGGAGGTCGGCGCCCGGTCGGCCGCCACGTCGGTGGTCGTGTCCGTGGTCCGAGGCCGTCGGCGTGCCGCCACCGCCAGCAGCCACCGGCGGTGCAGTTCGAGGCGCTCGTCGGCGGTCGCCGCGCAGAAGGCCGCGAGCCGTTCGACGGGGGCGAAGTCCTGGGGCACCGCCTCGCCCGCGCAGTACCGGTGCAGCGTCGAGGTGTTCATGCCCAGGCGGCGGGCCAGCGAGCCGTAGCTCCGGTCCGTGCGCGCCTTCAGCCGGCGCAGCAGCGCCGCGAACTCCTCGACGTCGTCCCGAGTCTCCACTCTTCCCCCGTCGTCGACCGTGTCCCCGTATCCCAGGCACTCATATACCTGCACGTCAGATGGGCTGGGATGGTTCCACCGTCGCCGATCGGCCGCCTGCCGTTGCGCCGGGCCCCCGGGGCGGCCGATGCTCTTGGTGCCGCACCGACCGGACCCGGACGGACCATCCGCCGGCCGGGCGGCATCCCGCACCCATGCACCGATTCTCGACCCACGCACTCATCCACGGCACGCACTCATCCACGGGGGACATCCATGCCCAAGCGCACCCGAGCAGGCGCGCTCCTCGCACTCTCCGCCGCGGGCCTCGCCCTCGGCACCGCACTCGCCGCCCCGGCGCACGCGGCGCGCAGCACACCCGGCTTCCTCGCGGCCCGGGACCTGCCGCCGCACCCCTCCTCGTCCTGGACGGCGGACATGGTCGCCGCCGGTGTGCCGGAGGACACGGAGGGGGACACCTGCCTGCGCGCCCTGCCGGGGCACGAGCGGGCCTGGCAC
The DNA here is from genome assembly GCF_044767585.1 of Streptomyces sp. NPDC101225. Classification (NCBI taxonomy): domain Bacteria; kingdom Bacillati; phylum Actinomycetota; class Actinomycetes; order Kitasatosporales; family Streptomycetaceae; genus Streptomyces; species Streptomyces sp. NPDC101225. The sequence goes on from NZ_JBIWOE010000022.1 coordinate 65,504, forward strand.
CGCGACTTCCGCACCGACCTCGACACCGACGCCCGCCAGATCACCGTCGTGCTGCCCGACGTCCGCTCGGCCAAGGCCCTGGTCAAGGCCCTGGACAAGGACATCAGGTCCTGTCCGCGGCGGATCGAGGCGGCCGATCCGGAGACCGGGGCGACGGGGCGGGACTACGGCCGGCTCGCCGTCGAGGAGGGCGCCCACGTCTACGGGCTGCACACCGAGACCTCCTGGGGCGCCAGCGACGTCCGGCTCCTGTCGGCGGGGCGGGACGGCAGGACCGTCACGGTCGTGCACTGGGGGCAGCTGGGCGGCTTCGACGGCGCCCCGGTGAAGGCCTTCAAGAAGACGACCGTCACGGCCGTGAACAAGCTCCACTGACCGCGGCACCGGGGCCGCCCTCTCGCCACGGGGGTCGGGAGGGCGGCCCGGGGAGACGACCGCAACGACCGCCGCACCCAAACGATCGCAGCACCTACCGGAAAACGGGGAACACACATGTCCAGCAAGACCCGCACCGTCCTGACCGCCGGTGTCCTCGCCGTCGCCCTCGGCCTCGGCGCCACCGCCACGGCCTCCGCCGGCACGCCGCGCACCGTCAGCGGCAAGCCGTCCGACGACGTCACCCGCATCGCGGACTTCTACGGCGCCTACATCGACGCGGTGACCGACGAGGACGGCGGCGACCTCGGCACGGCGCTGCGCGGCCACTACCTCACCGCCGGCTTCCAGCGGAAGCTGGCCGCCTGGGAGGACAAGGAGCACGCCGACGGCGTCCTGCGGGCCCAGAACGTGCCGCTCGCCTGGAAGGTCACCGCCCACGGCAGCACCGCGCACCGCACGGAGGCCGTCGTCACCCTCACCTGGAGCCGGCACAGCACCAGCGAGCTGGTGGTCGACATGGCCCGCGACAGCCGCAAGATCGTCCACATCGGCGAGAAGGGCGCGGGGGCCAGGTAGTCACTCCGGTCGCAGCCGCACGGTGAGGATCTGGAACGGGCGCGGGGGGGGCCCCCCCCCCCCCGCGGGGGGGGGGGGGGCGGCGCGGGCGCCCCCCCGGCCCCCCCCCCCCCCCCCGCCCGCCCCCCCCCCCCCCCCCCCCCCCCCGCCCGG